>CAYZBX010000075.1:0-8611 GCA_964476735.1 uncultured Micrococcaceae bacterium
CCCAAAGCGCGCGCTCTACCAAACTGAGCTACATCCCGGACTCGATGCGGAGCGATCCGCACAAGTCACCATCTTACACTCGACCCACCCGAATAGGCGAATCGTTGCACGCGGCACTCCGGCACTGCTTCGGTTGAGTTCCGTAGTGCGCCGTCGCCCACCACAATCAAATAGGACCGCCGAACCGATAAATGTCGCTCGCCCCGCGTCTTCACGCCGCAGGATTCACCGCACTATCGCACGAGCACCCTTACCCAACCCCGCCTTCCATGCATTAATGCTTGCGATCGCAAAATCTATTGCACATATAACGACCGGTTGTCATAGTTGTACTTACCCCACCTCCGACACCTGACAAGGAGCCACCACCGTGACGGATAACCGCATGACGCCCCAAGACTTCGCCGGCATCACCGGCCCTGACGAAGCCTTCAACAACAAGATCTGGAATGTGCTGGGTCACCGATACCTCTGCAAGACGGAGAACGAGCACAGTTTCGCCTGGCTGTCGATCGACCCGGCCGGGACCGGGGTGCCGCCCCACATCCACACGACCCAGGACGAGTACATCTACGTTCTGGAGGGTGAATATACGCTCTACCTCGACGGCGAATGGACCACGGCAGGCCCCGGCGACACGGTGCGCATGCCCAAGGATCTGCCGCACGGCTACTTCAACCGTTCGGATAAGGAGGCACGCTCGATTTTCTGGGTCTCGCCAGCGGGCAAACTAGCCGCACTGTTCGACCAGCTCCACAATCTGGAGGATCCCGACGAGGTGGTGCGGCAGTCTGCGCTGCATGACGTCGATTTCTTGCCACCTGGTTCCGTGCCGGGCGGAAACTAACCTGAGCAGGGAGGACCCCATGCCCACCGTCGCACATCACTACGGTCCCGACCCGGATCAGGTTGTGCACGCGTATCCCCTCGGGGACACGACGCTTCCGGATCCGCCGGCCGTCGTGCTCGTGCACGGTGGGTACTGGCGTTCGAGGTTCACCGCCGAACTCATGCACCCGCTGGCCCAGAAATTCCAGGCCGGCGGCTGGCAGGTGTTCAACCTCGAGTACCGGCGGGGAACGGCCGTCGACTTCGCACAGCTCCTGGCCGACACGGTGGCCGGGCTGGAACTGATCCGGAGCCTCTTGACACCCCGGCAGGTACTGGTCGGGATCGGGCACTCGGTCGGCGGCCAGATCGTCCTGTTGAACGCCCAGCGTCTCGACGCGGTTGTCGCACTGGCTCCGGTCACCGATGTGCCGCGAACGCTTCGTGAAGCTTTGGGCGATGGCGCCGTCGCAGAGTTCTTTGGCGCCGACAAGCACGACGCTAGCGATGAGCTGTTGGAGGCGTCCCCGCTGCTGCAACTGACCGGTGCCATCACGACCCCGGTCTTGCTGGTGCAAGGGGCCGACGACGACCGTGTCCCGGCCGAGCATTCGATGCAGTTTCTGCGCCGATCCACGCAGCTACAGTTGCCTGTCGACGCGCTCTTCCTTGCCGCCTTGGACCACCTCGAGCAAATCAACCCCGCGGCGGCCCACTGGTCCTACGTCGAAACCTGGCTGGAGAGCCGTGTGGGGCGCTCCCAGCCCGACTAAAGGATCGCCCGGCCCGGGTTCAAGATGTTCTTCGGATCGAAGACGTTCTTGATCTCCCGTTGGAGCCGCTGCACCTCTGGGCTGTGTTCCCAGCCCAGCCACCTGAGCTTGTAGCTGCCGATGCCGTGTTCCGCGGTGATCGTCCCGTTGAAGTCGAGGGCTGCCCTGATCGATTCGTCCAACGCCTGATCCAGTCGGGCCATCCCACCGCCGGCGTAGTCGTCCGCGTCGATCCAAAAGGTCGGATGCAGGTTGCCGTCACCGGCGTGCGCCACCACCTTGGTGAGCACGTTGTACTTTTCCGCGATCTGATAGATCCGGTGCACGTAGCTCACCAGCTTGGATTTCGGCACCGCAACGTCCTCGCCCACACGGACGACCGTCTCCGTGTTGTCGCCCCGCGAGTGCCGACGCAGATCCACCAGAGCCAACGCCTCCGATGGGTCTTCGGCCGTCAACGTGCTGATGATCTCGGTGGCGGTTCGTCCCAAGATCTCGGTGATCGCCTCCGCCTCCCGGTCCGCGCCGAAGCCATCGGTCTGGATCAGCAACAGCGCCTTGCCGCGAGCGCACAAATCCGAGCCGTGGGCCTCGTCCACGGCGGCCATCGTCCCGACGTCCATGATCTCCAAGATGGAGGGCTGGATTCGCCCCCGACCGATCGCGAGCACGGCCTCGGAAGCGACGACGAAGTCATCGAAGAACGCCGCCACGGTGTGAATCGTTTCGCTGAGGTAGCGCAGGCGCACGGTCGCAGAGACCACCACGCCTAGGGTCCCCTCGGAGCCCACGAACAGGCTCGTCAGGTCATAACCGGCCACGCCCTTGAAGGTTGGCGAACCGGTGGAGATCAGCGTGCCGTCAGCGAGTACCACGTCTAGGGCCCGGACCGAGTCTCTGGTCACCCCGTATTTTGCGCAGCGCAACCCGCCGGCGTTGGTCGCCACGTTGCCGCCAATGGTCGAGCGCTGGTAGCTGGCCGGGTCCGGCGCATACATGAACCCGAACTCGGCGGCGGCGTCGTTGAGCTGGGCGTTAATGACGCCCGGCTCGACCACCGCCATCTCATCGTCGGGGTCGATCGAGATGATCTTGTTCATCCGTTCCAACGACAACGCGATGGCCCCGGCGATGCCGTGCGCCCCTCCGGAGACGCCCGTGCCAGCGCCGCGGGTGATGACGGGAATGTCTCGTTCGTGGGCAAAACGCATGAGCTGTTGCACATCATCGACGGATTCGGCGTACACCACGGCGGCCACCGTTTCTGAGCCTTCGGTGGTCACCAGCTCGTCCTCGGAGTGGAGTCGACGCACCTCTAGATCCCCGGAGAAGCGCTCCCCGACGAGCTCTGCCAGGTCGGCCAGATCGGTTTCGGTCATGCCGCGCTGTTGTACCGCGACGCCGTTGTCCTGAGTCATTTCTCAGCCTTTCTCAATGATGGCGACCACAAAGTCGCTTTGGTCCGTGAAGCCCCGCAGGTCCCAAGAGCTGAACCGGCTGGTCAACCGGAGCCCCGCTGTTTCAAGGTCCCGGAAGAACTCATCGAATTCGTACCCGCGTCCGGCGGCGAAACCGAGCAGCATTCTTCCTGCGGGGGCAAGGTAACTGCCCATTCTTTCGAACGCCTGCACGCGGTCTTGTTCCCGCAACAGGCTGATCACGTTGCCGGTGGAGACGATCACATCAAAGTTCGTTTCTACCTCTGCGGCCAGATCGAAGCTGGCCAGTTCACCGACGAACCATGTTCCCTGCGGGTGGTCGTTGCGCGCGACGTTGACCAGATAGGAGTCGATGTCCACCCCGACCACGGTGTGCCCGCGGGCCAACAGGTAGCCGCCCACGCGTCCGGTACCGGCTCCTGCGTCAAGGATTCTGCCCCCTCGCGGCGCCATCGCGTCGACGAGGCGGGCCTCGCCGTCGATGTCTTTGCCTTCGGCCACGAAGTCACGCCAGCGTTGGGCGTACCAGCGTGAATGTTCGGGGTCTTCAGTGATTCGGTCTAGCCATTTGTGTCCCGTGGCACCGGGGACTGGCGTGGTCTCGTGGTCGGTCATGGTCTCATTTTACTGGCGCACCAGAACGGCCACGAGGAAGTCACTGTTTTCATCGAAGGGCTGAAGTTCCCAGCTGGAATAGGCCTGTTGGACCCGCAAACCCGCGCTGGCCGCGTCGGTAAAAAAGTCCTCGAACGGGTAGCCACGCCCGGCTCCGTAACCGATCACGAGGCGTCCGCTCTCCGCCAGAAAGCCTCGCAGCTGCTTCAGCGTCTCCCCGCGGTTGCTCTGCGCGAGGAAGCCCATCACATTGCCGGCCGAAACGATGAGGTCGAAGCTGTCCCGGGCGCCGTCCGGGAAGCGGAAGGTCGCCAGGTCACCCTGATACCACTCGCCCTGCGGGTGGTCTTCTTTGGCGACTGAGATGAGGTACCCATCCAGATCCACTCCGGAGACCTCGTGGCCGGCGGACAGCAGGTAGCCGCCGACCCGCCCCGTACCGCAGCCGGCGTCGAGGACCGCCGAGCCACGCGGCAGCATCGCGTCGACCAGCCGTGCCTCGCCGTTGATGTCGTGCCCGGCTGCAGCAAGATCACGCCACCGCTGCGCGTACCGTCGTGAGTGGTCGGGGTCGCTATCAATCATCTTCTGCCAGACGTTTGAACTACTCATGAACCACGTTCCTGTTGCTTATGTTGTCTCTACGCAATGCTACGTTCTGAATGATCAACCGCACCGCATCAGAAAGACAAAATGACGCAAATAGCCACGCCCAAGGCACCAGCCATGTATTTTCCGCCAGCAGGGACCAAGAAACGGGGTTGGTTGCACTACACCGTTTCGGCTGTCCTGACTCTCTGGTGGCTGGGCATCCTGCTGGGACTGGTCAGTTTCGCCGGCGCCGGGCTCGGGGCTGAGGCGGACGGTAACAGTGGCCGCGACGCCAGTGCGCTGATCGCCGCCGCCGAGGCCGATTACCGAGCCAACAATGCACTCACCCGAGGTGCCCCGCAGCAGCAGGTGGTGAACGGTTGGTTCGTCCGTGACACGCTACCGATCCTCAGCAACCAATTGGACACGGTCAGTCAGGACGTTCGTGCCGCCGCCGCGCAGAGCCTGAAAGTGGACCAGGCGATGGTTGGCTTGGCCTTCACGTTCTTCCTCGGGGTCTCCGGTGATTTCCTCGTTCGCCGGGCCGCCGGACGGTGGCGCTAAACGATCGTGTTCGCAGCCTCGAACTCGAAGCGTGGCAACCGGTCAAAGAAGGCTTCGAGACCGGGGCGACCGATGTTGACGATCATGAACGCGCGGTGTTCCGTTCCTCCGTTGAAGGCTGCGTCAATGGAGGAGAAGTCCGCCCCGGTCATCGGGCCCACGTCGTAGCCGAGGGCGCGGACGGCTAGGATGAAGTAGCCCGCCTGCAGCCAAGCGTTCTCCCGGGCCCGTTCCGCCCGCGGCCCAGCCTCCTCGAAGAAGGACTTGCGTTCCGGGGCGTGCGGAAACAGGAAGGGAATGTGCTCGTGGAAGTCCGCATCAAAGCTCAGAAGTGCGGTGGAAGGCGCTTCTAGGGTCTTGCGCGCGTTGCTGCCCGACATGCACTTGGCCAACACCTCGCGTTGTTCCGTGGAGGCAACCCATGTCACTCGCAACGGTTGAGTGTTCATCATGGTCGGTGGCAGCTTGGCCAGCTCGTAGATGTGCCGCATCTCGTCTTCGCTCAGCGGCTCCCCGGCGAAGCTGTTGATACTGCGCGCCTGGTGAAATAGGCGATTCAATGCCTGCTCGGATAGCTGCTGTACTTGTTGCACTGCGGTGTCTTCAGCCATGGACTCTCTCTCACTGGTTACTGTTCGCTTCACCCAGCCTAGCTTTTTCTCAGACAAGGCCCGAATCCTCGCACCAATCCCCCGGTCGCACTCCTGCGTACCGGTGTAGGACTAGGGGCGCAGCGGAGGTGGGACGAGATTGGACCGCAGCCCGATTCGGCTGCCGGCCTGCCACCGTAGCGTTTAAGGCATGAAGATTGATTCGAAGAGATACCTCAAGGTCCTCGGCGTCGTCTCGGGCTCGGCGGCGCTACTGGTCACGACCAGCGCTTGCAGCTCCCTGACCGGCGCTGGCACCTAAGACAAGTCCCAAGGCTACGAATTCGCGGATATGAGCACTTCCGACGCCAAAGAAGTGCTGCCCGATTGGGTCGCAGCGGATGCGACCGGAATCCATTTGCTCCAGCGCACCACCGGCGATGAACGGATCCTCACCTTCCAGAGCCAAAGCGGGCTTCCGCCCTCCTGCGTCCCGGTCAAGACGGCAGGCAAACCCACTGATGACGAACTGGTGGCGGGGCTGTCGGCCGAGAACAAGCGGAAGAAAACCGAACTTCAGGAACAAGTACAGCAACAGGTCCGAACTCCGCAGCTCGAGGCTGTCTGGTGGCCGACGGGAACCGACGCCAAGACGACTCATTTGTGCGGCAAGTGGTGGGTACCCACCAGCGCTGCCCAGATCTACGGGTACACGCCCGAGACCAAGACGGTGGCTGACGGCATCAAGCAAGAACGAGACGCCAAGACCAAGGAGGAATGAGTCCCGACGCCCTGCCTCTACGATGACGCGATGGTGAAAAAGCGAGGCCGGTATCGACTCGACAACGCGAATTGATACCGGCCTCTAGGCTGTCCGGTCTAGTTGATGACCGTAATGTTCTTCCGTTGTTCTTCAACGTTGTTGATCGACAGGTCGATGCCCTGACGATCCCGCAGCAGCAGGGTCGCGACCAACCCCACCACGACCATCCCGAGCAGGTAGACCGACACCGCCACGGTGCCGCCGGTTTGCTGGACGAGATAGGTTGCAATGGTTGGCGCGAACGCCCCGCCCAGAATCGCACCGATGGCATAAGACACGGAGACGCCGGAGAATCGAACGTCAGCCGGGAACATCTCCGAATACCAAGCCGCTTGCGGACCGTAGGTCAGCCCGAGTCCGATGCTGAACAGCAGGCAGGCAATCAGCAACATGCTGACCTCTCCGGTATTGACCATCGCGAAGAGTGGGAACGACATGGCGCCGAGGAAGATCCAGCCGATGATGTAGGTTTTGCGCCGGCCTAAGCTGTCCGCGAGGAAACCGGAAACGAAGGTCGAAACCAGCCACCCAAATGCGGCAGCGGACATCACCAGCAAGACCGCGGTCGGGTCCATGGCCAAGGTGTCTGGGTTGGTTGCGTACTTGGTCAGGTAGCCGCCGGTGATCATGTAGCCGGAGGCCCCGTTGCCCGCAAAGATCAGTGCTGCCAGCAACACCACCAACCAGTGGCGTTTGAACAGTTTGGCCATCGGGTTGGTGACCAGTTCCTTACGTTCGGCGATCTCTTCGAAGACCGGTGACTCATCCACCGAGCGACGAATCAGGTAGCCCGCCACAATCAACACGATGGAAACCAAGAAGGGCACCCGCCAGCCCCATTCGATGAAGGCATCGCCGGGCGCGATCAGCCCGTTCATCAACGCCATCATGCCGGAGGCAAGCAGCATGCCAAGCGGAACCCCGAGCTGAGGCACGGAACCGGCGCGGCCGCGGCGGTTCCCAGGAGCGTGTTCAACGGCCATGAGTACGGCGCCGCCCCATTCACCGCCGGCGGAGATCCCCTGCAAGATGCGCAGGAACACCAGCAGGATGGGCGCGATGATGCCGGCTGCCGCGTAGGTGGGCAGCAGGCCGATAAGCGTCGTGGCACCGCCCATCACGATGAGGGTGATGACGAGCATCAGGCGGCGCCCGAGCTTGTCACCGTAGTGCCCTGCCAAGAACGCGCCCAACGGACGGAACAGGAAGGACAGCCCGACGGACACGAAGGAAAGGATCTGGGCCGATTGAGGTCCCGCTTCTTCGAAGAAGAGGATCGGGAAGACCAGCGCCGCTGCCTGAGCGAAGATAAAGAAGTCGTACCATTCGATGGTCGTCCCGACGAGGGTAGCTAAGGCGACTCGGCGTTGACTCACCGGGCTGCTCCCCTTGGACGCTTGCGCAACACTGCTAGACATTTTTGAGCTTTCATCTACCAAGGATTGTTGGAACAGCCTTAGCCTACGCCCGAGTGAAGAGTACCCCAAGCCAGAAGGTCACAATATGAGCCGTCTCACGTGCTCTGTGCCGCGGTTGCGATCGACCGTTTCCGCACAGGGAAAAGCAGCGACGCCCGTCCTGAAAACGGGCCACGCTAGTTTGGTATGATCTTCCTCACCCATTGCCGACGGTGGCTCGCAATTACAGCATTCATCGGGAAAGATCGGCGTGACCCCAGACCACTACCCACCTGATGTCGACTCAGACGTGAGGTTTCGCCTCGAATTCGCCGGTCGGGCGAGCATCGAGCAGGCAAGATCCCTGCGCAAACCCCTCTACGATCTGCCGCCCGGGGCGCACGCCGCCCGGTGCAGACTGAACTCGAAGTTGGCCGGCGCACTCCAACGTAAAGTCATAGAACCCGACTTTCTCGCGGATGAGGTCGTGGTCCTCTCTCAATGAAGAATTGTTATGCATGGTGCTCTACCTCCGAGATGAGCCTGCCTAACCGGCAACGATCAAGATGCCAGCCAATGAGACCTGCGTCACATTGAGGTGAAACACTAACAAGCTGTGTCGAAAGATCACGAGAGAAAAGTGCGTGGATCTGAGGACAAATATCGGAAGCTTGCTGAAACGATGTTTTCAGCGATTTACAGAATCCTTAACGAGTCTCTGCAGCCTAGGCCGCTGCCCGCTCAGATGCACCAAGCCCCGGAGACAGCACGAAGTGAATGACTTCCAGCGGACTTAAGAAAAGCAGAAAGAACCTACCAGCAGGTCCGCCAACGACACTGCGAGGTCGCAAGCTTAGGGCAACGATCAGCCCACCTGGCCCTGACAAAACCCCACCCCCTCATTCGAAGTAGACGGCGTAGGAAGCGTCTTGAGTCGATGTCTAAGGGTGGGTTGTGTTGTTTAAATGGGTGAGGGCCTCACGTCGTTGTG
>CAYZBX010000076.1:0-8610 GCA_964476735.1 uncultured Micrococcaceae bacterium
TCCGGGAGCACTTCGGCGACTACCAGCGCCAGCTCTTCCTCATCGACCACGCCGGCCTGCCCTTGGAGACCGTGTTGGAGCAGATCGAGATTCTCGGCGAGCAGGTCGTCCCGGTGCTGCGCAAGGAATTCGCCATCGGACGCCCGGCAGACGTGCCAAACGCCCCGGTTCACCCTCGGCTTGCCGCTGCTCGGGAAGTCGTCACACAGCAGTAGGCTGTAGATCATGACCGATCAAACCCTGCTGCTCGATGCGTGGCGACAGTATTTTGAAACCTCGGCCGCGTTGACCAACGCATTGGATCAGCACTTGGAGCAGCACAGCGGCCTGAGCTTGGGTGACTACAACATCCTGCTGGCCTTGATGGAGTCGCCCGAACAGCGGCTGCGGATGGGCGAGCTGGCGCAACGGATCATCTTCTCCGCGTCACGGCTGAGTTACCGGATCCGCGGCCACGAGTCCCGCGGCTGGGTCAGCTTGGTCCCGGATGAAGCTGACGGTCGCTCCCGCTGGGTGCAGCTGACGGCCGAAGGCAAGCGTGTCTTCCTGCGGGCAGCCAAGGCACACCAGATGTTCATCCACGAGCACTTCACGGCCAAACTGGACGAGGAGGATGCCGAGACTCTGCTGCGCATCTTCCAACGCGTCGAGTTGGGTCTGCCGACCTAGATTTCAGGCGAGAAGGCTGAGACGACCTCAAGCGACGGCGGTCAGGAGCCCGTTTTGGGATTCTGACCGCCGTTGTTGTCTAACAGAGGTGTTCGGGCGTGGCCTAGGCTTCCGATGCCTCCGGTTGTTTGGTTTCGTGGCCGGCTCGCGGCTCAGCCGGGGCGCGGCGCGGCAGCAACGTGGCCGTGACAGCGACCCCGAGTATCGCCAGAAAGGCGAGCACCGTACCGTGGGTAAGGATAGGCGCCCACGCCGGCAACTCACCCCGATCCGGGCTGTAGCCCAAGGCCATGAAGAACCCCCGGAGCCACAAGAGGCAGGGAACCACGGCGATCGCGAGAGCAACGTGGATGCCCGTGGCGACCCGCGCGCCGAGGTGTCGGGAGATCTTGTAGAACGCCAGCCCGATCATTGGCCACCAGACCCAGTGATGGGACCAGGTCACCGGGGAGATGAGCAGCATCGCCAACGCGGCTAACGAGACCTCGTCAACTGGTTCGAGCGCTCCCGCCAGACGATAGCGCCAGAGCAGGACGCACACCGCAGCGATGCTCGCCAGCACGAGCGCCAGCCACAAGACGCTGGGCAGACCCGCATCCTCGGTCAAGCCACGGATGCTGAAGTTGGAGAAGAAGCTCAAGCCACCCATCCGAGAGGAATCCCACAGCACATCCAGCCAATAAGCGGCGGAGGCCGTCGGCGCGATCACCGCGCCCAGCAGGATCGTGCTGGCGAAGCTCGCGCCGAGCACGAGGATGGAACGCACGTCTTTGCGCAGCACAAAGACGAGACCCAGCGCCAGCGGCGTGAGCTTGATTCCGCCGCAGATCCCGATGACAACGGCCAGCACCCAGCCGATGCCCCACCGTGCCACGGCCACATAGCAGGCCGCCAGCAGGAGGATGTTGATCTGTCCGAACCACAGCGTCAGGGAGAAGCTACCGGTGAGCAGCAGGACCGCCGTCAGCACCGATGGCGTGGTCAACCAACGGTGGGCAGCTTGCCAGCGCAATGGCGGGGTCGGCGCCCGCTTGGCAAACGCCGCCGCCACCGCGTACAACGCCGCGACGGTTAGTCCGAACATGATCCACACCGCAAGGTCAAAGGGGAACCACGCCATGGGTACAAAGAGTATGGCTGCGAAGGGCGGGTAGGTGAACGGCAGACCGGTCGCAGCAGTGTCTGGCGACCGCAATTGGGCGTAGAGGCCCGCTTGGTCGTTGAGCAGCGTATAGCCGCCGTCGCGGTAGACCTTGAAATCCAGCCCGGTGGGCTGGATGAGCCATATCACCAGCAGGATGAGCACGAGGCCCACAAGGCCTCGCCAACGAGAGGTCGTCACTCGATTACCGCGATTCGATGCTGAAAACAACAGGGACAATGCACCATCATCTCACGACGCATACCCCTAGTTTCGTCTGGTGAAGTGCTAGGGCGCCTGTGCCCTGCTAGCGCAAACGGAGACGCCGAGAAATTCTATTCGCGGCCCTGCTGGAGGATTTGCGAATCCGGTCCTGGGCATACGGCCCGGCGCTGCTTTTCGGGCGACGGTTTGGTAGGAGCCCGGAGATCGTCAGCAGCACGGAATAGAACACGAAGTAGATCAGCGCTCGATAGAAGGCCATCAGGAAACCGTTCGGGGTACTGACATAGCTGCCATCCGCATCGACGACGGTCGCCGAACCTGACACGTGGGTCTCTCCACCGATCGTCTCGACTGTAGCGCTGCCTTGGAGTTGTTGCCCGGATTCTAGGAAGAGCGCCTCATAAGGAGCGTTGAAGATGGGGTTCCCGGGAATGTCTAAGATCATGCCCACGAGGACGATCAGAATGAGCAGTATTGAGCCTTCCTGCGACCAGCCGCGCCGGCGAATTATGAACAGGCCGATGAGAAAACCGGCGAAGATGACCCCGCTTGCGACCCATTGGATTTCAATAGCTGCCTCAAAGAACCACGGGAGAACAAATCCCACCACGAAGATGAAGGCGCCTAAAGCGAGCAGAATGCCACCAAGGATCAGCGCCGTATTCCTAAAATTTTTCACGCGTTCACGTCACCACTACGTTTATTTCGATACATCGACACTGAGCCTAGCCAGCCCTTCTGGACCAGAAATGAACTTTAGGTAAACCACGCGCCTATGTAGCGGCAAGAACTGTGTTCTGGCTGGGTTAGGTCCCGACGAGCAGCTAGACCACGGCGATCGCAGCAGTGCGTTATCCCACGATTGACCGCGAGCTGTCGCTCGGTCAGCGGTGCGACATCGCCCTCCCTCTGGATTCAGGCAACGTTCGGGGCACCCTTGGGTCCCCAGTCCACGTCGTCGTACGCGTCCTCAGGCAATGGCCTGGCGCGGCGGAATCTCACTTGAAATGCCTCCGCTCGACACCATCCGTACGTGTGCGCGGGGTCCCGATAGCGGTCTTGCCACAACGCGTAGTAACGGCCCTTCTGCCGTCGCATAACATCGAGCAACTCCTCGTAGAGACCGGCCTCGGCCAACCCAAATGCAAAGCGGTCCCAGAGGCGCAGAGCTCGAATGCCATCTTCGTAGGCGCTGCTGAACTTGGCGAAAGAGTGTGCGACCGTGTAAGCCGACTCTGCATTGCGCCAGGCGGCCGCTGTCGCGTCCTCGGATGAGAACTCACCGAACGAGCGAAGAGTGAACCAGTGCTGATTGAGAATTGAAACAACCTCAGCCAGCACCGGGTGCCCGTCAGGGGCTTGCTCTGCCACATACCTCGCCATCAACGGCAGCGCCTGCCAATCACCGCTCCAACGAGCGTCCTGCTGGCGCAACAGTTCGGCCCAGCCCATTGGGTTCCACGGGTCGATGGACTGCCACTTCTTAGCGTGCGCGAGTCCACAGTCATCGTCAGTGATGCTCGCACCGTGACCAACGATGTAGGCGAAAGGATCGGTGCGGCCGCTGAGTTCTGCGGCGCGCTCCATCAGTTCGTGGCCGCGGGCATTCCACTCGTAGAAGCCGAATCCGCCCTCGATGGTGACGGTGTCTGACGTGCCTTCCCCGCGGGCTTCGAAGCCGAACAGTACGGCCAAGTTCGACGCCAGCATGAGGCTTACTGCCGAATCATGCTGCAGCGCGCCCTCAAACAGAGCTTGCCGGCGGCCACCGCTATACTCCGGCAGAGCATTGCGGAGTGTATGCCACCACACGACGCGGTGCTCGCTATCCGGCTGCGCCGCGTAGAGTTCGTCGAGCTTGCCGAAATCGGCATTCTCCAAGGCCTGAATCGCGGGGTTGAAGACATTCCCCCAGATCTCCTGCTCCGTGACCTCCCTCGGGGCAGGCTCAGCTGCGATCATCCGCTCGATTTCGGCTTGTCGTGCGCGATAAGCCTCAGATTTTGGCTGCTCCCGATTTTTCGACGTCTAAAAAAGACCACTTCGTCTCAACTCTCATTTTATTCAATACGCTAATTGATCGGCTCGTTATCTTCGCCAAGATCACCATAGGTGAGTCTTCATCACGATCCCACCAAGGTCATCGAGAGTTTTCCGATTGTTCGGTCAAATGACATTGAATACCACTGAGACCGTCAAACATGGGGCCACTCGTTGACTTGCAGTTCACTTCAATGCCTGGCCCAGTCAGGTTCCACTGACTACCATTAGCGATTCAGCCAGCTTGAGTGGGCCATCGCAGCTTATGGCCTAGACACCGCGGAACTGATGCGAATAGATGCCACCCCAGCAAGAGGATGTGCCCGCGGCCGCGAATTTCGTATTGAAAAGATAGAATGAGAGCCGCAGAGAAATCCGCTATGTGCTCACAGTCACAGCGCAGCCACGGGCCGCCAATGTCACTCGTGGCACTGGGCAGCCGCATGTCGCTGTAACCGGGAACTGTTACACGGCTCCAGAACGGAGATTAATCATGCCTATCTCGGCACCAAGGAGGAGTTCCCATAGGAAGCGGGGCTTTTCATCACTGCAGTAATTCTGGCTGTGATGCTCATCGTCGGCGCATGGTACCTATCAGCGGGATTTGGAAAATCCGAGTCCAGCATTCTGAGGGACACGTTGGCGAATAACGGATCGCTTGACCCGCATGAAAACACAAACGAGTTGTGTTCCGACTCCCTTTGCGTTGAAGGTTCGTCCACATCGAGTAGGAACTTCCTCCGATTTGATTCACAGGGGGGCCGCCGAGCAGTACGCCACCTATCTAGGAGATGAAGACCGACGGTGGAAGAACATCGTCCTTGACATGAGTGGCAAGAACCTAAGCTTCGGTCAGAAAAAGGCAGTCATCGACATCCTTTTTCCCAGCATGACTGGTCATGATTGGCATCCATCCGTAAGTTAGGTTCAGCAAAGTTTCTTGATTGCTAGCTAGGACTGATTTCCTAACTGGGTATTTGGAATGATTGATGCGGTTAGGCCCCGCTATTCTCAGCAATCTCACCGATGAGGCACTTTTTAGCAATGCAGCGGCCTAGCTGATAAATCTCAAAAGATCTTTGTCCGCGCCACGAATTACTACTTCAGATGCGGCGCTAGAAATATTCATTCCAGTGTCTAACTAAGTAGAATATCGGACAAAGTTCGGGCTGTCAGTGGGCAACCAAGGACACGCAACCACCATGGCTGAGGAGCCGAAATTTACAAAAACAGGATTGCACTTACTGCCCTAACGTTGTTGCTGATTGCCGGGTGCTCGCAACCGGCGGCTACTGAACATGAGGGCCACAAACCTGAACCACTGCCTTCGGAGACTCTTCAGTCGGAAACGCCTCGAGAAAGCTTGACGCCAACATCAGACGCTCAACCCAGAGAGAGTACAGCCTCTGCAGATGTCGAGGAAAACAGTGGGAAGATTGATCTAACGAAACGTCTTGCCTATGTTTCACAGGAAAAATCTATTGGTGTCATTGAGGCCATGGAAGAACCGGCCGATGTCGCCGCTCTTCGAGAACGCATCCAAGATACAACTGAGATGAAGTTCCTGCGAGTATCTGTTGACAATCGACGAGGCGGCGAAGCCGCAGAAATTGGAATCGTCACTGGTATTGACGAGAACGGCAAGAAATACACGTTCGGCCCGCTGCAAAACTACTTCTTGGAAGTCATGATGGATCCTAATCTTTCTGACTACGAGGACGCGCAGGGCACTCTCCAGGAACGCCTCACTCAAATGGGCGACAAATACGAGAAAATTGTTTGGTATCCGGACACCGCAGATGTAGTGCTCGTAACTACCGACCTCCCTCTACCGGACTATTTCGAAAGCATGGAGATCAGCCCCCACTACCTGACACTTGAAGAGGTCGTGCCCTTGGAAGATGTTGCGGATCAAGCTCCGTTGGATTTTGAGGTTCCTGAAGAGAATCGTCGATAGTCATCTCGATTGATGAGGAAGACGAGGGTGGGACCGGCGGCTCCACTATCGTGGGGCGGCGGGAAACGGCACTCCTTTCGGCGGCTGATGAATCTCGAGGATGTCTGGACTCGCGCATAGCATCTGGCTAACCGAAGAAGACCCGGCAGTGGCACATCGGATGCGGGTTCAATTCCCGCCATCTGCAAGACTTCTTTTCATTCTGGGCTGATGTTTTTAGTCATCTCCGTCTTGCATGGGGGTTTACTTTTTCGGTGTCTTATATGTGCTCGAAACTGGCAGATGGCACTGAAGTTGATGTGTGTTGCCGCGTCATTGATGTTCATCTCGCCGTGGATGGTGGTGAACACGACCGCTCAGTTCCGTGAATAGGTCATAGCTAAGCAAGTCGGCCACCAGATTCAGATCAAGGAACGATGACGTGCGACATGGGCGGAACCACCCAGAGACTTGGCAGAGACATTGCCTTCTAGAAAGATTCACGTCGCCGTGGTCCAGGGTCCCGGCGGAACCTCAGGGGTGTCCTCTTAAGTAAATCGTGTCTCGTCGACCAATCGCGAAGATTTCAATGACGATCGTGGCGTCGTGGATGACGGCGAGGATTCGGTAGGATCCGACGCGGTATCGCCATTCGCCTGAGTGGTTTGCGGTCAGCCCCTTTCCAAAGGCGCGGGGATCTGCGCAACCGTCAAGGTTGTTCTTGATCCAGGATGCCAAGATCTTGGCATCAAAGGGATCCATCTTCTTCAGTTGTTTGCGCGCCTTCGCGGTGAGCTCCACTCGATAACGGGTGGATTTATCAGTCATCAGCCGAGCTCGTCGAGAATTTCGTCTATGCTAAAGCGCTCCCCGGTGTCTTGTGCAATCGCCTGTCGTAGAGCTTCAAGATCTTGCGTGTCCTCGATCTTCTCCAAGATCGCTGTGCGGGCGAAGTCGGAGATTGTCACGCCTTCGAAGGCCGCGTACTTGCGAATCAGCTCAGCATCCTCGTCGTTCATGCGGACGGTCATTGTGGTCATTGTAAAATCCTCTCCAAGCGCTGAATACATTGTATTCTTCTACGCCGGTCTCAGGCAACACGGAGTGGCCGGGGTCAGCTGCTGATTACGATTCCGCCGGCGGCCTGAGGCAATGACACGGGGCTTCCGCAGCTTGTGCCGGGGTGCAGAGGCTGCAGCAAGCGGCATAGTTTAATGAAACATGCTAATCCACCCCGCCAAGGCTCACCCCGGCGACCGCTTCGCAGTGCTCTCCCCCCCTCCTTCGCAGCACCCGGCTTCGCCCCTGCAGTTCATGAGCAAGCAATGAACAGGCTGACCGACGTCACGGGTTTGGTGCCTGTCGAATACCCGACCACACGCTTGTTGGGAGCGTCACCTGAAGCGCGCGCCGCCGACCTCAACGCCGCATTCGCTGACCCGGACATTCGCGCCATCATCAGCACCATCTGCGGCGACGACCAGATTACCGTGATCCCCCACCTGAATGCTGATGAAGCTCGGCGCGACCCGAAGCCCTTCCTCGGCTACAGCGACAACACGAATCTGCACCAATGGCTTTGGAGCTAGGGTATCGCTTGCTTCTACGGCGGCGCGACGCAGATTCATCTCGGGCCCGGCCCACGAGTCGATGTTGAGCACGCTCGCTCGCTGCAGGCGCCACTCCTCACTGGTGCGACGCTCGAGCTGACCCACCCAGAGGAATCCGAAGATCACCGCATTGACTGGACCGACCCGCGCGCCCTGACCGACTTCGGCGAGCGCGAACCCACCGACGAGTGGACATGGTCGGGCCCCGTCCGCGTCGTGACTGGACCAAGTTGGGGCGGCTGCCTCGAGGTTCTGGAGTGGGTGCTGACGGCGGGCCGTTTCCCGTCAGACCCGCAGGTCCTCGACGGAAGCGTCCTGCTCATCGAGACCTCGGAGTTCCTACTCCCGGCCCGGAATGTCGGTTGGATTTTGCGATCCCTCGGCGAGCGCGGGCTGCTTGCAGCTGTCGACGCCGTACTCGTGGCACGCCCGCCGGTATCCGACCACGACCGCCGCCCCGACATAGCTGAACGCATCCGGTTACGCAAAGAGCAACGAGATGTTGTCATCGAGATGGTGGGTCTCTACAACCCGGACGCCGTCCTGTGCGTCGGCGTCCCCTTCGCGCATACCCGGCCGCAATGGGTCGTGCCCCACGGCGGCAACGTAACGGTCGACGGAGTCAACCGTCGAGTCCATGCCGACTACTCTTGAAGCGCGTTCTCACACCCCGACCGAAGCAGCCATTCACCAGTGGTTGGTACAGGCAAGAGCGAATACAACGATTCTGAAGAAGATCGAGAACTCGCAAGATCTCGAGATTCTGCGACAGGCGATTACACAGGACTGCTCCGGAGAACGCTACAGCATCGAAGAGATTCTCGACGAGCTCGACTGATGGTGATGAATCCATCCGCTAGAGAGTCGTGCTCACCGCGAGGGCTCGCAACCCGCTAACAGCTGGAGAAGTTGGATCGCTTGATGCCGACATCAGCGCAAAAAGAAGTCCCGGAACATCGAATCAACGATGTCCCGAGACTTCACATGGT
>CAYZBX010000077.1:0-8586 GCA_964476735.1 uncultured Micrococcaceae bacterium
GGAGACGCCTTCGACGACCAGCAGGTTGGTGAACAGGTGGGTGAAGATCAGGACGATCAGCACGACGCCGGAGATGCGCATGAACAGCCATGCCAGCATCTCGAAGTTGCCACCCTTGCCCTTGGAGCGGGTGTACTTCGGGTCGATCTTGCCGGTTGAACGAGGTTTTTCAAAAGATAGTGCAGTCATGGTCTATTAGCCTCCGAAAGCCAAGGACAGGTGACGGATAGCAAAACCGCCGACGGCGATGACCCACAGAATGAGCACGCCCCACAGCAGTTGTTTCTGGTAATTGGTGCCCTTCTTCCAGAAGTCAACCAAGATGATGCGCACGCCGTTGAAGGCGTGGAAGACGATGGCTGCAACCAGTGCGAGCTCGCCGACAGCCATCAGGGGGTTCTTGTACGTATCAATCACGGCGTTGTATGCCTCCGGTGACACGCGGACCAGCGAAGTGTCCAAGACGTGCACCAAGAGGAAGAAGAAGATGACCACACCCGTGATGCGGTGCCCCACCCACGACCACATGCCTTCCCGGCCGCGGTAGAGGGTGCCTACTGAATTATTCGACACTGAATTATTCCTCCCTGCATCGCTCGTGCGTCTGCCCATACTCTCTTGTATGGACTCCTCAGGCGCCGGTGCGAGGCATTCCTTTATCTAAGCCTAGTGCAAACAACCCGCCAATTGGCTGGTGGGTCAGAGAATTAGCTCACCTTGTGACGAGGTTCACCGGGCTTTGCCGAACATTGCTTAATCGTTACTAGTTTCAAGGATCGGACCCCGGCGGCGCCAACCGTATTTCGTCCTATTTGTGTACGCTAATTCGCCCAAGATCATCCCGCAGGCGGACACCGAAAGCGGGCTGCACCCAGCAAAAACTCCTATACTCATTCAAGACAATGCTTGGACAAAGCCAACTGGACAATGGAGTTTCTTGGTGTCAATGAACAACACCGGTGCACAGGCCGGGCTCGACCGTTTCTACGCAGTGATCCCTGCCGGGGGCGTCGGTACCCGACTGTGGCCGCTCTCCCGCGCCGCGGCACCGAAGTTCCTGCACGATCTGACCGGCTCCGGCAACACCCTGATCCAGGCGACCTATGAGCGCCTCGTGGGGTTGGCCGGGCAGAAGTTCCTGGTGGTGACGGGTGAGGCGCACAAGGACGCGGTGGCCGGCCAGCTGCCGGAGCTGCACCAAGACAACCTGGTGTTGGAGCCGGAGCCGAAGGATTCCGCGGCGGCCATCGGGCTGGCTGCGGCCATCCTGCACCGGCGGAACCCGGAGGCCATCATGGGTTCCTTTGCCGCCGACCAGGTGATCGGTCCGCTGGAGGCCTTCCAGCAGGCGGTGCGTGAGGCGGTGGCAACGGCCGCCACCGGCAAGATCGTCACCATCGGCATCACCCCAACCTATGCGGCCACCGGCTTCGGCTACATCCACGCCGGGCAATCGCTGGCAGTGCCCGGCGCACCGTCGGCGCTGGCCGTGGACGAGTTCGTGGAAAAGCCTTCCGAGACCGTGGCCAAGGAGTACGTGGCCAGCGGCAACTACCTGTGGAACGCCGGCATGTTCGTGGCCCCGGCCGCACTGATGCTGGAGCACCTGCGCTGCAACGAGCCGGAGCTGCACGCCGGCATCACCGAAATCGCCCAGGCCTGGGATACCCCTCGCCGGTCCGAGGTGATGGCTCGAGTGTGGCCGGAGTTGAAGAAGACAGCCATCGACTACGCGGTCGCAGAACCGGCCGCTGCCGCCGGCGCCGTCGCGGTCATCCCCGGCGCCTTCACCTGGGATGACGTGGGCGACTTTGCCGCGCTGGCCCGGCTGAACCCGGCCCAGCTGGACACCAACATGACGATTTTGGGCGAGCACGCCCGGGTGTACACCACCGAATCCTCCGGGGTGGTGGTCTCCGACACCAAGCGGGTGATTGCCCTGATCGGAATCGATGATGTAGTGGTAGTGGATACCCCGGACGCGCTCTTGGTCACCACCACCGAACACGCCCAGTCGGTGAAGCAGACGGTGGAAGCGCTGAAAGCGAAAGGCGATTCTGATGTCCTCTAATTCGAATGGGACGCCGTCGGTCGGCGAGGTGGTCCGCGGGCTGGAAGACCTGCTGATCGACTTCCGCCGGGACCTGCATGCCCACCCGGAACTGTCCCACGAGGAATTCCGCACCACCGACCAGATCGTCAAGACCCTGCAGGACCACGGGTTGAAACCGGTCCGGCTCAAGGGCACCGGCGCCTACGTGGACGTCGGCTCCGGCCCAATCATGATGGGCTTCCGCGGGGACATCGACGCGCTGCCGGTGATGGAGGAGACCGGCCTGGAATACGCCTCCACCATCCCCGGGGTCATGCACGCCTGCGGTCACGACATCCACACCACCGTGATGATCGGGCTGGCCCTGACCCTGAACGATCTGCTCTCCGCACCGGACGCACCGCACGGCTCGGTGCGCATCATCTTCCAGCCGGCCGAGGAGAAGATCCCCGGTGGCGCCAAGCACGTCATCGCCCAGGGCGTGCTGGAGCCCATCCCGCGGATTGTGGCCCTGCACTGCGAACCTCGCTTCGACGTGGGCACCATCGCCACCCGCATCGGGCCCATCACTTCCGCCGCGGACACCATCCGCGTGCACCTGACCGGCCGTGGCGGGCACTCCTCCCGGCCGCACCTGACCGAGGACGTGGTGTTCGCGCTGTCCCAGATCGCGGTGAACGTGCCGGCCGCGCTGAACCGCCGCATCGACGCCCGCTCCGGAGTCTCCGTGGTGTGGGGGCAGATCAACGCCGGGCACGCACCGAACGCCATCCCGGCACACGGCAGCCTCTCCGGCACCATGCGCTGCCTGGACGCGACCGCCTGGGACGACGCCGGCGTGCTGATCGACGAGGTCATCCAGCAGGTGGCCGCGCCGTACCGGGTGAAGGTCGAGGTGGACCACATCCGCGGCGTGCCGCCGGTGGTCAACGCCGAACCGGAAACGGCCCTGCTGGAGGATGCCGCGCGCATCGAGCTGGGTGCCAAGGCCATCCAGCTGGCACCGCAATCGATGGGCGGCGAAGACTTCGCCTGGATGACCCAGGTGGTGCCGGGCTCCATGTTCCGGCTGGGCACCCGGCAGATCGGCGGCCCGGACTACGACCTGCACATGGGCAACTACGCCCCGGACGAGCGCGCCATCGGCATCGGCACCCGGGTGATGGCCACCGCCGGCCTGCTGGCCCTGCAGGGCCGGGGCTAGGACGGCGCGCGCAAGCAGATGGCGGCTGCAGCAGGACACGAGGAACAGCAGCGGGTACGTGAGGCGGCCGGCAACGCGCTGCGCGGCGCCTACGCGCCCTACTCGAACTACCCGGTCGGTGCGGCCGCGCTGCTGGACAACGGCTTGCTCATCAGCGGGGCGAACGTAGAGAACGCGTCCTACGGTCTGACCCTCTGCGCGGAGGCCGGCATGGTGGCGAAGCTGCCCGCGCAACGAACCACCGACGGGGTGCCGCTGCCGCGGCTGCGGACCGTCGCCGTGGTGAACGCCGACCGGGAGCTCATCATGCCCTGCGGCCGCTGCCGGCAGCTGCTGGCGGAGTTCGCGGACGAGCGGACCGTGGTCCTCAGCAAGGACGGGCCGGTGAGCCTAGCGGCGTTGCTGCCGATGGCCTTCGGCCCGAGGGATCTGGCCGGGACACGAAACCAGTCCACCGAACCGAGACAGGCCAAGGAGAACTCGTGAGCGTGAACCCCATCGAAGTGATCACCACCAAGCGCGACGGCGGCCAGCTCAGCGTGCAGCAGATCCGGGACTTCATCGCCGAGTTCAACGCCGGCCGGGTGGCCGACGAGCAGGCCGCGGCCCTGCTGATGGCGATCTTCCTCAACGGCGCCACCGACGAGGAGACGATCGCGCTCACCCAAGCCATGATCGACTCCGGGCAGCGCCAAGACCTCAGCGGCCTGCGGACCCAGCACGGCTGGCGCGGCTTGGTCGACAAACACTCCACCGGCGGGGTGGGGGACAAGATCACGCTCATCCTGACCCCGCTGCTGGCCAGCTTCGGGCTGGCCGTGCCCCAGCTCTCCGGACGGGGCCTAGGCCACACCGGCGGCACGCTCGACAAGCTGGAGGCCATCCCGGGCTTCCGCAGCAGGCTCAACGCGGAGGAATACTACCGCCAACTGGCCGAGATCGGCGCGGTGGTGTGCGCTGCCGGCGACTCTTTGGCGCCGGTGGACGGCCGGCTGTACGCGCTGCGCGATGTGACCGGCACCGTCGAGTCCATCCCGCTGATCGCGGCCTCCATCATGAGCAAGAAAATCGCCGAAGGCACCGAGGCGCTGATGCTCGACGTGAAGGTCGGCTCCGGTGCGTTCATGAAGGATCACACGGCGGCGCACCGGTTGGCTGAGCTGATGATCACCATCGGCGAGGCCGCCGGTGTGCACACTAGGGCCCTGCTGACGAGGATGGACACCCCACTGGGGTTGGCCGTCGGCAACGTGCTCGAGGTGGAAGAGTCGTTGGCGGTGTTGCGCGGCGGCGGCCCTGCTGATGTGCGGCAGCTGACCATCGCGTTGGCCCAACCGCTGCTGGCGCAACACGGCATCGACGCAGCCGCCGGGGAGCACCTGGACAACGGCGCCGCGCTGGCGGTGTTCGAGAGGCTCGTGCAGGCTCAAGGCGGCGACCTGTCTGCGACCAGACCGTTGGGCCGGCACCGCGGGCAGATCCTGGCCGAGCGTAGCGGGACGGTGCACACTATCGACGCGCTCGCGGTGGGCCAGGCCGCCTGGCGGCTCGGAGCCGGCCGCAGCCGCAAAGAGGACCCGGTGCAGTTCGGCGCGGGCGTGCAATTGCTCGTGCAAGAAGGCGCCGAGGTGCAAGCCGGCGAGCCGCTTGCCGACTATTACAGCGAAACCGACACCCACGTGGAGCAGGCCGCCGCTCGGCTGGCTCAGGCCTTCGCCATCGGGCAGCGGCCGCCGCGGGACACGCCGCTGATCTTGGCCGAACTCGGTGCGGAGACCGAGCAGCGACCATGATGGAGCAGATCAACGAACTGATCCTGTCCTTCGCCGGTGGGTGGTGGACCTACCTCGTGTTGTTCGTGTTTTGCTGCATCGACGGCTTCTTCCCCGTGGTGCCCTCCGAGTCCCTGCTGGTGGGGCTGGCCTCCGTGGGCGTGCATCAGTCTTGGTGGTACTTCCTCGGCGTCTGGTTCGCGGGCGCCTCCGGGGCCTTCCTCGGGGACCAGATCTGCTACCGGATTGGTCGCCGGATCGGCACCGACCGCTGGAAGTGGCAGCGCACCGAACGGGTCCAAAAGATCCTGCGGTTTGCCAACTATGAGCTGCACAAGCGCGGTGCGCTGCTGATCTTCACCGGCCGGTTCATCCCGGGTGGCCGAGTCGCGGTCAACCTGACCGCCGGAGCCACCGACTATTCGCTGCGCCGCTTCACCGTCTTGGACGCGGTCAGCACGAGCGTCTGGTCCGCCTACTCGTTGGCGTTGGGCGCGCTGGCCGGCCAGTGGCTAAACTCGAACCCGTTGCTCGCGTTCATCGTTGCGGTCGCGATCGCGCTGGGGCTAGGCGCCCTGCTGGACTTCGTGATCCGCAAGGTGCACCACTACCTCGACGAACGCGGCCACGCAGCCTGGCTGACCGAACTCGACGAACCCGTGAACCCGTTTTACCAACGCACCAGCGAAAGTGACTGAAGGAAACCATGAGCCCTGCCAAACCGCATGAAACCATCCGCAAGGCGCTGGCCGAGATGCCGAAGATCAGCCTGCACGATCATCTTGACGGCGGCCTGCGGGCGGACACCATGATCGAGCTGGCCGCGGCCTGCGGTCACACCCTGCCCAGCACGGACGTGGGCGATTTGGTGGATTGGTTCCAGGCGAAGGCGAACTCCGGTTCCTTGCCGGAGTATTTGGAGTGCTTCGAGCACACCACCGCGGTGATGCAGACCGGCGATGCGCTGGCGCGGGTCGCCCGTGAGGCAGTGGCGGATCTGGCCGCCGACGGGGTTATCTACGCCGAGTTGCGCTGGGCCCCGGAACAGCACCTGACCGCCGGGCTCAGCCTGCAGGAGGCCGTCGACGCCGTTCAGGCGGGCATCGAGGCGGGCATGGCCGAGGCCCAAGGGCAGATCCTCGTCACGCAGCTGCTGACCGCCATGCGGCACGCCGACCGGGCCCAAGAGATCGCCGAGTTGACGGTCGCCAACCTACACCGCGGCAAGGATGCCGCCGGCCGGGAGGGCTACGGCGTGGTCGGCTTTGACATCGCCGGCGCGGAGTACGGCTTCCCGCCGTCCCGGTTCGCCCCCGCCTTCGACTACTTGGCCCAGCACCTCGTCCCGGTGACGGTGCACGCCGGCGAGGCCGACGGGGTGGACTCGATCCGGGACGCCCTGCACGCGGGCCGGGCGCTGCGCCTAGGCCACGGCGTGCGGATCGCCGAAGACCTGCACATCCACGAGGAGCAGGTCGGCTTCGGCCCGGTGGCCCAGTGGGTGCTGGACCGGGGGATCCCGCTGGAGTTGTGCCCGTCCTCTAACGTGCAGACCGGTGCACTGCAGACCTTCGGCGGCACCGCAGAGGATCACCCGCTGCCGCTGCTGTACGGGCTGAACTTCAACACCACCATCAATACGGACAACCGGCTGCTCTCTGTCACCACGTTGACCGAGGAGCTGGCCCGCGCCGCCGAACTCTTCGACTTTTCCTTCGACGACCTGTTGGCGATGCAGATCAACGCGGCCGAGGCTGCGTTCGTGGACTTCGACACCCGCGCCGCTCTGGTCGACGCCTTGATCCTCGGCTGGCAGTGATGGCGGCCGATCGGCTCGAGCAACTGGACGCGGCCGGGGAACTGAACCGCCTGCTGTGGATCGTGCAGATGCTGCGCGCACACTGCGCGTGGACGGCCCAGCTCAGCCACGAAAGCCTCACCTCCTACCTGATCGAGGAGGCCTACGAGGCCGTGGAGGTCATCGAGACAGACCAGCTAGGTCAAGAGTTTGCCGCGGAACTGGCCGATGTGCTCTTCCAAGTGGTGCTGCACGCCGAACTGGCCGCGGAGGAGCAGCGCTTCGACTTCGCGCGCATCGCCCACCTGCTCTCCGCCAAGATGGTCCGGCGCAACCCGCACGTGTTCCAGGCCGACGGGGCGCTGTTGCCGGCTGACCGGCTCGATGCGCTCGACGTCCCCGCGATCGCTACCCAGTGGGAGACGATCAAACGCGCAGAAAAGGCCGCCGAACCGGAGCGGGCCGCCGCCCAGGTCACGATCGGTCCGGCACTGGCCACCGCCCAGCTGGAGCTGGTCCGTGCGCTGCGGGCCGGAGCGCCGGAACCCGACCGGCAGGGGCTGGACTTCGGGGACGCCGAGGAGCTGGCCGACCACCTCATCGCGGTGCTGGCCGCGGCGGAGGCGGCCGGACTCGATGCTGAACAATCACTGAGATCACGGTTAAGAAGTGGTGACACTTTTCAGTGAAAGCCATGTCACAGGCTAGGCTTAACCCCGGGTGCATTCGCACCGCAAATCGAATGCTGATGAGAAACTGCACAGAATAAAGGAGCCGTAATGGCAATCATCGAGGCAATCACCGCGCGTGAAATCCTTGACTCCCGTGGTAACCCCACTGTCGAAGTTGATGTCCTGCTTAACGATGGCAGCATGGGCCGCGCTGCGGTTCCATCCGGTGCATCGACTGGCGCCTTCGAAGCCGTGGAACGCCGCGACGGAGATAAAGACCGTTACCTCGGCAAGGGTGTGCAGCAGGCCGTCGAGGCCGTGATCGAGACGATCGCGCCCGCATTGGAAGGCCAAGAAGCAACCGATCAGCGCATCATCGACGAGATCATGTTGGACCTGGACGGCACCGACAACAAGGGCAACCTCGGCGCCAACGCCATTCTGGGCGTCTCCCTCGCGGTCGCGCAGGCAGCGGCTGTATCCGCGGACCTGCCGGAATTCCGCTACCTCGGCGGCCCACAGGCCCACATCCTGCCGGTCCCGCTGATGAATATCCTCAACGGTGGTTCCCACGCGGACACCGATGTGGACATCCAGGAATTCATGATCGCACCAATCGGTGCCGCGACCTTCCGCGAAGCCCTGCAATGGGGTACTGAGGTCTACCACAAGCTGAAAGAGGTCCTGATCGAAAAGGGCCTGTCCACCGGCCTAGGCGATGAAGGCGGCTTCGCGCCGAATCTGCCGTCCAACCGTGCGGCCCTGGACCTGATCACCGAGGCCATCGAGCGCGCCGGCCACAAGCCGGGCGAAGAAATCGCCCTGGCTCTAGACGTCGCTTCCTCCGAGTTCTACAAGGACGGTTCCTACCAGTTCGAGGGCGAGGCCCGCAGCGCCGAGGAAATGGCCGCCTACTACGCCGAACTGGTCCGCGACTACCCGCTGGTTTCCATCGAGGATCCGCTGGACGAAGACGACTGGGAAGGCTGGAAGACCCTGACCGCCGAGCTCGGCGACAAGGTCCAGCTGGTTGGTGACGACCTGTTCGTGACCAACCCCGAGCGCCTCCAGCGGGGCATCGACGAGAA
>CAYZBX010000078.1:0-422 GCA_964476735.1 uncultured Micrococcaceae bacterium
CGGCGTCGCATGCGTCAATCGCTAGAAGCTACTTGGTTGCCTTCTCCGGCTCGGCTTCGGCGTCCTTCTTGCTCTCGGTCTTGTCGCCGCCCTTTGGTTCAGGCTTCGCATCCACGCCGGCTTCCTTGCGCTGTTGAGCGGTGATCGGTGCGGGCGCTTCGGTGAGCGGGTCGAATCCGCCGCCGGTCTTCGGAAACGCGATGACCTCGCGGATGGAATCGTGCCCGGCCAGCAGAGCAACCGTCCGGTCCCAACCGAAGGCGATGCCACCGTGCGGAGGCGCACCGTACTTGAAGCCTTCCAGCAGGAAGCCGAACTTGTCTTCGGCCTCCTCGTCGCTGATGCCCATGACGTTGAAGACACGCTTCTGAACGTCCTGGTTGTGGATACGGATCGAGCCGCCGCCGATCTCGTTGCCGTTG
>CAYZBX010000078.1:432-8585 GCA_964476735.1 uncultured Micrococcaceae bacterium
GCACACGATGTCGTAGGCGTAGGCCAGCGCTGAGCCCGGGTCCGTATCGAAGCTGTCCATGTACTCCGGCTTTGGCGAGGTGAAAGCGTGGTGGACTGCGGTCCACGCGCCGGTTCCCACGGCAACGTCGCCGGAGGCGACGGCGTCGGCAGCCGACTCGAACATCGGCGCGTCCACAACCCAAAGGAGGGACCAATCCCCATCCTTGATCAGGCCGGTGCGGTGGCCGATTTCCACGCGTGCGGCACCGAGCAGCGCGCGAGATGACTTGGCGTCCCCGGCGGCGAAGAAGATGCAGTCGCCCGGGTTGGCGCCGACCTTGGCGCACAGGCCCTCACGTTCAGCGTCGGTCAGGTTCTTGGCGACCGGGCCGCCGAGCGTTCCGTCTTCTTGCACTAGCACGTAGGCGAGGCCCTTGGCACCGCGTTGCTTGGCCCACTCCTGCCAAGCGTCGAGCGTACGACGCGGCTGGGATGCGCCACCGGGCATCACCACGGCGCCCACGTACGGAGCCTGGAAGACGCGGAAGGTGGTGTCCTTGAAGTATTCGGTGAGTTCGGTCAGCTCCAGGCCGAAGCGCAGATCGGGCTTGTCGGTACCGTACTTCGCCATGGCCTCGGCATAGGTCATCCGCGGCAGCGGGGTCGGGATGTCCACGTCGATGAGCTTCCACAGTTCGACGATGAGCTTCTCGCCCAACGCGATGATGTCGTCCTGCTCCACGAAGGAGGCCTCGATGTCCAACTGGGTGAACTCCGGCTGCCGGTCGGCCCGGAAGTCCTCGTCGCGGTAGCAGCGGGCGATCTGGTAGTACTTTTCCATCCCACCGACCTGCAACAACTGCTTGAACAGCTGCGGGGACTGCGGTAGCGCGTACCAAGACCCCGGGGACAGGCGGGCCGGGACGACGAAGTCGCGTGCGCCCTCGGGGGTTGAGCGGGTCAGGGTCGGGGTCTCGATCTCAAGGTAGCCCTCGTCGTGCAACAGGTTGCGGGCGACGCGGTTGGCCTCAGAGCGCAGCCGCATGGCCTTGGCCGGGCCCGGGCGCCGCAAGTCGAGGTAGCGGTGCTTTAGTCGGGCCTCCTCGCCCACCTCCACGTGCTCATCGATCTGGAACGGCAGCGGCGCGCAGGTATTCAGCACGGTCACCTGATCCGTGATGACCTCGATCTCGCCGGAGGCGATCGCCGGGTTTTCGTTGCCCTCCGGACGGCGCTCCACCTTGCCGGTGACCTGCAGGACGTATTCGTTGCGCAGCTGGTCGAAGTCGTCCTCGTCGCGCACCACGATCTGGGCGACGCCGGAGGCATCCCGCAGATCCACGAAGGCAACACCGCCGTGGTCACGCCGGCGGGCAACCCACCCGGTCAGGGTGACTTGTTGGCCGATCAGGTCCGTGTTCAGTTCTGCAAGTGTGTGGGTGCGAAGCACGATGGAGTGTTTCCTTCTGTGGGTAATGACGCGAGAAAGTTGGTGTTCTTCGGGGACAAGTTTAGCGGTTTTCGGTCACGGTGATTTGCGGTCGCAAATCCGTTTCCGCAGGGCTCCAGCTGTTCGGATCCGCCGCGGCCTGCTCGCCGCTACGCAGGTCCTTGACCTCGTGGCTGCCGTCGGATTGGGTGAACCAGACAAATGGGATGCCGCGCCGGTCAGCGTAGCGGATTTGCTTACCGAACTTATCTGCCGTGGCGGCCACCTCGCAGGCGATGCCCCGCTCGCGCAGGGCTTGGGCAACCTCCTGCGCCTGCGGCCAGGAATCCTCGTTGGCCAAGGTCACGTACACCACGGAGGGCACACCGCGAGAAGCGGTGACCAGCTCCTGGCCAAGCAGCCGGGAGACCAAACGGGTCACGCCGATGGACAACCCGACCCCAGGGTAGGTCTTCTTGCCCTTGGTAGCCAGCGCGTCGTAGCGCCCGCCGGAGCAGATGGAACCGAGGTCCTCGTGGCCGACCAACACCGTCTCGTAGACGGTACCGGTGTAGTAGTCCAAGCCGCGGGCAATGGACAGGTCCGCTAGCGCCTTGCCCGGGGCCTGCTTGTTCACCGCGTCGATGACGCTCTGCAGCTCGGCTAGGCCCTCATCGAGCAGCTCGTTGCTGACGCCGAGGGCGCGCACCTGCGCCACGAAGCTGGTGTCTTCGGTGCGGATCTGGGCTAGTGCCAGTGCCTTGTCCGCCTGCTCGTCGGTGGCGCCGGCGTGTTCCATCAGCGCGGTCTTGACCGCGGCGGGACCGATTTTCTCCAGCTTGTCGATCTCACGCAGCACGGCCGGGGTGTCAGTCAGGCCCAGCCCGGTGTAGAACCCCTCGGTCAGTTTGCGGTTGTTGATCCGCAGCTTGAAGTCGCCGATCGGAAGTTTGGACAGTGCCGCGGCCATCACCACGGCGAGTTCGACGTCGTAGACGAACGGCAACGTGCCATCGCCGACCACGTCGATGTCCGCCTGGGTGAACTCGCGGGAACGGCCATCTTGGGGACGTTCCCCGCGCCAGACCTTTTGGATCTGGTAGCGCCGGAAGGGGAAGGCCAAATGGCCGGCGTTCTCCACCACGGAGCGAGCGAACGGCACGGTCATGTCAAAGTGCAGGGCCAGCTGGCGGGACTTGCTGGCTGCTTCGGCGGCGTCCTCGTGGATCCGGGAGATGACATAGATTTCCTTGTCGATTTCGCCCTTGCGCAGCAGCTGCTCGACGGGTTCCACGGCCCGGGTTTCGATGTTTGCAAAACCATGGAGCTCGAACGTCTCAGCCAGCACAGCCAAGATGTGGTTCTCGATGACCCGTTCGGCCGGCAGCAGTTCGGTGAACCCAGACAGTGAGGACTTGCGCGCCATGAGGGCAGATTGCTCCTTAGAAACAGGGGTTGGGGGAGAAAGATCTCTTCTTCTGCCCTATCTTACCGCTGTTATCTCGTGAACCCCGCCACCTGTGCGGTAGGCTCTTCTGTGAGCTAAGACATCTTGGCTCACACTATTCGAATTGCTTCACTTACAACGCGAAAAGGTTCTAGCGGTGACTGAACGTCAACAATCCGACGAAACGAACAAGCCTCGTCCCCCAGCAACTCCCTCCCCTGCTGCCTTTGCCAAGAAGAAGCCGGCACTGCCGGTAACCCCGCCGGCGAGCTCGGACTTCGACGCCGACGCCGCCCGCAGTTTTGGCAGCGTCTCCGAGGACGGGCACGTCAGTGTCTCCTACAAGGGTGAAACCATTGCCGTGGGTCAGTACCCGGACGCCACCAATGCGGAGGCGCTTGACTACTTTGTTCGGAAGTTCGAAGATGCCTACGCGCAGCTGCTGTTGCTGGAGCAGCGTGTCAAAGCTGGCGCCAAGACGGCCGACATCACCAAGGCCGTCGCCACCCTGCAGCAGCAGCTGGAGCAGAAGAAGATGGTCGGCGACATTGCCGACCTCGAAGACCGGCTGGGCAAGCTCACCGAGGACGCAGCCAAGCTGGCCGCCGAACAAAAAGAGCAGGCGGCCGCTCGCCTCGAGCAGGAAAAGGCGCATCGCGAGTCCATCGTGGCCGAGGCTGAGAAGATCGCGAACACCGATGTGAAGAAGATCATGTGGAAGCAGTCCACCGCCCGCATGAACGAGCTTTTCGAAGCGTGGAAGGCCTCCCAGAAGAACGGTCCACGCCTCGGCAAGGCTCTCGAGGATGAGCTCTGGAAGCGGTTCCGTTCCGCTCGGACGCAATACGACAAGCAGCGGCGAGCGTTTTTCTCCCAGCTGGATGTTGAACGTGCCGAGGTCAAGCGGGTAAAGGAAAAGCTCATCGCTGAGGCCGAAGCCATGTCCGACTCCACCGACTGGGGTCCGACGGCGGCCGCCTACCGGGATCTGATGGATCGTTGGAAGAAGGCGGGGCGGGCCTCGCGCAACCTCGACGATGCGCTATGGGCTCGCTTCCGCGCCGCCCAAGACAAGTTCTTCGACGCACGCCAAGCCGTCAACGACGAGTTTGAGAAGGAACTTCAGGCCAACCGCGAGGTCAAGGAAGCCCTGCTGGTCCGGGCCCAAGAAATCCTGCCGATCACCGACCTCGATGCCGCCAAGAAGGCGCTGGGTCAGATCCAGGACGAGTGGGAAGAAGCCGGGCGTGTGCCGCGCGCCCACCTGAACCGCTTGGAGTCCGGCCTGCGCAAGATCGAAAACGCCATCAAGGCTGCCGAGGACGAACAGTGGCGGCGCACCGACCCGGAGATTGAGGCACGTGCCAACAGTGCACTGAACCAGTTGCGCGATTCGATCGCCGAACTGGAACGCGAGCTGAGCGAGGCGCAGGCTACTGGCGACGCAAAGAAGATCGCGGCCGCCGAGGAAGCGCTCAAAGCCCGGCAGCAGTGGTTGGAGACGATCGAGGCCACCGCGAGCGAGTAAGTAGCATCCCAGAGGACCGGCATTCGGGCCTCGCGCAAACCCCGGGTTATCCACACCATCCGTCGAAGGCGGTGGCGGATCGCCCGGGGTTTCTTCATGCTGGAAGACATGAGCCGCAGCCAACCAGATCGTCACCGCTCCAGCTACTACGTCCGCAGTGTCACCCTGGGTGAACTGATGGCAAGTTTCCAGCGGGCCGACCCATTCGCTGACGACCCGCTGGGTCAGGATGCCATGGGCTTGGTGCACGCCGGCCGTGACCTCAACCGAAACCAATTGTCGGCGTTCGGCTATGCCGGGGTGCTGCAGCCAGTGATCGGCAGCGTGCTGGCCGAGCGTCCACCGCGGACGACGGCGGAACGTTCCCAGGCGCTGGCCATGATGATCGAGGACTCTTGGGGACAGGATCCGGTGTTTTGTCGCTGGAGTGCTGCGTGGCTCTATGGGGCGTGCGGACCGCCGGGCATCGTGGAGTTCCTGAGCAAGCTCTACGTGCACCCGGCGAAGGACCACCGGACTAGGGACTTCCGGGCGTATCAGCTCAACCTTGATCCGGCCGAATACTGGCGCGTGGGCGAGGTGGTCGCCGTCTCCCCCACCCAATGCGCGGCGGAGCTGCTGGTGCACGTGAACACACCGCCTGCATGGGTGGCGGCCGGCGTGCTGCTCAAGACCGAGGGCGTGCTCTGTCCACGCAAAATCGGCGAGGCAAGGGCCGTCACCGAAGGACTCGGCCTCTTGGCGCAGCGCCGAGCCGCCCAACACGTCTTGGATAGCTGGTTGAGCGCCGCTACCACGTTTCAGCCGCCCAGCAGCCCCTCAGGCAGCACGGACGCTGGCGAGCCGTGAGCGGGCAGGTTCTTATTTGCGGCGACGACGATCCATCGACCGATAGACATCGTAGACGCCGTCGATGCGGCGGATGGCGTTCAGGATGGTGTCTAGGTACTTCGCGTCGGACATCTCGAAGGCGAACATGGCGATGGCGACCTGCTCCTTGGTCGTTTGCAGATCGACCTTGCGAATGTCAACGTGATGGTCGGAAAGAACCTTGGTCACGTCCAACAGCAGGGATGGCCGGTCGAGGGCTTCAACCGTGATTTCCACGAGGAACGTGGAGTGCACGGTGTCCGCCCAGTGTACGTTCAGCAGGCGGCCGACCTCCTCGCGCATGTGGGTGATGTTGTCGCAGTCAACCCGGTGCACGGAGATCCCGGAGCCGCGAGTGACATAGCCGGTGATCTCATCCGGTGGCATCGGGGCGCAGCAACGGGCCAATTTGATCAGCAGGCCGTCCGCCCCGCCCTCGACGATGACATCGGATCCTCCGGTTTCGATCGGCCGGCTGGTCTTCGACAGGTCCGTCAGTTCGGTCGGGACTTCGTCGTCCTCGTCGGCGGTCTGCGGCGCGATCAGGTTTCCGAGCTTCTCCAACACATTCTGCGTGGAGATGTGCCCCTCGCCGATGGCCGAATAGAGGGCCGGCAGCTCGGAGTAGTTCATCTGCTCGGCGACTTCGGCGATCAATTGGGGGGTCGCCTTGTCATGGACCGGTCCGTGAGACTTGCGGATGGCCTTGGTCAGCATCTCCTTGCCGACCTCGATGTTTTCTTCTCGGCGCTCCTTGGAGTACCAATGGCGAATCCGCGATCGGGCCTTGCCGGATTGCACAAAGTTCAGCCAATCGCGCGACGGGCTGGCCGTCGGGGACTTCGAGCGAATGATCTCCACCCGGTCGCCGTTTTCAAGCTTCGTGTTCAGCGGGACCAAGCGATTGTTGACCCTGGCGCCGATGGTGCTGTTGCCGATGTCCGTGTGGATCGCGTAGGCGAAGTCCACCGGTGTTGAACCGGCAGGCAGGGACATGACCGTGCCCTTCGGCGTGTAGACGAACACCTCTTGGGCGTTGATCTCGAATTGCAGGCTCTGGAAGAACTCGTTGGGATCCTGGGTGTTTTTCTGCCAGTCCACCACCGAGCGCAACCAGCGCATGTCCCCGCCGGCCTTGCTGCCCTGCTTGTACTTCCAGTGCGCCGCGACACCGTACTCGGCGAGTTGGTGCATGCGGTGCGTCCGGATCTGGATCTCTACCGGCCGACCCAGCGGTCCCACGACCGTGGTGTGCAGGGATTGGTAGAGGTTGAACTTGGGGTTGGCGATGTAGTCCTTGAAGCGGCCGCCCAGCGGTGTCCAACGTGCGTGCACTGCGCCGAGAACGGCGTAGCATTGGCCGACGGTGTCCACCAAGACCCGCACCCCGATCAAATCGTGGATGTCGTTGAACGCCTTGTTCTGATTCACCATCTTCTGGTAGATCGAGTAGTAGTGCTTCGGCCGGCCCGAGACCTGACCGCGAATCTTGGCTTCGCGCAGGTCCTCCTCGATGTCTTGGCAGACACCGTTGACGTACTTTTCGCGCTCCGGGGTCCGCTCGCCGACCAGCCGAACCAGTTCCTCGTAAATCTTGGGCTGGAGCGCCGCAAAGGACAGGTCTTCCAGTTCCCACTTGATGGTGTTCATACCCAAGCGGTGGGCCAGCGGGGCGAAGATGTCCAAGGTCTCCTTGGCCTTCCGCGCGGAGGATTCCGGCGAGACGTACCGCCAGGTGCGGGCGTTGTGCAGTCGGTCAGCCAGCTTGATCAGCAGGACCCGGATGTCCCGGCTCATCGCCACGACCATCTTGCGGAGGGTCTCGACCTTGCTGTCCGTGCCTAGGTCCACCGAGTCCAGCTTGGTCACACCATCGACAAGGAGGGCGACCTCCGAGCCGAAGTCGGCGGTGAGCTGTTCTAGGGTGTACTCGGTGTCCTCGACCGTGTCGTGCAGCAGCGCGGCCGCCAACGTCGTGCCCGTCAATCCCAAATCAGCCAGGATGGTGGCTACCGCAACCGGGTGGGTGATGTAGGGGTCACCGGATTTGCGGCGTTGGCCCTCGTGGTACTTTTCCGCGGTCTCGAACGCGCGGATGATGAAGTCTAGATCCTCCTTCGGGTGCTGCACACGGACGGTGCGCAGCAGCGGCTCCAGCATCGGGGAATACTCTGGACCTCGACCGCCGAAGCCTTTCAACCGTGAGCGCGGCCGCCGGACATTGGGTTTGGGCGGTGCCACGACTTGGATGGGGGCAGTCGGCGGGAAGGAGTAACTGGGCGTGGCGGAGCCGGCAGCCGGTTGCTGCGGTTTCTTCTCGGACTCACGTCCAGGATCCGTTGTTGTCATCTATCGCCCCATCTGCACGATACATTTGATTAAATCACTATACCCACAGCATGATCGGATCAACGCAAACACGGGCCCGTCCGGCAACAATGTGTTACCGTCCAGACCCGTGTTGCAGCAGTCTTCCCCGCTATGCGGGTGCCGCCGGTGCGTTAGACCGCGACGACGCGGCGGTCGTGTGCGCGCACGTCCTCGTCCCCACGGCGCAGCCACGCGTACAGCGGCGCCTGGATGAAGACCGTGGCTAGGGTGCCGACGATGATACCGACGAAGATCGCCAACGAGATGTCCCGCAGGGTGCCGGCGCCCAGCAGGAATGCGCCGATCCACAGGATGGATCCCACCGGCAGGATGGCGACCACCGACGTGTTGATCGAACGAACCAGGGTTTGGTTGATCGCCAAGTTGACCTTCTCCGCGAAGGTCCGCTGCGGGGCCTCCACCGTCGGCAGGTCAGCGGTATTCTCACGGATCGTGTCGAACACCACCACGGTCTCGTAGAGCGCGTAGGACAAGATCGTCAAGAAACCGATGATGGCCGAAGGCGTG
>CAYZBX010000079.1:0-8531 GCA_964476735.1 uncultured Micrococcaceae bacterium
GCTCCGGTATCTTCAAGTCCGGTGAGCCCGCCAAGCGCGCCGCCGCCATCGTCAAGGCCGTCAATAACTACCAGGATCCGGCCGTGCTGGCCGAGGTCTCCCGCGGTCTGGGCGAGGCCATGGTCGGCATCAACGTCACCGACCTGCCGGCCCCGCACCGCCTGGCAGAACGCGGCTGGTAACCCCCGCAGCGACCCCTGCTTCTCAGTGAGCTCCGACTGGTCAGCCAGTTGGAGCTCACTGCATTTAACCCCACGTCCTGATCTCTGCATGGCCTGTCCAGCTGACAGGCTCTCTTCGCCCGCGACAACAAACGTTGCGGACCGAATCATCGAACGTTGAATCGCCGACCCGAAGTTCGGGACCCACGGCTAACGACAGACACACGACGCTTCTGCGCTGCCGGTTAGACGCAGCCGGTTCTGTGGAGCCGTTATGCTCGAAGAGTCGGGCTGGCTGCAGCGCGACGATTGAACGCCTCTGACCAGATCAGGACTAGGAATCATGGATCCTCAGTTGACTGCCACGATCATCGCCGGGATCGTCCTCTTGGTGAGCGTCGCCGGCACCATCGTGCCCATCCTGCCCGGCTCGCTGCTCACGGTCGCCACGCTGCTGGTGTGGGCCATCATCATGGGCTCGCCGGTGACCTGGGTGGCCGCCATCATCGGGATGATCGTCGCGATCATCGGCTGGTCCTCCGCGGCAGTGCTCACCGGCCGCACCATGAAGGCCAGACAGATCCCCCGCGGCCCAATCTTGGTCGGCATCGTGGGCGCGATCATCGGCATGATCCTGCTGCCGGTGCTGGGGATCTTTCTGGGCTTCGCGCTCGGGCTGCTCGGCGCCGAGTATGTGCGCCTGAAGGACCTGAAGAAGGCCGGCTCCTCGTCCTGGGCCGCGCTGAAGGCCATGGGCTTGGGGATGCTGTTTGAGTTCGCCGGCGTCGCCACCGCAACCAGCATCTTCGTCCTAGGCAGCGTGATCTACTTTGTCGGGTGAGCGCGCGGGGCGGCCACCGGCGGTCGCCGAACTCCGCAGGCCGGTGTCTGTTCAGGGACGCAGCGTCGGATTCGCGCTGCTGGCGTTGGCTGCGCTGGTCGTGCTCATCGTCGCGGCCCGCTCCATCGCGGAGATTATCGCGCCGATCTTCCTCGGGCTGAACCTGATGATCGTCGCTTACCCCATCCATCGGGGACTGGTCCGGGCCAAGATCCCAGCGCCGATCGCGTCCGTGGTGGCACTGATCGCCGTGCTGGTGGTCATCGGGGCCTTCCTAGCCAGCACGGTCTGGTCCCTGACGGAGCTGATCCGCGTCATCCCCGACTACGCGCCGAGATTCGACGAGCTCTACCAGCAGCTCCTCGGTTGGCTGAACTCGATCGGGCTGAGCACCGACATGCTGGCCAGCGAGGCGAGTAAGACCATCACCGCCTCGAACGTGGTCAGCCTGCTCACCCCGCTGTTCAACAATTTGGCGTCCATCCTGTCCCTGCTGGCCACCGTGCTGATGGCGGTGTTCTTCCTCGCGATGGACGCGACCGATTTCTCCAGGCGGATGTCGTTGGCCTCCCGGGTGGAGCCGCGGTTCACCCGGGCCATGCATACCTTCGCCCACGGGGTGCGCCGGTACTGGGTGGTTGCGACCATCTTCGGGCTCATCGTCGCCGTGCTGGACGTCGTGGCATTGACAATCATCGGGGTCCCGCTGGCGTTGGTGTGGGGCGTGCTGTCCTTCTTGACCAACTACATCCCGAACATCGGTTTTGTGCTGGGGCTCATCCCACCGGCGCTGGTAGCGCTGCTGGAACTCGGGCCAACCGCGGCGTTGTGGGTGGTGGTGGCCTACTCCGTGCTCAACTTCGTCATCCAAGCCATCATCCAGCCCAAGGTCGCCGGCGAGTCCGTCGGCGTGACGCCTTTCGTGTCCTTCTTCTCGCTGCTGTTTTGGTACTTTGTGCTCGGCGGCTTGGGCGCGCTGCTGGCCCTGCCCGCTACATTGCTGGTCAAGGCGCTGCTGGTGGACGCCAACCCCAACGCGGGCTGGATCAACATCCTGATCTCATCGGACCGCAGCGTGCAGACGTCCTCGCTGCGGGACTCCATCCTCGGCCGGCGCCTGTCGCAGAGCAAAGCGGAGGCCTCGGGCGGGGACTAGCCCGCAGGCAGCAGCAACAACAGGTCGGCCCAGCTCAGCCCGCGCTGCACCAGCGGCCGGGTGTTGATCTGCTGGACGACCTTGCTCGGGAACAGGTCCCGATAGAACTGCAGGGCGGCGGCGTCGCTTGGCTCGTCGTAGCTGGGCAGCAACAGCTGGTCGTTGATCAACGTGACGTCAAGGTAGGCCTGACCGGAGACGGAGGGGTTGATGGTCAGCACCTCGTAGTGTCGGCCGGCGGCGTTGCGGGTGCCCTCGATGAGCGCGGCGATCTCTAGGGCCGGTTCGAAGGACGCCTCATGCTCCTGCGGCAGTTGCACCACCGCGGTCGAGTCATTGGCGAAGAACACCGCCGAGCGGGCCCGGCCGGGCACCCAGGCGAATCGCTCCGCGCCCAACATGCGAGAAAGCTCGCGTTCCACCGCGCCCTTGCTCCACCCCGGGTTGCGCTTCGGGTTCAGCAGCGACTGCTCGGACAGCACCAGCGTGCCCGAACCGTCGTGGACCATGTCCGAGGACGAAAAACTTAACAGAGAGAAATCCGAATCCGCCTGCAGCTCGCCCGCCAGCCAGGAACCGAACCGGCTTTCCCGCTTGTGCGGCAAGGCTGCATCGCCCCACGCGTTGAACGTGAAGTCGCAGACCCGCAGGGAATCCTCGGCAAACACCAGCGTGGCGGCCGCCCCCGGCAGACCGAGGTTCAGCCGGTGATCGGTCAGCGGGACCTTCGGGTCCACGAAAAAGGAGACGTCCGAGCGCAGCAGCGGGTCAACGAGCAGTTGCACCGCGGTTGATTCGAGGATCACGTGCGCCGCGGTGGCCGCGGTCCGGCGCATCGCCGACAGCGGCAACAGGCTTTCGCCGGTCAGCGGGTTCGCCGGCGGGAAAGCCACCATGGCAGTCGTGATTTCTGCGTTAAGGGCGGGCAGGCGCCGGTGGGAAGTACGCATCATCACTCACTTCAAGCTGGGGGTCAATAATAGTCTAACCAGTAGCGTCGGCAGCAGGTTGTCCGGTTCACAATTCACCTATATTTCCGTACAATAGAAACAGGATTCCACAGTTCGGAAACTGTGACTAGTCGAAAGGATGGCTCGCCCATGTCTCAACTTACGGTCGGCGCGCAGGCGCCAGCATTCGCCCTGAACGACGCCGCTGGGAACTCCGTCAGCTTGGCTGATTTCCAGGGGCAGAACGTGGTGCTGTACTTCTACCCGAAGGCCGCGACCCCCGGTTGCACCACCGAGGCCTGCGACTTCCGGGACAACCTGAATGCGCTCAAGGGTGCCGGCTACCAGGTCATCGGCATCAGCCCGGACAGCATCGAGGACATCAAGGCCTTCGCCGAGGCGGAAGCCCTCAACTTCCCGCTGCTCTCCGATCCGGGTGCGCAGACCGCCCAGGCCTACGGCTCCTACGGCGAGAAGACGATTAACGGCAAGACCTTCGACGGGACCCTGCGCTCCACCTTTGTCATCGATGGCGAGGGTCGCATCGCTAAGGCCGAATACAACGTCGACGCGCAGGGCCACGTGGCTCGCCTGCGCGAATCGCTCGGTGTCTAAGGTGCGGTAGCTGATTCGTGAAGCGAAGGGGGTTGGCCCGATCGGGCCGGCCCCCTTTGTTGTCCGCTGGGGAGGGCGTGGCGTGCGGTTAGACTTTGGGTATGGAATACGTGGAGATCGCCGGCCGCATGCTGCCGCGCCACCGCGACGGCATGACCCTCGTGGACTCCTTCTACATCCCGGACGCCAACGTGGCCCAATATCGACGGGACCGCGAACGCTGCGCCGAGCTAGCTGCCGAAGTCATGCGCCAGCACTGTGCAGACGTCAGCAGGGACTTCCAATACTCAGAGGATGGCGAGGCGCTCGTCGGCCGGGACGCCGACGGCCGGATCACTATGCTGTTGCACCTCGACCCCGAGGGCGTGGCAGAGCTGCTGAAGGCGGCCCGTTTCGGCCAGCTCCTCAACTACGTGAGCGCGGCGGCGAGCGTCGACTAACGCGGGGTGTTGGGTCACCCCTAGACACCCAGCGCCCCGACAAATAATTGGTATAGCCTAGGCAAGGTTTATTAGAAAGTCGCTTTTGGCAATTGGCGACTTTCTACAACGTTGTCGCCCTAGGCTTTGCCGTGTAGTAGCACCCGGCCCTTGGCCGTTTTTTCATCGATGTGGTGGCCCCTGATGTAGGCCCCATCCATGGTTCCCCGCAACGAGCGGCCAGCGAATTGGCTGTCCGCGGTGGCGTCGAACAGCTTCGCGTCCTCGACCACCTGTTCGCGATCCGGGGAGAAGATGATCAGATCGGCCTCGAAGCCGGTCGCGATCTGTCCCTTGGTGTCTAGGCCGGCGATCCGCGCGGGCTGGCTGGTGACCCAGCGCAGCACCTCAGGGAGCTGGAAGCCGCGCCGCCAGGCCTCGGTCCAGAGCCTCTTCAGCCACAGCTGGTGGGAGCCGCTGCTCACACGGGAACCCTTCGTGACACAATCGAGGCTGCCATCGGCCAGAGCGTCCCAGAGTGCCGAGGAGCCCCCGGGTGCGTCGCGATCCGTCGCAGCTGTCGGGTCTAACGGCAGCAGGAGTTCGCTGTCCACGCTGGCCGTCAGCGGCAGCGACGCCTCCTTGGCGGCGCGAACCCGAGCGATGTCTGACTCGCTGGACACGTGGGCCACGTGGACCGCGACGCCGCTGCTGCGGATCAGCTCGACCACTTGCTCGAGGTCGTGCCGGGAGCCGGCTACGCTGTTCAGCAGAACGCGGGTGCCCGCGAGGTTGAGGCCCTGGCTCAGGAGCGTCTCGAGCTCGGTGACGTCCTGCACCTCGATGCCGTGTACGCCATCGTCCAGCAACGCTTCGAGGTCGGCCATCGGCACCGGTGCCGGCCCGCCCCAGTAGCCGACGTCGGCGTGCAGCTGCCCGGATAGGCTGCGCTGCTTGGCGCGGAACTCGGCGACGCTGGCTGTCGTGGTGCCGGAACGGCTGGGTGCATCCAGCAGCGTGGTCACGCCGCCGGCGAAGGCCGCCTTGGTGATGGTTTCCGCCCGGGCGTCGCCGACCGGGTCGCGGCCCGCAACATCCGTGTTGAGGTCGATGAGGCCGGGGATCAAGACCTGATTGCTGCCCAGGGAGTACACGCGCACGGCGTAGGTACCCAGATCGGCGTACTCGCGCCGCATCGGCTCGACCGCGGTGATTTTGTCGTTCTGAACACCCACCTGCGCGGGGATGATGCCGTCCGGGGTGAGGACTTGAGGGCCATAGAGTAGAAGATCGAATCTGTTCGTCATTTTCAACCCCTCCTTGTTCGACAAATTGTGGTTGTTTCAGATACCTGAAGACTATGCCTGTGGCCGAAGGCGGCCAAGACTCGCAGGTAACTTATGATTGACGCTTGTCGATCAGATGGCTGTCGTCGTGACGAGGAAAATCGAAAGTTTCTTTGACTCTCGTGGGGCCAGAAAACGTCGGCCTTGCTTAAGAAAAAGGTGGCACCCAACGAGGTTTTGGGAGAACGGCCGACCAAACCGTGATCCCTCGTTGAGTGCCACCTTGGGTACGGGAGTCTCACCGGACTCCCGTGGGGGGCGGCGTCGGGTTCGAAGGTGCCGTTCTGGCCCAACGCCTCTCTCACATCGCTACGCTCGCGACCAATGACAATTACCGTTTACACGGCTAAGCGTAGCGAGAGCTTTCTTTAGTTGTTCCCCTTGGCCAGCAGCTGGCCCTTGGGGGTCTGGAAGTCTACTTCCTGTCCGCGAACGAAGGTCGCGTGCACGACGCCGTTGAGCTGCTGGTCCTGGTACGGGGTGACCGGGTTCTTGTGGTGCAGCTGCTGCGCGTCGACCACGAAGGTTTCCTCGGGGGCGAAGACCACCAAGTCCGCGTCGTAGCCGACAGCCAGCTTGCCCTTACGCTGCAGGCCGACGATCTCGGCGGTGTTGGTGCCCATCCAGCGGACCACGTCAGCCAGCGTGAAGCCGCGCTTCTTCGCCTCGGTCCAGACCAAGCTCAGGCCAAGTTGCAGGGAGGCGATGCCGCCCCATGCCTTGCCGAAGTCGCCGCCGTCCAGGTCCTTCAGGTCCAGCGTGGAGGGGGAGTGATCGGAGACGATCGCGTCGATGGTGCCGTTCTTCAACCCTTCCCAGAGTTGTTCCTGGACGGCGCCCTCGCGGATGGGAGGAGCACATTTGTACGCGGTGGCGCCATCCGGGATGTCTTCGGCCTTAAGCACCAGGTAGTGCGGGCAGGTCTCAACGGTCAGCGGCAGGCCCTCGGCCTTGGCCGCGGCCAGCTTGGCCACGGCGTCGCCGGCGGCCAGGTGCAGCAGGTGGGTCTTCACGCCGGTGCTGCGGATGCCCTCCAGCAGGGTGTCGATGGCAGCCAGCTCCGCGGACTGCGGGCGGGAAGCCAAGTACGCCTGGTAGGAGCGGCCCTGCGGCTCCGGTGCCGCATCGATGGCGTCCGGGTCCTCGGCGTGCAGGATGATCATGCTGTCCTGCTCGGCCAGGGTCGCCATGGCGCCCTTGAGCTGTTCGGTGTTCATGTGCTGGAACTCGTCCACGCCGGAGTTGACCATGAAGGACTTGAAGCCAAACACGCCGGCCTCAGCCAGCGGGGCCAGCTGGTCGCCGTTATCCGGTACGGCGCCGCCCCAGAAGCCCACATCGACGTAGGACTTTTCCTTGGCGATGCCGGATTTTAGTTCCAGCGCGGCCATGTCCACGGTGGAGGGCACCGAGTTCAGCGGCATGTCGATCAGCGTGGTGAAGCCACCTGCGGCGGCCGCCTTGGTGGCCGTGTCGAAGCCCTCCCATGGGGTGCGGCCCGGCTCGTTGATGTGCACGTGGGTGTCCACCAGACCCGGGATCAGCACCTCTCCGTCGTCGAGCTTGCGCACGTGGGCGGCGTCGGAGCCGAGGGTGGCGTTGCCGCCCTGCAGCGGTTCCACTGCGACGATGCGGCCGTCCTTGACCGCGACCTGTGCCGGCGCGAAACCGTCTTCGGTCAGTACATTGTCGCCGTAGATAAGAAGATCGTAGTGGGTGGTCATGATGCTTAGTCCTCGTTGTCCATGGTCGTGTGGTCGGTCAGGATCTCCGCGGCGACACCCTTGAGCAGTGCCGCGGCGTTTGCCATTGATTTTTGCGGATCCGGCTCGCGATCGGCAAGCGCGTAGATCTTGGCGAAGCCAGCCTGGGTGATCTGCTCGGCGGTGAGCAGGCAGCGGCCGGCGACGGCGACGACGGGGATGTTCCGCTCGTGCGCCAGGTCAGCGACGCCCACCGGGGCCTTGCCCAGCAGCGACTGGTGATCCAGCGAGCCCTCGCCGACGATCACTAGATCGGCGTCCTTGATCTTTTCCTTCAGGCCGACGAAGTCGATGATGACGTCGATGCCGCGGCGGCGGTCCGCGCCGAACACGGCCATCGCCATGTAGCCGGCACCGCCGGCCGCGCCGGCGCCGGGCGCCTCGGCGGCGCCGCGGATGTCCAGATCCGGGCGGGCCTGCGCCAGCTTGTCCACCAGGTTAGCCAGCGCGGCGTCCAAGGTGGCCACGTCCTGCTCGCTGGCGCCCTTCTGTGGGCCGAAGATGGCCGGCGCGCCGCGTTCGCCCAGGAGCGGGTTGTCCACGTCGGCGGCTAGCACAAAGTTCACGTGCTCCACGCGGGAGTCAAAGTCGGTGAAGTCCACCGTGGCCAGCTCGGCCAGGGCGGCGCCACCGTGCGGCAGCTCATTGCCGGCGGCGTCCAAGAGCTTGGCTCCCAAACCGGAGATCAAGCCGGCACCGCCGTCGGTGTTCGCGGAACCGCCGACACCCAAGATGATGGTCTTCGCGCCCAAGTCCAGGGCCGCGCCAATGAGTTGGCCGGTGCCGTGGCAGGTCGCGGTCAGTGGGGCCAGCACCCCACCCGGAAGCAGGTCCAGCCCCGATGCGGTGGCCAGTTCCACTACCGCGGTGGCGGTGTCTGGGTTGTAGGCGAACTCAGCGTCGACAGGTACGCCCGTAGGCCCAAGCACGGTTGCGCGGTGGGGTACAAACCCAGCTGAGACTGCGGCCTGTACGGTGCCTTCACCACCGTCGGCAACCGGTGCTTGGATGGAGCGTACAGCGACCTTGCTGTCAGCGGCATCGAAGCCGTCGGCCAACGCTGCGGCCACTTCCGCGGCGGTCAGCGAGCCTTTGAACTTGTCCGGGCTGATCAGCACGGTGAGGGGAGGAACAGTCACTGTACGCTCCTTTCTTCTAGTTGGGATGGATTAGTCGAGCAGCATCAGCGCGGTTGGCGCGTCGTCTGCGGTCAGGGCGAGGTCTTCGAACTCGTTGACGTTGTCCAGTTCGGTACCCATGGCGATGTTGGTGACACGCTC
>CAYZBX010000080.1:0-8468 GCA_964476735.1 uncultured Micrococcaceae bacterium
GCTCCGGGGACAGGTACTGTGCGGTGCCGACCACGGCGGAGGTCTGGGTCATGGTGGCACCGGAATCAGCCAGCGCGCGGGCGATGCCGAAGTCCATGACCTTCACATCCCCGTTGTCGCACACCATCACGTTGGAGGGCTTGATGTCCCGGTGGACGATCTCCTTCTCGTGCGCGTAGGCCAGCGCCTCCAGCACGCCGCAGGTGTACAGCACCGCTTGATCCACCGGCAGCGGGCCGCCGTCCAGCAGGTCCCGCAGGGTCTTGCCCTGCAGGTACTCCATGACGATGAACGGGCATTCCACCTGGTGCAGCTCGTTGTCCTGCATGGTCTCGGTGCCGGTGTCATAGACCGCCACGATCGCCGGGTGGTTCAGCGAGGCCGAGGACTGGGCTTCGCGGCGGAAGCGCGCCTGAAACTGGGGATCCCGTGCCAGATCCGTGCGCAGCATTTTTACGGCGACCGGACGGTGCAGGAGCTGGTCCATCCCTTTGTACACGTCGGCCATACCGCCACGACCGATGAGCTCATCGATCTTGTAGCGGTTGTTCAGAACACGGGAATTAGGCACGGCTGATCACACCTTAGGGAGTGTCCTCGCCCGGATCAGAGGTAGGTTCTTCCTCTTCGGTCGGGGTCGGGGTCTCGGTAGGTTCTTCTTGGGTCGGGGTAGGGGTCGGCGTCGGCTCCGGTTCGGCCGCCACGATGTAGGAGATCGTGGTGCCCGGATCCACCTGGCTGCCGGCCACCGGGGTCACCTGCAGCACGGTGCCGGCCGGGTGGCTAGAGGCACGGGAGCCGGCGTTGTTCGGCTTCAGCCCCAGCGAACGCAGCTGCGCGGCCACGTCCGTCTCGGATTGGCCGATCAGCCCGCCGGGCACGGTCACCTTCGCCTGGCCCTTGGACACGGTCAGGGTGACGGTGTCACCCTCCTTCAGCTCGCCGGTCGGGTTGATGCCCAGCACCTCGCCCACCGGCTTGTCGGAGAACTCCTCGTTCACGGACACCTTTAAGCCCAGCGCCTCCAGGTCGTTGCGGGCGTCGTCCACGTTCTCGCCCACGTAGTCGTCCGCACTGATGTTCACGGTGTCCTCGGCGGGGCTGGTGGTGTCCGTGACCGTCGGGCTCGGGGACTTGGTCTCGTCGTCGCTGCCGCCGACGAGGTTCGGGATCAGCAGGGCGCCCAGCACGGCGAAGCCGATCAGCAGCAGCAGCGCGATCAGCGGGCCGGTGAACTTGCGGCGCGGCTTGGCGTAGTGCACCCGCTGCGGGTCCTGGTCTCGGGTGTCCGCGCCGGTGGCGATCACCTCGTCAAAGGAGTCCTCCTCCACCGGGCGGCTGGCGCCCAGCGCGGCGGCGTCCACCGCGTCCAGCGTGGAGGTGCCGGTGCCCACCGACTCGCCGTCGGTGGCGATCACCTCGGTGGGGTGGGTGTCCGTCATGCCTTGAAAGTCCACCACCTCGGTGGCCGGGCCGGTGGCCACGCCGACGGCCGGCATGAACTTCAGCATGCCGGGCACGGCGCGCTGCGCGGCGGCCACGTCCTGGTTGCGGATGGCGTCCGCGGCCTCGGCCAGCTTGGTGGCGTTGGCCGGACGTTCCTCCGGTTCCTTGGCGAGCATGCTCATCAGCAGGGCGCGCACCGGGGCGGGAATGGACTCGGCCAGCGGCGGCGGCGGGTCGTTGACCTGGGCCAGCGCGATCGCGATCTGCGATTCGCCGGTGAACGGGCGCCGGCCGGCCACGCACTCGTAGCCGATGATGCCCAGCGCGTAGATGTCCGAGGAGCCGGTGGCCTGTTGGCCGGTGGCCTGCTCCGGGGCCAGGTACTGGGCGGTGCCCATGACCTGTCCGGTGGCGGTCAGCGGCACCTGGTCCGCCAGTCGGGCGATGCCAAAGTCGGTGACCTTGACCTTGCCGCGGGGGGTGATCAGCAGGTTGCCCGGCTTCACGTCGCGGTGCACCAGGCCCTGAGCATGCGCGGCGGCCAGAGCACGCGCGGTCTGAGCGATGATGGACAGCGTCCGGTCCGGGGACAGCACCTTCTCACGTTCGATGATCGCGGACAGCGGCTGACCGGGCACCAGCTCCATGACGAGGTAGCCGGAGCCGCCCTCTTCGCCGTAGTCGTAGACGTTGGCGATGCCCGGGTGGTTCAGCAGCGCGGTGTTGCGTGCCTCGGCGCGGAAGCGCCGCAGGAACGCGGAGTCGCCGGTGTACTCCTCTTTGAGAATCTTGATCGCGACGAGTCGTCCGAGGATCTCATCCCGTGCCTTCCAGACTTCACCCATACCGCCGATCGCGATACGTTCTGTGAGCTGGTACCGATCACCTAGGGTGGTCCCGATTTCTGGCCTCACGGTTTCACCACCGCCTCCAATATTTTCTTCAGGTTTGGACTGGTCAAGGTATGCCCGCGTTCGTAGGGAACGTCTTCAAAAACGAGTGTGACGGCGTACTGTGGGTCCTCGGCCGGGGCAAAACCGGTGATCCACGAGTTCACGTTGGCTGAGCCGCCGCCAAGCTCGGCGGTGCCAGTCTTGGCCGCGATGGTCAGCTGGCTGGACTGGGCCTGGTAGCCGGTGCCGCGGTCGTTGACCACGCCGACCATCAGGTCCTTGACCTGATTGGCGACCTTGGGGCTGGTCGCCCGGCGGATTTCCTTGGGCTTGGGCTGATCCAGCACCTTCAGGTCCTTGCCGCGCACCGTCTTGATGAGGTTGGGCTGCATGAGCTTGCCCTCGTTGGCGATCGCGGCGGCCACCATGTTCATCTCCAGCGGGGTGACCTTCACGTCCCCCTGACCGATCGAGGCCAGCCCCAGCTGTGCCGGGTCCAGCTCGGCGGGGAAGTGGGAGGCGGTGACATCCAGCGGGATCTTGAACTGCTGGCCGAAGCCGAAGTTCTCCGCGGTCTTGCGGATCTTGTCCTGGCCCAGCTCCCCGGCCATCTTGATGAACGGGGTGTTGCAGGACTGGGCGAACAGGAAGGTCAGCGGCGCCTCGGAGCGTCCGGAGCAGATGCCGCCGTGGAAGTTGGAGACTTGGGTGCGGGTGCCCGGCAGGGTGATCTTGTTCGGGTTGTCCAGCGTGGTGTCCGGGTCGTAGTCGCCGGACTCCAGCGCCGCGACGGTGTCGATGATCTTGAAGGTGGAACCCGGGGCGATCAGCGCCGAGGTGGCCCGGGTCGTGTACGGGCTCAAACCCGGAGTCTCCAAGATCTTCTTCATGTTCTCTTGGGCCTTGGCGGTGGACTGGACCGCCAGCAGGTTGGTGTCGTAGCTCGGCTTGGACACCATGGCCACCACGTTGCCGGTCTTGACCTCGGTGACCACCACGGTTCCGCGGACATCGTCCGGGATGGTGTCATAGGCCAGCTTCTGGATGTCCTTGTTGATGGTCAGCTCCACCTGGGCGCCCTGCATGGTGTCTCCGGTGAGCAGATCGGAGAAGCGCTCGAAGAACTGGGCGTCCGAGGAGCCGGAGAGTTCGTCGTTCATGGCCGCCTCCAGCCCGGAGGTGCCGTGCGAGAGCGAGTAGAAGCCGGTCAGCCCGGAGTACAGGGTCGGTTCCCGGTACACCCGCTGGTAGTCGAACTCACCGTCGGAGGGCACCGATTCGGCGATCGCGTCACCGGAGACGAGGATGGCCCCCCGCGGGGCGTCGAACTGCTTGTACATCTGCCGGAAGTTCCAGCTGTTGGCGTTCAGCTCCGGGGCGCCGATGACCTGGATGTAGCTCAACGCCAGCAGCAGGGCCACGAACAGCACCATGGTGCCGCGCCAAGTCCGGCCGATGGCCTTGTCGATCGGCGGTCGGGTGTCCTCGATCTTCTCGCGTCTGTTGAACAGTGCCATCGGGCTACTTCACCCCGCTCGCGGTGACTTCGCGCTGGGCGGCGGTCTCGGTGCTCGGGGCCAGCCCGGCCTTGATGGGCCGGCGGCCGGAGTGGGAGATCATCAGCAGCAGGGCCACGATGATCCAGTTGGCCAGCAGCGAGGAGCCGCCGGCGGCCAAGAACGGGGTGGTCAGCCCGGTCAACGGGATCAGCCGGGTTACCCCGCCGATGACCACGAAGCATTGCAGGGCGATGACCGCGCCGAGACCGGCGGCCAGCAGCTTGCCGAAGTCCGAGCCCACGGACAGCGAGGTGCGCATGGCCCGGGAGACGAAGAGCACGTACATCATGATGATGGCGGACAGGCCAATGAAGCCCAGCTCCTCGCCGAACGCGGCGATGATCATGTCCGAGTTGGCCACGGAGATCAGATCCGGCCGTCCGGCACCCAGACCGGTGCCGCCGAGTCCGCCCGAGGCGAGACCGAACAGCCCCTGGACAACCTGGTGCGAGGCGCCGTACATGCGGTTGTAGACCTCCGGGTCGAAGGCGTTCAGCCACGCCTCGATGCGCAGCTGCACGTGGGACATGGTCTGGGCCGCGAACACGCCGCCGATCGCCACCAGCACCACGCCGATCGCGATCCACGACAACCGGTTGGTCGCGATGTACAGCATGGCCAAGAACAGGCCGAAGAACAGCACCGAGGAACCCAGGTCGCGCTGCATCACGAGCACGCCGATCGAGATCAGCCAGGCGATCATGATCGGGGCTAGGTCGCGGAAGCGCGGCAGCTGGATGGGGCCGACCTTCTTGCCGGCCAGCAGGATCAGGTGCCGGTTGGCCGCCAAGTAGGAGGCGAAGAAGATGGCCAGGGTGATCTTGGCGATTTCACCCGGCTGGAAGGTCGCGAAGCCCAGATTGATCCAGATCTTGGCACCGTACTCCTCCCGGCCGAGCCCCGGGATCAACGGCAGGACCAGCAGCACACCGGAGATGACAAGGAACAGGTAGGTGTACCGGTCGAGCAGGCGGTAGTCCCGCACCAAGATGATCAGCGCGGCGCAGGCCAGCGCGGCGATCGTGGTCCAGAGCAGCTGCCTTGTCGCGGCGCTGTCCCCGGAGACCATGTCCAACCGGTGGATCATGGTGATCCCTAAGCCGTTCAGGGTGATCACGATCGGTAGCAGGTACGGATCGGCGTACGGCAGGCGTGAACGGACCACGATGTGCAGCATCAGCGCCACCGCAACGAGCACGATGGACTGCAGGTAGAAGGACGAGTCGATCTCTTCCTTCATGGTGACGCTGGTCAGGAAGTCCGCGCCGATGGCCACGATCAGCCCCAAGAGTAGCAGCACCAGTTCGAGGTTCCGCTTGGTGGGGGTCTTCTTGGCCGTTGCTGGCTGGGTAGTCACTAGCGATCACCTCCGCTGGGTGCCTTGGTGCTGGTCGGGGTTTTTGTCGGTGTTGGCTTCGGTTTCGGAGACTTGGTCGACTTGTTGGTCGAGGTTGGGCTCGGTGACGGTGTCGGAGTCGGTGTTGGCTCCGGGGTCACGATGGATTCGGCCAGCTGGGAGACGATCTGCTGCGCGTGGTCCAAGTCGCGGGCGGAGATGCCCGACTCGACGCGCTGCCGGTTGTAGGCGTGCAGCTGCTCCACATCGATGCCGGTCCGTGAATCCACGTGGGACAGGTTGATCGGACCGATGGTTTGCGGCACCCCGTTGAAGATGGTGACCTTACCCTCGTTTACGCCCACGTAGTACTGGGTCTGGGTCCACATGTAGCCCAGTCCGGAGACGACCGCGAGCAGCAGCGCCAGCAGCGTGACGAAGGCCGGCAGCAGCCAGGACCGGCGTTGTACCGGCTCGTAGCTTTCGGCCGATTCCTCGTCCTCGTGGTGGGTGAGCATCTGCGCGGCGCGCTTCTGCACCGAGCGCTTGGTGACGATCGGGATCTTGCCGGTCTGGGTCGCCAAGTTGGCGGCCCCAACCAGCGCGTGCGCGCGGGTGGCCAGTTCTTGGCGGAGCAGCTCCCCGGAGGGCTCCTCCTCCGAGTTCAGCCGGTCCTCGTCCTCCTGCGTGAGCAGGGTCGGCGCCGGAGCCGGGTTGAATTCGGCCGGGGCGTGGGTGACATCGGCCATCACCACGGTCACGTTGTCCGGCGCGCCGCCGGCGAGGGTCAGGCGGATGAGCTCGGAAATGATCTCATCCAGTGGCTTGGTGGAGCGCATGGCGTGCTCGATGGCCACATCGTCAAGAACGGCGTTCAACCCGTCCGAGCAGAGCAGCCAACGCTCGCCGGCCTCGGCCTCGTGGGACGAGCAGTCCAGCTCCGGGGAGGCGTCCACATCACCCAGGACGCGCATCAGCACGTTCTTCTGTGGGTGGTGTTCGGCGTCCTCGGCGGAGATGCGGCCCTCGTCAACCAGGCGCTGCACGAAGGAGTGGTCCCGGGTGACCTGCTCGAAAACACCGTTCTTCAGCCGGTAGGCGCGGGAGTCACCTACGTGCGCCAGGTGGATGGTGTTCTCGTTCAGCAGGATCGCGGTGCAGGTGGTGCCCATGCCCGAGAGCTTCGGGTTGGCGTGCACCAGCTCGTTCAGGATGGCGTTGGCGGTCTGGATCTCATCGGCCAGTGCGGTCTCCGGGTCGCCGAGCTCGGGCACATCCAAGTGGATCAGGTCCAGCACGGTGGAGGAGGAGGCAACATCGCCGCCGACGTGTCCGCCCATGCCGTCAGCCACGACCGCGAGGTTGTGGCCGGCATAGCCGGAATCGTCGTTCTTCTGGCGCAGCGCACCGACATCGGATTGTGCGGCGAAGTTGAAAATCAAAGACATGCTTAGACTCGTAGCTCCATCATGGATTTACCGATCCGGATGGAGGCGCCGATTTCCACGGCCATGGCGCGAGTGAGCTGTTGATTGTTCAGATACGTTCCGTTGGTGGAACCCAGGTCCTCGAGGAACCACCGGGAGCCCTGCGGGAACAGGCGGGCGTGCTTGCCCGAGGTGTAATCGTCCGCCAGCGTCAGGTCCGCCTCCTCGGAGCGGCCGATCAGGATGGGCGCGTTGTTCAGCGGGATCTCGGTCCCGGCCATCTTGCCGGCGGTGATCACCAGCAGGCGGGGCACCTGTTTCGGCTGGGCGGGCACGGCCGGGGCGCTGGCGCCCGGGGTGGCGGTGCGCGGCTCTTGGCCGGCCTTGGTCTTGCGGACCCGCGGGCCGATGCTGCGCAGTTGCAGGTCCTTGGCCTGGGAGGAAACGATCGCGATGATCAGCAGCCACATCAGGATGAGCAGGCCGCCGCGCAGGAGGAAGACGACGAGATCGCTCACGCACTACCTCCCTGGATCGGCAGCTGGCGGAACACCACGCGGGTGCGGCCCAGCGTCAGCACCGAGCCGTCCTGCAGGGTGGAGGGGGCGCTGAGGCGCTGGCTGTTCAGGTAGGTGCCGTTGGTAGAGCCAAGATCGTTGGCCTGCCAGCCGGAGCCGGCGGGGCGGATCTGCAGGTGCTTGCGGGAGACCCCGGTGTCATCCACCGTGATGTCCGCGTCCTCGCCGCGGCCGATCGTCACGGCCGCCGAGCCTAAGCTGTGCCGTTGACCGTTGATCTCCAGCACGGACTCGTAGCGGGTGGGGGTGCGTTGCGGGGCTGTCGGCGCGGCCGGCGGTGGCGTGGCTGCGGTGGCGGCCTTGGGCGAATCGCCCTTCTCGACGGCGGTGTCGATTTCAAAGTCGCCGCGGCGCAGCTGAAGATCTTGGGTGAAGGAGACCCGGATGGCCCCGTACAGGGTGTAGCCGTTGGCGCGGGCGTGGTCGATCACCACGTCGCAGAGTTCCTCCGCCAGCGCGGTGCCCCACTGCTGCGCCTTGGCGAAGTCGGCCTCGCTCAACCGGACGGTGAACACGTTCGGGGCGACGGTCCGCACCTCGGAGAGGGCGTAGGAGTTGTTGTCCATGTGCCGGCGGATGGCGGCGGCGAGCTCGACCGGTTGAACCGTACCCCGGCCGGCGGAGAACAGGCCGCGGACGGCTTTCTCCAAGCCGCGCTCCAGATTATCTAGCAGGCCCAACCCACACTCCTTTCAGCGTCAAAGTGGACACTCTTATGAACGATACTACTGGGATAGCCGCCCATCATCCGACTCAGGGGTTACTTTTGGCGGCAGATCCTCAGGTTTTGCGGGAGCCTGATCACACTTTCTGGCCCGATTAGGTGGATCGGGGTGTTTCTGGTTATAGTTATCTAGTCCCAAGCGCGAGTGGCGGAATTGGTAGACGCGCTGGCTTCAGGTGCCAGTGCCTTCACGGGCGTGGGGGTTCAAGTCCCCCCTCGCGCACTTGGCTCAAGAATCCTCGGAAGAATCTCTTCCGGGGATTTTTGCGTTTCAGCCCCTGAGCGAACCGTCATCAGCCCCGCCGACGCAGTCCCGCTGAGCTTCACGGCAGGCGTCCGGCGGATTCTTTCATTTTGTTCACAGAGGCGCCCCTACGCTGAGTTTCAGCATGGGCCGCTTTCGTACCGGGAGCGGGTCCTCACGTGAAGGAGAACAGCATGGGGTTTCTCGCGCAAGTGCGGCACTCTCTTGGCCGCGGCATCCAAGTCAGCATGGAGTTGCCGC
>CAYZBX010000081.1:0-6201 GCA_964476735.1 uncultured Micrococcaceae bacterium
TCGGCTGCGAGAAGATCCCGGCCTTCGACATCTCGGCCGCCTGTGCCGGCTACTGTTACGGCATCGCCGAGGCGGATGCGCTGGTGCGTTCCGGCGCAGCCAAGCACGTGCTGGTCGTCGGCGTGGAAAAGCTCTCGGACTACATCGATAACTCCGAGCGCACCATCTCCTTCATCCTCGGTGACGGAGCCGGTGCGGCCATCGTCTCCGCCGCAGAGACCCCGGGCATCGGTGCCTCGATCTGGGGTTCTGACGGCGAACGCTGGGATGCCGTCGGCATGGACATGTCCCAGCTGGAGGCTCGGGACGCGCTGAACGCCGCCTACCTTGACGGTGACACCACCGCCGCAACCGAAGGCAAGAAGTGGCCAACGCTGCGGCAAGACGGTCCGGCGGTGTTCCGGTGGGCCGTGTGGCAGATGGCCAAGAAGGCTCAAGAAGCCCTCGATGCCGCCGGCGTGAAGGCCGAGGACCTAGCGGCGTTCGTACCGCATCAGGCCAACATGCGTATCATCGATGAAATGGTCAAGCAGTTGAAGCTGCCGGAGACCGTTGTCGTCGCCCGGGACATCAAGACGGCGGGCAACACCTCCGCCGCGTCCATCCCGTTGGCGATGCACCGCTTGCTGGAAGAGAACCCGGAGCTCTCCGGGAAGCTCGCCCTGCAAATTGGATTTGGCGCCGGCCTTGTGTACGGTGCCCAAGTGGTTCGGATGCCGTAACCGCAACCGCCACTACCGCTGCCCGATGCGCAGCACCCCCTAGAAAAGAGTCAGATTTTCCTGACCCGGAGATGAAAGGAAGCCCCATGGCTGACAAGAACGAAATCCTGGCCGGCTTGGCTGAAATTGTTAACGAAGAGACCGGCATCGAGACCGAAGAGGTCCAGCTGGAAAAGACCTTCACCGAGGATCTGGACATCGACTCCATTTCCATGATGACCATCGTGGTCAACGCCGAAGAGAAGTTCGATGTGCGCATCCCGGATGAGGAAGTCAAGAACCTCAAGACTGTCAACGACGCAGTCGAGTTCATTGCCAACGCACAGAACTAACCTTCGCGCCCCTCAGCTGCTCGCAAGCTGAGAACTCCGGGTTTGCTGCGTGGCTTCCGTGACCGAACGGACCGGAAGCCACGCGAGCACGGATCCGGTTTCCCCTCCCCAATCTTCTTTTCCACCAGACTCATTCCTCAGACAAGGAATTATTTACAATGAGCCGTCAAGCCGTCATTACCGGCCTTGGTGCCACCACCCCGACCGGTGGAGATGTGCCAACCTTCTGGCAAAACTCCCTGAAGGGAGTCTCCGGTGCCCGCCCAATGGAATACGACTGGGTGGAAAAATACGAACTTCCCGTCACCTTCGCTGCCACCGCCGCCGTCCCGGCTGCCGATGTGCTGAAGAAGGTCGAACTCAAGCGCATGGACCCGTCCACCCAGTTCGGCGTCATCGCCGCCCGTGAGGCGGTCGCCGACTCCGGATTGGACATGGATGACATCGACCACGACCGGTTGGCCGTCACCATGGCCACCGGTATCGGTGGCGTGTGGACCCTGCTGGACGCCTGGGACACCTTGCGCGAGCGTGGTCCCCGCCGGGTGTTGCCGATGACCGTGCCCATGCTGATGCCGAACGGCCCCTCGGCCGCGGTATCCCTCGACTTGGGCGCCCGCGCCGGGTCTATCACTCCGGTGTCCGCCTGTGCCTCCGGCACAGAGGCGCTGGGTACCGCGCTGGAACTGATCCGTTCCGGTAAGGCTGACATTGTGGTCTGCGGTGGCGCAGAGGCCGCGATTCACCCGCTGCCCATCGGCGCCTTCGCCGCAATGCAGGCCCTGTCCAAGCGCAACGATGACCCGCAGCGCGCCTCCCGCCCCTACGACATCGACCGCGATGGTTTCGTGATCGGTGAGGGTGCCGGTGCTCTGGTGATCGAATCAGAGGAACACGCCAAGGCTCGCGGAGCCCGCATCTACGCCGAACTGGCCGGCGCGGCCGTGACCTCCGACGCCCACCACATCACCGCTCCCGACCCTGACGGCCTCGGCGCCACTCGCGCCATCAAGGCTGCCCTCGCGGACGCAGGTGCGGCCGCCACGGATGTGACGCACGTGAACGCGCACGCCACCTCCACCCCGGTCGGCGACATTCCGGAGTACACCGCCATGTGCGCAGCCTTCGGCGATCACGTGGAGAACATCAAGGTCTCCGCCACCAAGTCGCAGACCGGCCACCTGCTGGGTGCCTCCGGCGCCATTGAAGCGGTCCTGACCGTGAAGGCGCTGTACGAACGCACCGCCCCGCTGACGATCAACTTGGAGAACCAGGACCCGCAGATCCCGCTGGATGTGGTCACCGAGAAGACCGACCTTGGCAGCGGGGACCTCGTTGCGGTTTCCAACTCGTTCGGTTTCGGCGGACACAACGCCGTGGGTGTCTTCCGGACCTACTAGGACACACCCGCAGTCTTCAAGCGCACCTTGAAGTAACCACAAAAAGATCGGCCCAACCAGTGGAGGAAACTCCGGTTGGGCCGATCTTGTGCTTGAACAGTGCTTGGGTTCTGTTATCCGACCTGGTGCAACCAGCGGACCGGTGCACCCTCGCTGGCGTGCCGGAACGGCTCCAGTTCCTCGTCCCACGCCTCACCGAGGGCCAGAGAGAGTTCGCGATAGACGAGAGCCGGGTCGCCCGCGGCCTGTTCGTAGGCGTAGCGAATGCGGTCCTCGGAAACCATGATGTTGCCGTGGACATCCGTGGTGGCGTGGAAGATCCCCAGCTCCGGGGTGTAAGAGTACCGGGCACCGTCAGCGCCCGCGCTCGGTTCCTCGACCACTTCAAAGCGCAGGTGCACCCAGTTATGGATCGCGGAAGCGATCTTGGCTGCAGAACCCTGAGGTCCGCGCCAGAGGATTTCGGCACGGACCATTCCGGGCATGGCCGGTTGGTCGGTCCACTCGAATCTCGAGTGTTCGACGTTTACGGCAGACAGTGCCCATTCCAAGTGACTGCACAGTGCTGCGGTGGCGGAGTGGATATACAACACTCCGCGCGTCATGACGTTCTCCATGCTTCCTCCAATGACTTGCTAAGGACGTCTTCCCCAACGCCTTGGCTCACTGGCAGGTGCATGCTGTGCTTATGATTCAGTTCTCCTACCTATTGTGCACTACGGAGGTCGATTCCCGCTATCAGGCGCGCGGGTGCGCCTGCTGGTAGCTGCTGCGCAACCGATCGATGGAAACGTGCGTGTAGAGCTGGGTGGTTTGCAGGGACGCGTGCCCTAGCACCTCTTGAACCGATCTGATGTCCGCTCCGCCATCCAACAGATGGGTGGCCGCGCTGTGCCGCAGCGCGTGGGGACCTCGTGCAGCGGTATCCGGGATAAGTGCCAGCAGACGATCGACCCGCTGCCGAACCACCCGCTGGTTGATGCGTTTGCCCTGTACTCCCACGAAGCATGCGGTCTCCCCCTCTGACGCGAGTCGGTCGCGCGCCGCAAGCCACGCGCGCAGGGCTCGGGCTGCCGGCACGCCGAGCGGAACGACGCGTTCCTTGTTGCCCTTGCCTAGGACGCGCAGCAACCCGTCAGTGAAGTTGATGTCGGCGACGTCCAGCCCGGTGAGTTCGGCGACCCGGATGCCAGAGCCGTAAAGCACCTCGAACATCGCCAAGTCTCGCAGCGCGATCTGCTGTTCGACCGACTCGGGCGGTGCCGTAGCGACGTGCTCCTCGGCCAGCGCGAAGAAGCGCTTGATCTGCGTGGCGTTCAGCACCGTCGGGAGCTGCTGCGCTTGTTTCGGACTCCGCAACCGGAGCGCAGGGTTTGTAGACAACAGCTCACGGTCCACGCACCATTGCAGGAAGGTCTTCACGGACGAGACCTTGCGTGCCACCGTCTTCTGCGAGGCACCTGCCCCTTGAGCGGCGGCCAACCAGTCGCGAAGCGAGGATAACGACACATCCGCGAGCGCGGAATGCCCGGCAGCTCGGTGAAACTCCGCGCAATCTCGAAGGTCGGACAAGTACGCCTTGATGGTGTGCGGACTCCGGTTTAGCTCGTGCCGCAGATACTGCTGGTATGCGCCAAGTTCCTCGTCCCAGCCCGATACCGCGTTTCCTTGCTTAGCTGCGGTGACTTGAGCGTCCGGTGCTTCGCCACAGTTGGTCATGCTCTACAGCGTATCCACTTGCGGCCAGCTGTGTCAGGATGCTGAGGATGTGCGGCACGGTGAGCCCGGTCCGCTGCACGATGGCATCGATGCCGACGTGGCGGCTGACCGGCAGGCAGGCAAGGACCATCATGGCGGTGAGATCGAGACCTTTTTCCTCTTGGGTTTCGGTTACGGAAGTCTCGACGTTGAGCAGACGGTCGATGTCTTCTGATCGATAGATCAGCTCGGTGGGGGTCTGTTGGATCAAGCGGTGGCACCCCGCTGAACTGGTGGCGTAGATACTGCCGGGCACTGCCGCGACGCAACGCCCCAAGTCGAGACCATGATGAGCCGTGTTCAGAGCGCCGGAACGGTGTTGGGCCTCAACCACCACGATCAGGGAGGCGAGCGCCGCGATGATCCTGTTGCGCGAGAGAAACCGGTACCGACTGGGTGGACGACCGGGCAGTACCTCGCTGATCACCGCCCCGTTCCTCGCTATGCGTTGGAGCAGGTCGCGGTTGCCCGCAGGATAGAAGCGGTCGATTCCGCCGGCAAGAACTGCGATGGTTGTCGCTTGCGGAGTTTCGGCTTCGTTCTGCGACCGCTCGCCTAGAACTCTCAAGGCCGCGTGGTGGGCCGCTGCATCGATACCGTAGGCACCACCGCTGGTGACGTGGTGCCCGGCGCGTAGAATGCTGCCCGCTAGATCCTCAGCCACGGCCACCCCATACGGTGTGGCTGCGCGGGCACCGACCAGCGCAGCCTGCGGCTCGCGCAACACATCTGGGTTGCCGCGGACCCACAGCAGTAGAGGCTGCTCCGCCCCGAGGTCGGCGAGTTGGGTCGGCCACAACGGGTCTTCCGGGATGAGTATGGTGGCCTCCAGCTGACGCAGGCGTTCCCAGACGTTGAAGCGCCACGGTTCTGCAACGCGCGTCTTCCAACGCCGAACCGCCGCCGCGGCTGTCACGGAGAAACCCCTGTGCCCCGGGGCCGCACCGTGTTCGGCCAGCACGCTTGCGATGCGACGCTCGGTCAGTGCGGGGTCGGTGATCACGTCAGATGCTCGTTCGGGCCCCAGAAGATGGATCAGCTGCATGCCGATCCAGTCCTCAGGTTCGATGATTCGCGACAGTTCAACCCGGATCTTACGCAGAGCTAGAAGTTCTGACCGGCACCCGGGCACATCCTGTGTCGTCATGATAATCGTCCTCACGACTCGACGGGCGGCCGCTGAGGATTCGGGCCGCTCTCGTTGACGACTCATTCTGCCTGCCGCCGACCATGAAAAGACAACTGCCGTCCGTCCGGCTTGGACAATGGCCTAGAACGGTACGGCTGTGGAGAGTATGGGCCGTTCGCAAGTTCGGAGTTAGATCGTCGGGTCCACGGGGCGGTAGTAGATGCTCGTGCGCGAATCGGTCGTGTTCAGGTGGGTCTGGGTTCCGGGCACAATATCGGTATTCTGTGCGGCCACGACGATCCAGCTGTCTTGTTGACGTTCAAGCACGAAGGTGAAGATGCCTTCACGGGCCTCGGCGGGCTCCCCTTCCGGGGTTACCTGACCGGTGAGATGCCATCGGCTGTGCACCGTTGCCGCGCGGTCACCGATCAGGCGCACGCGAGGAGTGCCCATCCTAATAGTCGAGCCAGGGAAAATCTCGGTGAAGCCGAAGGCATGCGCCTGCCGGATCCTTTCGCGGTCATGCCACCACAAGCCGACCACGTTGATGAATTCGGCGTCCGGGGCAAAGAGGTCCGCGAGCGCGTCAGCGTCGGCGCTGTTCCATGCGGCCTCCCAGCCACGGACAACATCTTCTGGCTTTTCCATCTTCGTTCCTCTCTGCACAGTGCACTCGGATTAGAAGGCGTACGCAGCTTCCCGATCCAACTGCAGCTGTTCCTGCAGGCGGGCGTAGCGGACGAGTTCCTCGGCCAGCCGTTCAAGACGCATCGCCACATCATCATTGATGATTTCGCCCCGGTATGCGTCCTTGGCCTCAACGAAGACATGCTCCGGCACCAATTCGGCTTTCATGTAGC
>CAYZBX010000081.1:6211-8387 GCA_964476735.1 uncultured Micrococcaceae bacterium
GACGCAATTGCTGCTCGGCAACAAGGAAGTGCTTTGGCGTTCCGGCGGACATCAAGGTGCCGACCACCTTGTCCCTGAACCCATCGGCAGGGAGCAGATCCAGTACGTTCTTCAATGCTCCGGGAATCGAGGCTTGAAAGGTCGGGCTTCCGATGAGGATTGCATCGGCCGACATCAGTGTTTTGGCGACGTGCCCGGTGTCTCCGGAGTAGTCCAGAAAGTGGCGGCCATCGGAGAATTGCACATCGTATTCTGCGAGGTCCAGAATCTGCGTTTCCGCTTCCGGGTAGTGCTCGCTGACGGTCTTCAAGGCATAGCTTAGTGCCGTGCGTGTTGTCGTGCCCACGGTGGAGCCCAACAGCCCTACGATCTTCATGCTGATGTTTCCTTCTTGGTCGCGGTGTACTTCTTGACGGCCGGGATGATCTCCGTCCCAATGGTCTCCAGGTTCCTCATCACCCGGTCGAACGGGACGCCGCCGAAATCGATCTGCCCGTAGAATCTCTGGTGTCCGTAGACCTCGTGTTGGTACAGGATCTTCTCGATCACTTGCTGAGGACTGCCCACATTGATGATGCTTCGAGGATCGGCGCCCTGAGCGAAGAGGGGCTTCGCCATGCCGCGACCGTTGGTCCTGATCATGCCCTCGTTCACGTGCGGGTAAAGCTCCTGCAACGCCTGCTGTGAGGTGGGTGCCACGTACAGGAAACCCGCCGTGGCGATCGGCAACTTCGCCGGGTCGTGGCCGTGCAGCTGCGCGGACTGCCGGTAGGCGTCGATGGTTTGTTTGAATGCGGAGACCGGTCCGCCCAGATGAGCCATGACCATGGGCACCCCGGCCGCCCCTGCCTTGATGGCGCTGCCGGGTGCGCCGCCAACAGCGCGCCAGATCGACAAGGAGCCATTCTGCGGGCGTGGCAGCACCTGCGCATCCTTCAGGTCTGCCCGAAATTTACCGGTCCAGTTCACGACGGGTTCGCGGTTGATGAGCCGGAGCAGGTCGAACTTCTCTTCGAAGAGCTCCTCGTAGTCCCGCACGTCGTAGCCGAGCAGTTCGAACAGGCCGATCCGCGAGGCTCTGCCCGCGACGATTTCCGCGCGGCCTTCCGACAGGAGGTCCAGTGTGGCGAAGTTCTCGAACACCCGGACAGGGTCGGATGTGCTCAGGATCGTTGAGGTGCTGGAGATTCTGATCTTGTTGGTGGCCTGCGCCACTGCACCGAGAATCACGGCGTGGGCTTGGGAGGCGAAAAACTCTTGGTGGCTCTCCCCCACGCTGAACACATCGAAGCCGGCCTGTTCGGCGGCCTTGGCGTACGCCACGAACTCACGGATTCGTTCGCCCGCGCTGATGCGTTCCCCGGTTTCTGGATCCGGCAGATGGTCGCCGAGCGTGTACATGCCGAACTCGAGTCCCTGTGACGGATCGATTCGATACTCGGCCATCGGACTGGTCGTGTTGGTCACTGCTGGTCCTCTCTGCTCCCCTGCACCGGGTTGCTACTCTTCACGTCGGCGGGGTCGAAACCCGTGGGTGCCTGTTTGATCAGGCTGTGCTTGTGCACCTTGCGCATTAGCGCATACAACTGTTTTTGCTCCTTGGCGGTGAGAACGTCGGAAAACATCGAAGCCTGCAGTGCGACCTGACCTGGGTAGACGGCATCTAGGATCCGCTCGCCCTCTTCGGTCAAGGAAATGTATTTTGTTTTCCACTCTTGGGTTCGCTGAATCAACCCGCACTCCTCTAGGCGGCCGAGCATGCGTGAAACTCCGCCATGGCTGATGGTGAGACCGGCGGCCAGATCAGTTTGGGTGACCGGCTGATACGCACGGATATGGCTCAACGCTTCGAACTGGGCGACACTCAGCCCGGCTTCGGTCAGGTACTCGTTCGAGATGCAGTTGCTGCGTTGCACGAAGCGCACCATGCGCAACCAAATCATGAGTCCCATTGGCCGCTGCTCCACGCTCTCTCCTTCACCCGAATTATCACTTTACCTCTCAACTGATAATTCAGTTTACCACGCAAGTGAGAGGTCAGCCAATCGCTGATCTCCGTGCAGGTCTAGAAGTTCATCCGCAGCGCGTAGGCGGCCTCGACGCAACCGGCGTCCGGGCGCTCGTTGTTGCTCAGATCGGCAAGGGTCCACGCTGTGCGCAGCACCCGCAGGTAGCC
>CAYZBX010000082.1:0-8361 GCA_964476735.1 uncultured Micrococcaceae bacterium
TTGCATTTGTCGATCAAGGACTGGCGCAAATCGGTGGCGACACGGCCGAACCGGTCAACTAGCCGGGCGTCGAGTTTCACGCCGTCCAGATCGACCTCACGTCGGAAAGAGGGCATACCCAGCGAAGTAACCATGGTTAGTACAGTGTACCGCCGCCGACCGTGTTGCTGAGCACACCGGCGCTTTATAGGCTACGCTCTGAGCCATGGGCGTAACGCCCGGGCTTCCAACCGCTCATTTCGCCGGACAGAGGGCGATCTAAACATGGACGTATTTTCCCCGGTTGGCAACTTAGGAATAAATCATCATGCTCAAAAGCAAAACTCTGTACGCCCGTCTGCTCGCACTTGGTGCGGCCGGGCTACTCGCACTCACCGCCTGCACGAGCACCTCGGAGGACACGGACGGCAGCAACGGCGACACCGGCACGGCCATCACAGTCTCGGCCGCCGCTTCGCTGACCGACGTCATCGAGGAGCTGGAGACCGAATACCAGAAGGAACACGAGGGCTTCAGCCTGAAGACCAACCTCGGCGCCTCCTCGAAGCTGGTCCAGCAGATCAATGAGGGACAGGACGCCCAGCTGCTGATCACCGCGGACGAGGACGCCATCAAGACCCTCGACGAATCGCTGAACTACGCGAACGAGGGCCGCGTGGTGACCAACCAGCTGGTGCTGGCCGTCAGCAAGGACTGGGCCGAAAAGCAGGACTCCGACAAGGCAACCTCGGACCCGCAGCACGTGCTGGAAAACGCCAAGGTAGCGATCTGCGCCCCGGACGTGCCGTGCGGCCGCAACACAGCCAAGTGGCTCGATGACAACAAGCCCGAGGGCTTCAAAGCCACCACGGAAGAAGACAACGTCCGCAACACCTTGGCCAAGGTGGTCGCCGGTGAAGTTGACGCAGCCTTCGTCTACGCCACCGATCAGGCGACCGCCCAAGACAACACCGTCGCGGTGACGCTGCCGGGTGCCGAGGTCCAGGGCTACCCGCTGATGGTGTCCCCGAACGCCAGCCAGGAAGCCAAGGATTTTGGCGCCTGGTTGAAGGAAGAGGACGCCCAGAAGATCTTTGAAGAAGCCGGTTTCGGTAGCCCAGACGCTAACTAACCCGCGTCGACATGGTGGTGTAGCCCAGCAGGGTCGCTAGCCTGTGGTGTCTCTCCCGCGCAGGGGAGCGGCACGAGCAGGGCGCGGCTCTGCTAGCCTCGCCATCGGGTGGCGACAGCTTCCCACTGATACCGATCGGCGGATTGTTCATGTCTTCTCGCACCTCATCCCTTCGACTTTTTCCGTTTTGGCTGTGGCTGCCGGCGATCATCACGCTGGTGGCGGTGGCCGGGCCCATCCTTGCGCTCTTCATCCGCGCGCCCTGGCCGGAGATCCCGGCCCTGATGGTCAAACCAGAGGCGCTGGCGGCCCTGCGGCTGTCCCTGTTGACCTCCACCATCACCACGGTGATCTGCTTCCTGTTCGGCCTGCCGCTGTCCATCATCTTGGTGCGCTCGCAGGCGCGTTGGGCGCGGCTGTCCCGGGGCATCATCATGATCCCGTTGGTGCTCTCCCCGGTGGTTTCGGGTATCTGCCTGCTGTACTTCTGGGGTCGCAACGGGTTGGTCGGCATGTTCTTGGCCGACTACGACATCCAGATCGCGTTCACCACCGTAGCCGTGGTGCTCGTGCAGTGCTTTGTGGCTATGCCGTTCTTCGTCGTCTCCGCGATGGACTCGCTGGGCTCGGTGGACGAGGAACTGCAGCTGGCGGCCGCCAACGCCGGCGCCAGCAACTGGCAGATCCTACGGCACATCACCCTCCCGTTGGCCGCGCCGGGAATCATCTCCGGGATCATGCTCGCCTTCGCCCGCTCGCTGGGCGAATACGGGGCCACCATTACCTTCGCCGGTTCGGTGGAGAACGTGACCCGGACCCTGCCGCTGCAGATCGAGCTCAGCCTGAACTCGTCCACGCCCCAGCTGGCCGTGGGCCTGAGCCTGATCCTGATCAGCCTCTACCTCGTGGTGTTGCTCGGGACCCGGTTGGCCGCGAGCCTCGGCAAGAACCTCGTGCGGTAACGTGAAATCCAACACACAACTACAGCCAAGAAATGTCGCACATGACAGCACAACGAATCAGCGTTCCTGACTACCAACGGCAACTGCACCGGCTGCTGCTGCCTGCGTTGCTGGCCGATGCGGCACGACACGACGCCGCGGAACCGGACGCCGCGGTGGACCCGGCAAAGCTCGCTGCGCATCGGGCGCCGCTGGCGCAATTGCTCGGCCGGCAGCTGGCGCAGGACGTGACCGCAGTCCTGCCACTGCCGTTCTTCGACAACTCGCAGATGGATGGCTACGCGGTCCGGTCGGCGGATCTTGAAAAGAGCCTCGCCGGGGGAGGGGAGTGCGTGCTGCCGGTGAGTCAGATCGTGGCCGCCGGCACCGAGCCGTCCCCGCTGCAGCCGGGCAGTTGCGCGGCGATCATGACCGGCGCAGCACTTCCGGCCGGCGCCGACGCGATCGTGGCGGTGGAGCAAACGCGCCCGCCCAGTTTCGCCGCCGGGATCCCGGACCGGGCGGAGTTCCGCCACGTACCCGAAACCGGCGCCTTCATCCGGCGCGCGGGCAGCGACGCAGCCCAGGGCAGCGTCCTGCTGGAGGCTGGCCGTCGCCTCTCGCCCCGGGACTTGGGTGTCTGTGCTGCGCTGGGCCTGAGCGTGTTGGACGTGCCCGTGACGCCTGCGTCGTCGCCGACGGTAGACTCGGCTGGGCCACGCGTGTTGGTGATTTCCACCGGGGATGAGTTACTGGCACCCGGTGCGCTGCCGGCGGGACAGCCACCAACAGCGGGCAAGATCTACGACGCCAACACCACGATGCTGGCCGCGCTGTTCACCGACTACGGCTGCGACGCCGTCGTCGCCCACCCCGCCACCGATGACCCGCAGACCTTCCTGAGCGAGCTGGACAGGCTCGTGCAAACGCTGCGCCCGGCGATCATCGTCAGCAGCGGAGGCGTGTCTGAGGGCGCCTTCGAGGTGGTCAAACAGGCGCTGACCGAGCACGGTCTGCGCTTCTGCAAGGTGGCGATGCAGCCCGGCGGCCCGCAAGGATCCGGGATGTTGACGCTGCCGAGCGGCCGCGTCCTGCCGATGGTTGCGCTACCGGGAAACCCGGTCAGTAGCTGGATCTCCGTGGAGGCGCTGATCCGCCCGGTCCTGGTGGCCGCACGGCTGCGCACCCCGGCTGGTGCGGCGCTGGCCGCCCGCCAAGAGTTTCGCGGCGCGTTGCGCTTGGCGACCGCCACCGAGCGGTCCCCGGAACAGCTCTGGCAGCTGCGCCGGGCACGGGTGGATGACGGCGGGGACGTAAGATTGATGGCGGGACCTAGTTCCCACCTGCTCGCGGCGCTAGCCCAAGCCAACGCCATCGTGCCGGTGCCGGTCGGCGTGTCCCAGCTCAACGACGGCCAAGAGGTCACCGGGTGGCTACTCGAGAACGGATGAAGACCTTGAACCAGGAACACCTAACCCATGTCCGGGCCGACGGCTCAGCGCACATGGTCGACATCTCCGCCAAGGAAGTCACCGATCGAACCGCGCGCGCACAAGCGATCCTGCAGACCAGCGCAGCGGTCACCGCGCTGCTGGCCGAGGGCGGCCTGCCCAAGGGCGACGCGCTCGCGGTAGCCCGAGTCGCCGGGATCATGGCGACGAAGAAGACCAGCGAGCTTATCCCGCTGTGCCATCCGTTGCCGATCACCAAGGTCACCATCGATTTCGAGCTGGACACCCCGGAACCGGGATCGGTGCGGATCTTAGTGGAGGTCAAGACCGGCGGCAAGACCGGGGTGGAGATGGAAGCGCTCACCGGGGCCAGTGGGGCAGCGCTGACCCTGTATGACATGATCAAAGCAGTCGATAAGCACGCGGTGCTGACCGACATCAAAGTGGTCGCTAAATCCGGAGGCAAATCCGGGGACTGGGAGCTGTAGCCGATGAGTGAACCCACCGCGTTCGAACCGCCCGCGGAGGACCTGCGGGACCCAGATGCCCGGGTGATCGCCCCGGTCATCGTCTCCACCCGGGCCGCCCAAGGCATCTACGAGGACGCCTCCGCCAACATCATTAGCCAATACGGCACCGACGCCGGCTTCATCGTGCGGCCGCCGGTAATCATCCCCGACGGCGAGGCCGTGCTGGCGGTGCTCACCGAGCTGTTGACCCAGGTGGAACCGGCGGTCATCATCACCAGCGGGGGAACCGGGCTCAGCCCGGACGACATGACCCCGGAGTTCACCGCCCCGCTGCTGGAAAAGGAGATCCCCGGCATCATGGAGGCCATCCGCGAGTATGGCCGCGCCAAGACCCCGTTCGCCTCGCTGTCCCGCGGGGTCGCCGGCGTCGCCGGGCAGACCGTGGTGGTGAACCTGCCGGGCAGCCCCAAGGCCGTCCAGGACGGGATGGAGGTGCTCAGCACCCTGCTGCCGCACCTGTGCGATCAAGTGGCCGGCAAACGCGCCGGGCACCCCGCCCCGAGCATCCCGCCGCATCCGCTGCCCGCCCAACCCGGCGGGGGCCACGTCGCGACCAGCACCGCCGCGGACCGCGGCCGTGTCTACGGCGAAGACCTCGAACCCGGCGGCAACGCAGCGGTGGCGTACCGGGACGAACCCGGGACCGTGGTACACGCCAGCGTCAGCGAAACCCCCATCGACCCGGCAACGGCCGAGACCGAGGTCGGCTCGGAGTACTACGGTGCGGTGGTCAGCTTCAGCGGCGTGGTGCGCAACCACGACGGCGGCAAGGACGTGGACAAGCTCTCGTATTCTCACCACCCCACCGCGGTGGACTTGGTGCTGAGCCTCGCCCAGCAGGTGGCCGAGCGGCACCCGCGAACACGGCTCTGGGTCAGCCACCGCATCGGCGAGCTGGCCGTGGGCGATTACGCGCTGATCGCCAGCGCGGCCTCTGCGCATCGGGCGGAAGCGTTCGCCGCATGTCAAGACCTTGTGGAAACCATCAAATATCAGCTGCCCATTTGGAAAGAGCAATTCTTTTCCGACGGAAACGTCGAATGGGTCGGAATCGGAGAGGACCAAACACCTAAACCATGAGCCAGCAGCACAGCGATCAGTCAGCCGGTAGCGGCGCCCAGATCAAGGTGGCCGTTCTCGGTGCCGCGGGCAGGTTGGGTTCGGCCGCCGTGGCCGCCATCGAACAAGCCGAGGACCTGGAGGTGGTGGCCCGCTTGGGCCGCGGCGACGACCTGAACATCATCCAGGACAGCGGTGCCACCCACGTGCTGGACCTGACGGTCCCCGACCAGACCGAGAAGAACGTCCGTAACGCGGTGGCGGCCGGCAAACACACCGTCGTCGGCACCACCGGGTGGGACGAAGCCAAGCGGCGAAACTTGGCGCAGCTGCTGACCGAACACCCGGAGGTGGGGGTGATGATCGCACCGAACTTCGCGATCGGCTCGGTGCTGGCCAGCCAATTCGCCGCCGCCGCCGCAAAATACTTCGAATCGGTGGAAATAATCGAGCTGCACCACCCGAACAAGGTGGACGCGCCCTCTGGCACCGCGATTCGCACCGCCGAACTCATCGCGGCCGCCCGCGCGGAGGCCAGCGTACCGGCCGGCCCGGACGCCACCCAGACGCAGCTGGAGGGCGCCCGCGGAGCCCTCGTCGACGGCATCCCAGTGCACGCAGTCCGGTTGCGTGGCCTGACGGCCCACCAGGAGGTGCTGCTTGGCGGCGTCGGCGAGACCCTGACCTTCCGGCACGACTCCTACGGCCACGACTCCTTCATGCACGGCGTCCTGCTGGCGCTGCGCACCGTGGCGCAACGGCCCGGTCTGGCCTACGGCCTCGACAACTACCTGGAGCTGTAGCCGCGCTAGCCGCCGGGTGGGCAGCGCCACGCCCGGCCCCAGCCTGACGACGACCACCCCTGCGCGAAAGTGACCATGAACTCGACCACCAGAACCAAACTCGGCGTCGCCGCCGTGACCGCCATGATGCTGCTCTTCCTCGCCGTCGGCATCATCAGCTCCATCCAATTCATCGGCACCGGCCAATTGATCCCGGTGCTCATCGGCGTCGCGGTGCTGGCACTGTGCGGGATCGGCATCTGGTTCACCACCACCGAACTGCGCTTCGGCTTCGGCATGCAGGCGATGGCCCGGCAGCTGGAGGCCGAAGGCGGATTGTTGGCGGACGATCTGCCCAAGACCCCGGGCGGGCGGTACATCCGGGAAGACGCGGACGCCGCCTTCGAGAAGGTGCTGGCCGAGGCGGACCCGAACCGATGGCAGGACCTGTACCGGATCGCGCTGAGCTACGACGCGGCGGGGGACCGAGGCCGCGCACGCAAGACCATGCGCCAGGCGCTGCACCGCTACCGGGCCGACCGGGCCGGCGCCGCCGGCAGTTAGCGGAACCGGTTGCCGCTGCGGCCCGGTCCGCCGACGGCCTTTTCGACCCCGGCGCCGAGCCTGCCCAACAACGACTCCAACGGGCCGCGCCCGCCAGCGTAGGCGGCGATCGCCCCTGCGACCAGCACCGCGCCAAAGACGATGAGCGCCTGACCGAGGTCGCTGTCCACGAATGGGCCAATCATCGCCAGCACGAGCAGGTGCAACACGTAGTTGGTCAGTGACCACCTGCCGATGCCGCACAGGATGTTCAGCGGCGGCACCGCCGTCAGCCTCGGGAACCGGCCGGTCAGCAACAGGGCGGCGCAGATCACCAGCAGCGCGCAGGCTGCGTGTTGCCACACGGCCAGCGCGGCCCCCGAATGCGGGGTCGGCAGCCAGTGAAACTGGGTCAGCTGCCACAGCTGTTCCACCTGCAGCGGCTCCGGCACGAAGTTGCCCACCCACAGCCCCGTCTCCACGATGCTGGCGGCCCGCGCGGAAAACTCCGCGCCGGCCGCCAACGCGCTGACCGTCCGGGACCCCAACAGCCACGCGGCCACGGCGACCGTCCCGGCCAGCCCCAGCAGCAGCCAGAGCAACCCGGTGCGCTGGCGGTAGGCCGACACCGGAGCAACACTGCTTGTGGGATTGCGGCGGATAAACAACGCGAGGGCGGCTGCCCCCAGGAGGCTGTAGCCGATCCAGATCGGGATCGGGTAGGCGTGCCAGGGCGCCGGCAGCCAATCGCGTAGACCAGCCCAGGCGCTCCAGAACGGGCCGACAGGCTGGGCCAGCTGCAGGTTCAGCCACTGGTTGAGCCAGGGCGACACCAGCAACCAGCTCAACGCCAGCGGCAGCAGCAACGCCGCCGAACAGTGCCGGAAGAGGGCCGTGACCGCCATCGCCACGGCAAGCGGCCCCAAGATGATCAGCACCGGGGTGCCAAGAAACTCCAGCAGCGCGCCGATGGCCACGAGCAGGCCCGAGCGGGTCCACAGGTAGGTCAGCGAACGACCGCGCATCAGCACCATCGCCGCCCCGGCCAGCACCGCGAACAGCACCGAGGACCGGCCGGCGAACACCCAACCGGTGAGCGTGGGTGCGAAGACCTGCGGGCCGTAGCTGCCGGGTGCGCTGTCGTATAACGGCAGGGTATGCGTGGCGATCATCGCCAGCAGCGCCAGCGCGCGAGCCGCGTCCAAGCCGTCCAGCCGAAAACGGCTGCCGGGCGTTGGACTGGACGGCTCTGCGAGCGGGGCGGAAGACATGCAAACATCCTCGCACTCTTTGGCGCCTGGTTCACCCGGTGCGCGAGCCCGCGTCGGCATCCCGCCATCGCGCGGAGAATAAGTAAAACTGTTGCTCTGCGGTCCGGAGAGGTAGAACAGGTGTAGGTATGCTTGAAACCATGGGTATTACAGCTGGAACTTCACCGTATTTCGGTCGTCTCATCACCGCCATGGTCACCCCGTTCAAGGACGACCAGAGCATCGACTTCGACGCATTCGCCGCCTTGGCGAACAAGCTGGTGGACGAGGGCAACGATGCGCTCGTGATCTCCGGCACCACCGGTGAAACCTCCACGCTGGAAGACCAGGAGAAGGAAGACCTGTTCCGCGCCGCCGTCGAGGCGGTCGGGGACCGGGCCAAGATCATCGCCGGCACCGGCACCAACCACACCTCGCACTCGGTGCAGATGGCCCAGCGGGCCGCCCGCGCCGGGGCGCACGGCCAGCTGGTGGTGACCCCGTACTACAACAAGCCTTCCCAAGAGGGCATCATTGCCCACGTGGAGGCGATCGCCGAGGCCGCCGACCTGCCCGTGATGGTCTACGACATTCCCGGCCGTGCCGGGGTGCCGATCACCACGCAGACCCACCAGCAGCTGGCCAAGCACGCCAACATCGTGGCACTCAAGGACGCCAAGAGCGACTTCGCCGC
>CAYZBX010000083.1:0-8287 GCA_964476735.1 uncultured Micrococcaceae bacterium
CGGACCTGCAGTTCGCGTGGCGGGCCGTACGCGCCGCCAAGTCCAACGCCACCCTGCTGGCCGCCGCCGGCGCGGCGGTCGGCATCGGCATGGGCCAGGTCAACCGCCTAGATTCCTGCAAGCTGGCCGTCGAGCGCGCCAACACGCTGGCCGGGGACGCCGAGCGGGCCCGCGGCTCCGTCGCGGCCTCGGACGCGTTCTTCCCGTTCGCCGACGGCCTGAACATCCTGCTGGAAGCCGGCATCAAGGCCGTCGTCCAGCCCGGTGGCTCGGTCCGTGATGACGAGGTCATCGCCGCCGCTGAGGCCGCCGGTATCACCATGTACACCACCGGGGCGCGGCACTTCTTCCACTAAGATCCGCCGCACCCTCGGCAGCACCGCCGGCTCGGTGGGGAAAGTAGGCTTGGATGAAAGACCCAAGTGTGCTGATCCGAGAGAATCGGATCGAGGAACTCTCCGAGTTCGCCCGGACCACCGGGCAAAAGACGCTGGTCGATGAGCTGGAGCGGCTCAACCAGCGGGATCAGGCCGTGCTGTTCCGGCTGCTGCCCAAGGATGTCGCCATCGACGTCTTCGAGCGGCTCGACGGCGCCGTTCAATCGGAGCTCGTCGAGGGGCTGGGCGACGAGCAGGTCGGCGAACTCTTCGCCGCACTGGAAACCGGCGACCGCGTCCAACTGATGGACGAGCTGCCGGCCAAGGTCGCCAAGCGACTGCTGGCCGAGCTGCCCAGCCGGGAACGCGGCGTCACCAACCTCGTCCTCGGCTACCCGTCCGGCTCCATCGGACGCCGGATGAGCGCCAAGTACGTGGTGCTCAGCCCGGAGTTGACCGCTCAGGCGGCGCTGGCCCAGGTGCGGTCCCGCGCCGCCGAGGTGCCCACCATCTACTCGCTGCCCGTGGTGGGGCCGGGGCGCCGGCTGGTCGGCGTGCTGAGCCTACGGGATCTGCTCAAGGCCGATGAGGCGAGCCTGATCCAAGACATCATGTCCGTCGATCCGGTCCACGTGGACGCCTACACCGACGAGGAAGACGCGGCCCGGCTCTGCGCCGACCACCAGTTCAACGCGCTGCCGGTCACCGACCTGGAGAACCGGCTCATCGGCATCGTCAACATCGATACCGCGCTGGAGATCCTCGAGGAAGAAGAGACCGAAGATGCGGCCCGTTCCGGCGGTACCGAACCGCTGCGCCGGCCCTACCTGTCCACCCCGGTGGTCCAGCTGGTCAAGTCCCGCATCGTCTGGCTGTTCGTGCTCGCAGTCGGGGCCACCCTGACGGTGCAGGTGCTGGAGAGCTTCGAGTCGACCCTAGAGAAGGTGGTCACGCTCAGCCTGTTCGTCCCGCTGCTGATTGGCACCGGCGGCAACACCGGCAACCAAGCCGCCACCACCGTCACCCGTGCCCTCGCGCTCGGCGACGTGCGCACCCGGGACGTGATCCGGGTGGCCCTTCGGGAGGCGCTCGTTGGCCTGCTCATGGGCTCGCTGCTGGGCGTGCTCGGCTTCGCGGTCGTCACGCTGCTGTATTCGGCGGAGATGGGGATGGTCATCGGCCTGACGCTGGTCGCCGTCTGCACGCTCGCCGCGACCGTTGGCGGCGTCATGCCGCTGATCGGCAAGGCGCTGAAGGTGGACCCGGCGGTGTTCGCCAACCCGTTCATCTCCACCTTCGTGGACGCCTCCGGACTGATCGTCTACTTCCTGATTGCTAAGGCCATCCTTGGTATCTAAAGCCGCCAATCCGGACTAGCATCGAGAGCAAGCCGCAGACACATCGATGCAGCCGCAGCGCGGAATGGAGTCACAATCGTGGTGCAGAGTCCAGCTACGCAGTCCTCAACGCAGACCGCTTCCAGCCAGCCCAGAACCAGGCCCGGCCTCCGCCAGCTGATCCGCGACTATCCGTGGCTGACCTTCACCCTCTTCGGCCTGTTGCTCACGCTCGCGCTGCTCGGCTTCGGCCAGGACCAGGCCGCCTACTGGGTGGGATCGGGCTTTGCGCTCGTCATCGCCGCGTGGACCGCCGTCGGCATGGTCAAGACCATCCTGGGCGGCTCGCTGGGCATCGACATCCTCGCGGTCACCGCGATCGTCGCAGCCGTGCTGGTCGATGAGTACGTGGCCGCGCTCGTCGTCTGCTTGATGCTCACCGGGGGCGAGGCGCTGGAAGACTATGCGGCCGGCCGCGCTAAACGGGAGCTGACCGCGCTGGTGGATCGTGCACCGGTGCGGGCTCACCTCATCGGCCCCGACGGCGGGGTCGTGGACGTGCCGGTCGAAGACGTCACCCCGGGCAGCCGCATTCTGGTGCGGCCTTCGGAGATCATCCCGTTGGACGGGGTGCTCGACGACGATGCCGAGCTCGAGGTGGAAATCGATGAGTCCACCGTCACGGGCGAACCGCTACCGGTCACCAAGACCGCCGGCGCCAAGGTGCTTTCGGGTACGCTCGCCGGCAACCAGTCCTTCGAGCTGACCGTCACCGCCTCGGCGGCCGACTCGCACTACTCGCACATCTTGAACCTAGTCCGGCAGGCACAGCAGTCGCAGGCCCCGATGGTGCGCCTAGCCGACCGCTACGCCGTGCCGTTCACCATCATCGCCTACATCATCGGCGGCGTCGCCTGGGCGGTGTCCGGGGACCCGGTCCGTTTCGCCCAGGTGCTCGTTGTGGCCACCCCCTGCCCACTGCTGATCGCCGCGCCGGTGGCGTTCATGGCCGGCATGTCCCGGGCCGCGCACAACGGCATCATCGTCAAGGCCGCCGGCATCCTGGAGAAGATCTCCCGCGTCAAGATCGTCGGCTTCGACAAGACCGGCACGCTCACCCACGGCACCCCCGAGGTGATCGAGCTGCGCCCGGCCAACGGCTTCACCGACGAGCAGCTGCTCGCCGCGGCCGCCTCCGCCGAACAGTATTCCTCCCACGTGCTGGCCCAGTCCATCGTGCAGGCCGCGCAGGACCGCCAGCTGGCGCTCACCGCCGCCCAACAGGCCGAGGAGGTGGCCACCAACGGGGTGCTGGCGCGCTTCGCCAAGCACGAGGTGGTGGTCGGCAAACCCGCCTTCGTCGCCGAACACGCCGGGGACTTCGAACGCGCCGAGTTCGCGCCCGGTCACGCCGCCGTCTACGTCGGGGTTGGCGGGGTTTACGCAGGAGCCATCATCCTCGCGGACCGGCTCCGGGAAAACGCGGCGGAAACCGTGACCCGGCTGCACGGCAGCGGCATCACCAACGTGTTGATGCTCACCGGCGACGTCAGACCCACCGCCGAGGCCATCGCCGCGCAGGCCGGCATCGACGACGTTCACGCGGAGCTGCTGCCCGAAGACAAGGTGCGGATCATCGGGGAGACGAGCGCGCGCAGTCACGCCATGATGGTCGGTGACGGCATCAACGACGCCCCGGTCCTCGCCACCTCCTCCGTCGGGGTCGCGATGGCCGCACGCGGAGCGACCGCGGCCAGCGAGTCAGCGGACGTCGTCATCGTCAAGGACGACATCTCCGCCGTAAGCACGGCCCTAGAAATCGGCCAAGACACCACACGGGTGGCGCTGGAATCCATCTGGTTGGGCATCGCCATCTCCATCGGGCTGATGCTGATCGCCGCCTTCGGCGTCATCCCCGTCATCGCCGGCGCGCTCCTGCAAGAGGTGGTGGACCTCGTCGCCATCCTCAACGCGTTGCGCGCGCTCAAGCCGCGCAAACGCTAGCTCCGGAGCCCAGCCAGCCCCGCACCGTGACAGCTGCAAGACGGGTGCGGGTGCGACCGGTGAGGGGCGTGACATGAATACGAGAAACGACCTAACTCGCCGGTAAGATTGGCCTGTAAAGGTTCTTGTGGAGGAATGAGAAGCCAATGGCATCGCTGCTGTATACACTCGGGGCTTGGTGCGCTCGCCACGCCAAGACGGTCATCGGCCTGTGGCTGGTGCTGCTGGTCACCATCGGGGCGCTCGCCGTCAACATCGGCAAGGGCTTCTCCACCAACTACGACATCCCGGGCTCGGAGTACGAGAAGGTCACCGAGTACCTTGACGAGAGGCTCCCGGACGACGCCGGCGGCACCGGCACCTTCGCGTTCAAGAACACCTCCGGCGATGGTTTCACCGCAACCCAGCGCGCCGAGGTCAAGCAGCTGATGGCCGAGCTGGAAAAGCTGCCGACCGTGCGCAACAGCACTGACCCCTTCGAGGCGCAAGCGGAACTGGACAAGGCCGAGCGGGAACTGCAGGACGCCAAGGACGAGCTGACGGAACCGGAAAAGGAGCTCACCGAGGGCCGCGAGTCCCTTGCCGAGGGGCGGGCCGAACTGAAGACCCAGCGGGAGAACCTCGAGAAGAGCTACGAGCAGTTGCCCGCCGAGGTCGCCGAGCAGCTGAAGTCCGACCCGGACTTCGTCTCCGGTATCCCGGCGATCGACGGCGCCCGGACGCAGCTCGCGGCCGCCGAGAAGCGGTTGCAAACCTCCGCCGATGAACTCGACCAAGCTGCGGAGAAGATCGCCGAGGCCCGCGCGGAAATCGACCGCGGCGAACGCAATCTGGCGCTGAGCAAGGATGTCCGCTTCGTCGCCGGCGACGGCGCCCGCGGCGCGATCGCCTTGACCAAACAGAGCCACAACCTAGACCCGGACGAGCGGGACGCCATCCTCGCCGTCGTCGACGCGGCCAAGCTGACGGACATGGCGGTCTACCCCGGGGTGGAGATCACCCAGGACGTCTCCGAGGTCGTCGGGGCCTCCGAGGGCATTGGCGTGATCGTCGCGGCGATCGTGCTGTTCGTCGCCCTCGGCACCGTCATCGCCGCCGGGCTGCCGCTGCTGACCGCGCTCATCGGCTCCGGCATCGGGCTGGCCGGCATCTTCGCGCTGACCTCCGCGGTGGAGATGACCTCCACCGACCCTGCGCTGGCGCTCATGCTGGGTCTGGGCTTGGGCATCGACTACGCACTGCTCATCGTGCATCGACACCGCCGGCAGATGATGGAAGGCGAAGCCCTGCTGGCCTCCATCGCCCGCGCCAACGGCACCGCGGGAACCTCGGTGTTCTTCGCCGGCATCATCAACATCATTGCGCTCTCCGCGCTCACAGTCACGGGCATCCCGTTCCTGTCCGTGATGGGTCTGGCCGCCGGCGGCACGGTGGCCATCGTCATTGCCGCCACGCTCATGCTGGTGCCGGCCGCGCTGAAACTCATCGGACACCGGGTGATCCCCAAGCGCAAACTCATCGAGGTTGCCCGCAACGAGGTGTACAACAAGCAGGACCTGGCCATCGAGCAGGCCAACCGGGGTTGGGGCGCCTTCGTCACCAAGCATCCGTGGTTGATGATCGCCACCTCGGTCATCATCCTCGCGGTTGCCGCCATCCCGGTCTTCTCGCTGCGTCTGGGCCTGCCGATGGGCAACTCGGAGCCGTTGGAGTCCGACGGCTATAAGAACTATCAGCTCATCGCCAAGGAGTTCGGCGAAGGCTTCAACGGGCCGCTGCTGGCCGTCATGGAACAGCCGGCAGGCCTGGAGGAGTCGGAGCGTAAGGACGTCGTGCTGGACATCGCCGAGCAGTACGCGGCCCGCGAGGACGTGATGACGGCCGTGCCCGCCACCGAATCCGCGGACGGCCGCGTCCAGTTGCTGCAGATTATCCCGACCGGCGCCCCGGACGGGGAGCAGACCCTGAATCTGGTACACGACCTGCGCGACGGCGAGGCCGCACTGGCGCAGGAGCATGACGTCACGGTGGTGGGCTACGCCGGTCAGACGGTTGCCAACATCGACATCTCCGACCGGGTGGCCGGGGCCTTGCCGCTGTATCTGAGCATCGTCATCGCGCTCTCGCTGCTGCTGTTGACCATGATCTTCCGTTCCATCTGGGCACCTGTGATGGCCTCGGCAGGGTTCCTGCTGTCGGTCGGCGCCGCCTTCGGCGCGGTGGTGGCCATCTACCAGTGGGGTTGGCTGGGCCCGGTCTTCGGGGTGCACGATCCGACGGCGGTGCTGTCCTTCCTGCCGATCCTGCTCATCGGCGTGCTGTTCGGCCTCTCGGTGGACTACCAGATCTTCATCGTCTCCGGAATGCGGGAGGCGTGGACCCAAGGGCTGGACTACAAGACCGCCGTGCGGCTGGGCTACCGGCAGGGCGGCGCGGTGGTGACGGCCGCCGGCATCATCATGGTCTCGGTGTTCGCCGGCTTCATCTTCTCCGGTGTGGCCATGATCCGGCCGATTGGTTTCGGTCTGGCGTTTGGCGTGCTGGTGGACGCGTTCCTGATCCGGACCACGTTCATCCCGGCCGTGATGTACCTGTTCGGCAAGCACGCCTGGTGGTTGCCGCGTTGGTTGGACAAGATCATGCCGGACATGGACGTCGAGGGCGCGAAGCTGGAGGCCAAACTGGACCGGCAGCGGCAGCTCGAGGCGGCCGGCGCAGAAGCCGCCCGGCCGGAGCCTGCTCGTCGCTAGCCTCAAGCCTCTAGACCGACTGGAGGCGTACCGGAATAAGCCGTGGGACCGTGGAGCTGCGCGGTGATCAGTCGACCCGCCTGCACGCAATGTTCGATCAGCTCCGGCAGCCGGTCGCCCACCCGGTAGCGCGGGGCGGACAGCAATAGACAGAACGGGTGCGGGCTGCGCCCGGAGGCGATCGGCACAGCGATGCCGGTCTCATCCGGCTGGGTCATCCCGTCGTTGACGGCGAAGCCCTGGGCCCGTACCCGGGCCAACATCTCGAGGTACTCGTCGACGTCGGCGTCGGCCGGCAGCACGATCTCCTGTCGCTCGACCAGCGAACGGACGCGATCCTCCGGAGCGTCGGCCAGAAAGACCTGAATCGATGCAGAATATCCGGAGTTGTAGCGGGCCCCCAGCGGGGAGGTGTGCTTGATCCGCAGCGGGGATTCGATCTGCTCCACGCACACCGACTCCAAGTTTTCCCAAGCCATCAGGGAGCAGGTTTCTTCCGTTTCGGCGGCCAACTCGGCCAACACCGGGGCGGCCACCTTGCGGGTGTCGAACTCAGCCAACAGGGGTGAGACCAAGAAGATCAGGCCCGAACCGAGGCGGTACTTGCGCGAGTGCGGGTCCTGGGCCACGATGTCCAGGTCCTCCAAGTTGGCTAGGATCCGGGAGACGGTGGACTTGTGCAGCCCCACCTGGCTCGCGATCTCGGTGACGCCGAGCAGCGGTTCCGCCGTGCTGAAGCAGCGCAGCACCGCGAACGCGTTGTGCAAGACTGAGACCGAGGTCCCGGTGGTTTCCGTACTCACTACCGCCTCCTGAGGGCTGACTTTAGTTTTCCATCATAGACGCAGCGGGGGCCAAGACCCTGGGTTAGAGTCTTGGCCCCCGCTGTTGCGCTGCGCCGACCCCGCTGGGGGAGTCAGCTGGGCTTAGGCGTCGACGATGTTGTTCTCCGGTCCGAACCCGAACTTGGTGATGTTCTCGGCGCCGGTCTCGTTGACGACCAGAATGTCGTGCTCGCGGTAGCCGCCGGCACCTGGTTCGCCGTCCTCGATGGTGATCATCGGCTCCATGGAGACCACCATGCCTGGTTCGATGACGGTCTCGATGTCCTCGCGCAGCTCCAAGCCGGCCTCGCGTCCGTAGTAGTGGGAGAGGACGCCGAAGGAGTGGCCGTAGCCGAAGGTCCGCTTTGGCAGGATGCCGTACTTGGTGTAGATCTTGTTCAACTCGTGGCAGATCTCACCGCAGACCGCGCCCGGCTTGATCAGTTCCAGACCCGCGTAGTGGACCTCCAGATTGATCTTCCACAGCTCCAGCGAACGCGGATCAGGTTGGCCCAAGAACATGGTGCGTTCCAGCGCGGTGTAGTAGCCGGCGGTCATCGAGAAGCAGTTCAGGGACAGGATGTCGCCGCGCTGCAGCTTGCGGGTGGTGGCCCAGTTGTGGGCGCCGTCGGTGTTGATGCCGGACTGGAACCAGACCCAGGTGTCGCGCACTTCGCGGTGCGGGAAGGTCTTGGCGATCTCGTGGGTCATGGCCTCGGTGCCGATCAGGGCGACCTCGTACTCGGTGATGCCCTCGCGGATCGCGGCCTTGATGGCCTCGCCGCCCAGGTCGCCGATGCGCGCCCCGTGCTTGATGACCTCGATTTCCTCGGCGGACTTGATCATGCGCTGGCGCATGGCGTCCTGCGAGACGTCCACCAGCTCGGCACCGTCGAAGGCTGCGGCGATCTTCTCGCGGGTCAGGCCCGGGAGGAAGTCGTCCTCGACGCCGATGCGGCGGGCCATGACGCCGTCGCGGCGCAGGGCCTCCTGCA
>CAYZBX010000084.1:0-8277 GCA_964476735.1 uncultured Micrococcaceae bacterium
GCGAACCTGTCAGACACCGCTCGATGGTACATCGGCGGTCTGCTCAAGCACGCCGCCGCAGTCCTTGCGTTCACGAACCCGACGGTCAACTCCTACAAGCGTCTGGTCAAGGGCTACGAGGCCCCGATCAACTTCGTGTACTCCCAAGGCAACCGCTCCGCCGCCATCCGGATTCCGATCACCGGGTCCAACCCCAAGGCAAAGCGGCTCGAGTTCCGTGCACCGGATCCTTCGGGCAACCCCTACTTGGCGTTCGCTGCGCAGTTGATGGCCGGTCTGGACGGCATCAAGAACCGAATCGAGCCCTTGGAGCCGATCGACAAGGACCTGTACGAGCTGCCGCCGGAAGAGGCTGCCGATATTCCGAAGGCGCCGGGGTCACTGGAGGAGGCGTTGCAGGCCCTCGAAGAGGACCACGACTTCCTCTTGGAAGGTGACGTCTTCTCCGAGGATCTGATCCAAACTTGGATCGATTACAAGCGAACTCAGGAGATTGAACCGCTAAACTTGCGTATCAGCCCCTACGAGTTCCAGCTGTACTACTCGATCTAACACGACGTGCTCCCTCGGCGGCACGCAGCTACCTGCGGACCGTGGCGAGGCCAACGAAAGGTGAGAAGTGGAGTTCCCCATTTCCATTCTGGATCTTGCCACGGTCCGATATCAGCAGCCCATTGCCGAGGCACTCGCCAAGTCCCTCGAGCTCGCTCAGCTCGCTGATGAGCTGAACTACACCCGACTCTGGTTCGCCGAGCACCACAACTTCCCGTCGATCGCCTCTTCAGCAACCAGCGTCCTGATCGGGCATATCGCGGCCCACACCAAACGAATCCGTGTGGGAGCCGGTGGCATCATGTTGCCCAACCACCCGCCCTTGGTCATCGCCGAGCAGTTCGGGACCCTCGCGGAGCTCTTCCCAAACCGCATTGATCTGGGACTGGGCCGGGCCCCGGGGACCGATCACCAAACCATGCGTGCGTTGCGGCGCGACTTCAACGCGGCCGATACCTTCCCCCAAGACGTTCTGGAACTGCAGTCGTATCTGTCCGAGGAGACGCGCGAGAGCGGTGTTCATGCCTATCCTGGACGTGGTACCAATGTGCCGCTGTACATTCTTGGGTCTTCTCTCTTCGGCGCTCGTTTGGCCGCCAGCCTCGGGCTGCCGTACGCCTTTGCTTCGCACTTCGCCCCGCAGATGCTCGTCCAGGCCGCTGAGGTCTACCGGAGTGAATTCAAACCTTCGGAGCGCTGCCCGGAGCCGCACATGATTGCCGCGCTATCCGTGATCGCCGCCGATTCCCAAGAGGAGGCCGATCGGCACTACGAGCAGGCGGCGCGGGCGCGTGTACGAATGATGCTCGGCCGCGGCCGGAAGCTCAGTTCAGAGGAGGTCGAGCTCCTCTATCATTCGGCGGCCGGCCACCAGGTACTCCAGATGCTGCATTACCGAGCGGTGGGCACGCCAGAGGTGGTCGCGAACCAGCTGCGCGACTTCCAGCGATTGTGTGGGGCCGACGAGCTGATGATCACCAATCTGGCCACCGAATTGCCGGCCCAGCGTCGCACCTTGGAATTGGTTGCGGCGCTCTAACGACTGGCCGGTCACCGTAACGCTGCCATGTTGGTTGCTGGTTTTTGAACCCTATTCCATGGCGTAAAAATGTGTTTCGAAGGCGCCACGAGCCAGCCGTGTGATGCGCAAGTAGTCTTCCTCGAACTCGCCCACATGGTTCTCGGGGTAACCGCACCAGCGAGACATGGCTTCCAGATCATCGCGGTTCGTCGGCAAGACATCGGAGGCTTTGCCTGACCAGATCACCTGGCCGGAACGGATGCGGGTGGCCAGCAGCCAAGCCTCCTTGAGAATCTGGGCATCTTCCTCGGGCAGGATGCCGTGTTTGGCGAGCCCATTGAGGGCAGCTACCGTTTCCGTGGTCCGAACCTCCGGCAGCTCTGGGGCATGCTGCAATTGGAGCAACTGCACCAGCCACTCTACGTCGCTCAGTCCCCCTCGTCCCAGCTTCAGGTGCCGGGTCGGGTCCGCGCCACGCGGCAGGCGTTCGCCCTCAACGCGGGCCTTGATCCGACGAATCTGCACGGCCTCAGCCTCGCTCAGTCCTTTCTCGTAGCGCAACGGATCGATGATCTCGAGGAATTCCGCCGCTACCTCATCGTCGCCCGCCACCGGTCTGGCCCGCAGCAGCGCCTGACGTTCCCAGACCTCGGCCCAGCGCAAATAGTACTCCCGGTAGGACTCGAGCGTGCGCACCATGGGCCCCTGCTTACCCTCCGGACGCAGGTCCGCGTCGATACTCAGCGGGTTCTCGCCCAGCACTGCGGGCTTGACTGGTCGCCGCACCAAGGCAATGATGCGGCTGGCCAGTGTGGTGGCCTGCTGCGCCGCAGCGGCTTGGTCAACGCCCGGGCGTGGTCGCTGCACGAACATGACATCTAGGTCCGAGCCATAGGTGATTTCACGGCCGCCCTGCCGGCCCATGGCGACGATGAGGAAGTCGGTGAGCAGACCATCCTCTTGGGTTTCGCCGGTTCCGGCGAGTTCCCGCTCGGCCACGCGAAGGGCACCGCGTGCAAGGACCTGGTCGATCGTCGAGAGCGCGCTGGAAACCTCTCGTTGGGTCAGCAGCCCTGCCGCATCTGCGATTGCGGTGCGCAGCACCTCCCGCTGCCGGATCAGGCGCAGCAACCGCATCGCCGCATTCGACTGGGGGTGTTGGGCGAGTTTCGATAGGGACTCCGCCCACAGCTCCTCCGCCGATCTGGGTGTCAAGTCGGCCGACTTTCCAAACCACTTGACCGATTCCGGCAAGAACTCGAGTTGGTTGGCGATAAACCGCGAACTGGCTAATACTTTGCAGAGCCGCTGAGCCGCGACATTCGAGTCACGCAGCGTGCGAAGGAACCACGGGGAGCGGTGCAGCCGCTCGCTCAGCCGACGAAACGCCAGCAGGCCCCCGTCAGGATCGATTTCGTCGGCGAACCAGCCCAACATCGCCGGCAACAACTGCCGCTGCAATGCCGCCTTGCGTGTTAGCCCCTGCGTCAACGCAGCAATATGTCGGACGCTGCCGACCGGGTCGAGGTAACCCAACGCCGCAAGTCGTTGTTCCACCGCCTGCGGGCTCAATTGCACGTCCTCCGGGCTCAACGGCGCGGTGGTGGACAGCAGCGGACGATAGAAGATCGCCTCGTGCAGGGCACGGACACGGCGTTTGGTCCGTTGCCACGTCTCGACCAGCTGCGCATGGGTCGGCCGAAAAGTAATGCCTGGAGGCTGCGCAGCCCGTGCTAGGACCCGCAATTCCGGCTCTTGGTCCGGCATCAGGTGCGTGCGACGCATTTTCACCATCTGGATGCGGTGCTCCAGCAACCGAAGGTAGCGGTACGCCTCTGAAAGTTCGGCCGCCTGCGACCGACCGATGTATCCGGCTGCGCACAATCGGTCGATGGCCGTGAGCGTGTTGCGTACGCGCAGGCTTTCCTCGCTCTGACCATGAACCAGTTGCAAGAGTTGAACAGTGAATTCGACGTCGCGCAATCCGCCAGGCCCGAGCTTCAGCTCGCGTTCTTCCTCCTTGCGCGGGATGTTCTCTTCAACCCGTTTGCGCATCGCTTGGACCGATTGCACAAAGCCTTCTTTGGAGGCCGTCTGCCAGACAAGTGGCCAAATGGTTCGGAAGTAGCGCCGACCCAACCCGGAGTCACCGGCCGCGGGTCTGGCCTTGAGCAGCGCTTGAAACTCCCAGAGACTGGCCCAACGCTTGTAGTACTCGTGGTGAGATTCCACCGTCCGAGAAATAGCTCCGTCCTTGCCCTCCGGACGGAGGTTCGCGTCGACCTCCCACAGCCCGGGTTCGACGCCGGAGGATGAGATGGCCTTGCTGAGCTGGTGAGCGAGGAAAGTGGCAATCGAACCGGCCGTCTGTTCGTCCAAGGCCTCTGAGTGGCTGTGCACGAAGATCACGTCTACATCAGAGATGTAGTTGAGCTCCCGGGCTCCGGTCTTACCCATCGCGATGACGGCGAAGTGAAGGTCCGCGACGTCCTCGGGGTCGAACTTTTCTGCGGCCTCTGCTCGTGCCACGGCCAGACCTGCGTCAAGTGCCGCTGTTGCCAAGTCCGCGAGCGCCGTGGCGATCAACGGCTCGTGGGCCACCGGGTCCGCACCGCACAGGTCCGCTAGGGCAATTTCCAGCAGCTTGCTGCGGTAGGCGATACGCATCGCTTGCTGCGCCTCTTTGCCCGTCAAGGTGGCAACCGGGTGAGGTTCGCGCTGGCTCGCCCGGGAGACGGCACCCGGGCCATCGGCCTCTTCGGATAGTTCTGCGGCCTGCAGCTCTTGGTCTGTCGGTGCCGCCACCGTCTCCGTAAATGGCAACAAGCCCGCTTCCGGGGCATAGCTCTCCGGCTCAAAGCTCAGCGTTTCGCTTGCCGTTTCCTCGGCAACACTGATCCAATCGCGGGCCTGCGCATCATGGTGACGTCCGCCAACGGAGGCAAGCAGGAATTTGCGGTAGTGCCCGGGTTCGGCCAGCTCTGGTTCGGCACCGTAGCTACGCTGAAAGAGGTCGGTGTGTTCGGGATGCCGGATGACAAACTCGCCCAGTGCTTCGGAGGCCCCGAATAGCCTCATCATGGGTTCCACATCCTCGAGCTCGGCTGCTTTGAGCCACCTAGCTAGGTCGGGTTTTCTGGCCAACAATCTGATGAGTAGCATCAGGGCCTGATCGGGGTTTGCGCTGAATTGGAAGGCCTTGAGCAACAGGTCACGGTTGAAGTCCTGTAGCTCGCGGCTCTTCAACAGATTGGTGGCCCGCTCGAGGTCGGCGAAGCCGGCGGCGATAAGTGACCGTCTGGTCGGCGGAGGCGGCTCACTCATGGCTCAGAGCACCCCGAGGTAGCGGTTCAGCTCAAAGGGGCTGATGTTGACCCGGTATTCGTCCCACTCCGCTTCCTTGTTCCGCAGGAAGGTGGAAAACACGTGTTCGCCTAGGATCTCCGGCATGAGTTCTGATTCGGATAGCAGCCGGAGCGCGTCATGCAGGGTCCCAGGCAACGGTTCATACCCAAGGACCCGGCGCTCGTTGCTGGTCAGCACGCTGATGTCGTCCGTCGTCGCCGGGGCCAGCTCGTAGTCCTTCTCGATTCCTTCCAGTCCCGCGCCCAAAAGCACGGCGTAGGACAGGTATGGATTCGTGGCGGAGTCGATGCCACGGTATTCGACTCTTGCGGAATCTCGTTTGTTGGGCTTGTAGAGCGGGACCCGCATCAGCGCCGATCGGTTGTTGTGCCCCCAAGAAACGTAGGCGGGCACCTCTCCCCCGGCCCACAGTCGCTTATAAGAGTTCACGAACTGGTTGGTGATCGCGGTGAGCTCCGGGGCATGTTTCAGGATCCCCGCGATGAACTTGCGGGCGATCGACGAGAGCTGGAACTCGGCACCAGGTTCGTAGAAGGCGTTCTCGTCCCCTTCGAACAGGGAGAAGTGGGTGTGCATTCCCGAACCGGCAAACTGCGAGAACGGTTTTGGCATGAAGGTGGCATAGGAGTTGAGCATCAGTGCGACCTCCTTGACCACGGTCCGCAGGGTCATGACGTTGTCCGCAGATTCGAGGATCTCAGCGTAGCGCAGGTCGATTTCGTTTTGTCCGGGGCCGTTCTCGTGGTGTGAGAACTCCACGGGGATGCCGACCGCCTCCAGCATGGTCACGGCACGACGGCGGAAGTTCTGGCTCACACCGCCGGGCACGTGGTCGAAGTACCCGGCGCGGTCCACTGGCTGAGGTTCCCCGTCCGGGCCGAGTTCGTCATTGCGTAGCAGGAAGAACTCAACTTCTGGGTGGGTGTAGCAGGTGAAGCCCATCTGAGCGGCCCGTTCCACCTGCTTGCGCAGAACGTGGCGTGGGTCCGCGGCGGATGGTTCGCCGTCGGGTGTGAGCACGTCGCAGAACATCCGAGCCGTGGGCTCGTCCATGCCCCGCCAAGGCAACAATTGAAAGGTGCTAGCGTCGGGCTTGAGCAGCATGTCTGATTCCTGGGCACGGGTATATCCGTCAATTGAGGAACCGTCGAATCCCAGGCCCTCCTCAAAAGCCGCTTCCACCTCTGCGGGGGCCAACGCCACCGATTTGAGCGCGCCAATCACATCGGTGAACCACAACCGGATAAACCTGACGTCGTTGTCCTCGATGGTGCGCAGGACGTTCTCTTGGTGCTGGCTCATGCAAATGCTCCTAGCTGACGCGGACCGTGCTCACTGTCCACTCTAGTCTTTCCTTTCGCTACGGATGGGTAAACTAGGTGGCATGGCAATTTCTGCGGATATCAAGCAAATTCGTACCACCCACCTAGCCCAAGCCAAGAGAGATGGCGATCGGTTCGCCATGCTCACCGCCTACGACCAATACATGGCGGAGATCTTTGATGCCGCCGGGATTGAAACGTTGCTGGTGGGAGATTCTGCGGCGAATAACGTTCTGGGTCACCGCACCACGTTGCCGATCACCATGGACCAGATGATCACCTTCGCCGCCGGGGTGGCGCGCAGCACCTCCCGGGCGATGGTCATCGCAGATATGCCGTTCGGCTCCTACGAGGTCTCCCCCCAGCAGGCGGTGGAATCCGGGATTAGGTTGCTGAAGGAGGCCGGGGTCGCCGCGGTGAAGATGGAAGGCGGAACGTACTACGTCCCCCACATCGAGGCAATGACCGCAGCCGGGATCCCGGTGATGGCGCACATCGGTTTCACGCCGCAGTCGGAGAACACCCTCGGTGGCTACCGGGTTCAAGGCCGGGATGATGACGCCGCGCAAGAGATGATCCGGACGGCTCAGGAGCTAGAGGCGGCTGGCGCGTTCGCAGTGTTGATGGAGATGGTTCCTACCCACGTGGCGACAGCCGTGGATGAAGCACTGACCGTACCGACCATCGGAATCGGCGCGGGCAATGGAACGACCGGTCAGGTGCTGGTGTGGCAGGACATGCTCGGGCTACGCGGAGGACGGATGGCCAAGTTCGTCAAGCAGTACGCCAATTTGCGTCCGCAGGTCGAAGAAGCGGCCAGAGCGTATCACCAAGATGTCATCTCCGGCGCGTTCCCGGATGAGGACACCAGCTTCTTGTCCTAGCCGCGTCCCCCGCTACTGATCGTCATTGAGGGGGTTATTGTCTGTCTGGCGATCGTCTTCATCGAGCTCATCCCAGCGCTCGTTGTTTTCAGCAACCTTGGCTAGGGCCTGGCGAGCCTCATCTTCGGTCTTGTACGGGCCGAGCAGTTTGGTCCAGTCCGATTGCTGACCTTTCTCAATCTCGCCGGTCACCACGTTGAACCAGTATTCGTTCTCAGCCATGATTGAGCACCTTTCCTGATGTACCTTCGGTGCTTGCACACCGGTGTTGTTTCCAATCTAATTGATCAGCACCCCGCACTAAAGCTTCGACGGCGGCGAACAACGCGCGCGTCGCCCGTCTGCCGGGGTTAGGATCGACGTATGAGTGACTCTCCAGCAGCTAAGAACGCACCGATCGGGACCCTCGCGAAGGGTAAGGTTTCCGCAGCCCAGCCACTGCCGAAGCATATCGAGCGTCCGGAATACTACGGCAAAAACGCTCCCGCCCCCTACCAGGGTCCGGATGCCTACCCGGATGACATCGTGGAGAAGATCCGCCGCGCCGGCACCGTCGCCGCTGATGCCATGCAACACACCGCCAAGGCGATCGCGCCCGGGGTCACCACCGATGAGTTGGATCGCATCGCCCACGAATTCATTGTCGCCGCGGGCGGCTACCCCTCCTGCCTGTCCTACCGCGGGTTCCCCAAGTCCATCTGTACTTCCGTGAACGAGGTCATCTGTCACGGCATCCCGGATGACACGGTGCTTGCCGATGGCGACATCATCAACTTGGACATCACGGTGTATCTGGATGGGGTCCATGGGGATCACAACATGACCTTCTTGGTCGGCAACGTGGATGAGGAATCCCGCTTGCTGGTCGAACGGACCCAAGAAGCCCTTCGCCGGGGCATCAAAGCCGTCAAGCCTGGCCGGCCCATCAACGTGATCGGTCGCACCATCGAGTCCTACGCCAAACGTTTTGGCTACGGGGTGGTTCGTGACTTCATTGGCCATGGCGTGGGCACTGCCTTCCATACCGGCCTAGTGGTCCCGCACTACGACGCCGCCCCCAACTTCGGCACCATCATGGAGGAAGGCATGGTCTTCACCATTGAGCCGATGCTGTCTCTGGGTGATTATCGGC
>CAYZBX010000085.1:0-8134 GCA_964476735.1 uncultured Micrococcaceae bacterium
CCGTTACCGGTATCGAGATGTTCCACAAGCAGCTCGACGAAGCATGGGCAGGCGAAAACTGTGGTCTGCTGCTTCGCGGTCTGAAGCGCGAAGACGTCGAACGCGGTCAGGTTGTTGTAGCCCCAGGCTCCATCACCCCACACACCGACTTCGAAGCCAACGTCTACATCCTGTCCAAGGATGAGGGTGGCCGTCACAACCCGTTCTACTCCAACTACCGCCCGCAGTTCTACTTCCGTACCACGGACGTAACCGGTGTTATCACCCTCCCAGAGGGCACCGAAATGGTCATGCCAGGTGACAACACCGAGATGACCGTTGAACTGATCCAGCCAATCGCGATGGAAGAAGGCCTCGGCTTTGCTATTCGCGAAGGTGGCCGCACCGTTGGTTCCGGTCGCGTCACCAAGATCATCAAGTAAGTACGCCGCCGCTTAGGCAACTAAGCTAGCGTATTTCTTCAGCAGACCCCCATCAGGAATACTCCTGATGGGGGTCTGGTGTTTAAGCCAAAACTCGCTATTCCAATATGGTCACGAAACCCGGGACGCCGCCGACCATCCGATAGATTTGGAACCAGTACGCAACAGACCGACGGAGCGATCAGTGGGCACAGGTTTTTTCCTCATCATTCTGGCAATCCTGCTGGTGCCCCTCGGCCTCGGTGTTCTCATCGGCTATTTCATCGGCAAGGCCAAGGCCAATGGCCCCGCCGAGGGTCCAAGCCAAAGCGCCCTCGCCAAGGCTTGGCAGGAAGGCTTCGACGCCGCCACTAGGTCGACGGCTCCCACTGCGGCACAGTACGAATCCGCTCCAGCACCGATGGCAGAACCGGCGCCTCCGGCCGCAGGCCCGGCTCCGCCCGGGCCACCGACGCACTTCCCACCCGCGAGTCCCGGATACCAGCAGCCCGTCAGGCCGTTCCACGCCCCGTCCCCGATGCCGGACTACCCTCAACAGGTGGCCACCGCGGCGGCGTACCAACCCCCGCGATTGTCCCCGCAGGAGCTGGCGGCCAAGCGGGAACGCGATCAGATCCGCAACGCCAACATCCTGCTCTACGTGGCTGCCCTGCTCATGGTCGGCACCGGGATGCTCTTCGTGGCAGCCGGTTTTCCGACCGTGGTCACCATCAGTGCCCTCGCTATCGTGACCACCGGGTTCTACGCGGCCGGGCTGCTGCTGCACAAAAACTCGCACCGGCTCCGCAGCTCCGGGACGGCGTTCTCCGGAACCGGTCTGGCGCTGTACCCGATCCTAGCGTTGGCCGCCAGCACCCAACTCTGGCCCGGATCGCCACTGCCGTGGTTGGTGTTCTCCGTCTTGGGGTCCGTCGCCTTCAGCATCGCCGCTGCCGTCCTGAACTCCCGGGTGGTCGCCTTCCTGACCCTGCCATTCCTGCTGTCCACCGGCATTACCGCGGGAGCGGCACTGCGCTCCGGGATGGTCTGGTCCTTCGTCTTCACCATCGTGTTGGCCACCATCATCAGCTGGTTTGCGCACGAGCGGCCGCGTTGGCTTAACAACATCTTCGTTCAGGCCTTCGTCAGCACCCACGAGTACATCGTGCCAGCTACCCTGGTCACCCAAGCCTTCCTGTTCGACAAGATCTCTGACCTGCAGAACGCCCTCGTGTTTGCGGCGACGCTGCTGTATTACGTCACGAGGACGGCACTCAGCCCGGCAAAACTCCGGCTCTACTACCTCACCGCTGCCAGGGCGCTTTTTCTACTCACCCTCTGGCAGGTGTTGCGGACCTTCCACGTGGCTGGCAGCACCATCGCCACCGTGATGGCGGCAGCCGTGGGCATCACCTTGGTCGGCATCATGCTCGGCCAACAGAAGTATGCCGGCCTCCTGCAACGCTCCGAACGCTCCGAACGCTTCGCCGCAAACTGGTTGCGCGCCGATGTCGGGGTCCACGCCGCTGCACTCATCGCACTGTCGATCGGCAGCGAGTCCACCCTGAACCCCAACATGTTCGGTAAGGGCGACTGGGCCGCGCTGAACCTGCCCTTGGTGCTGACGATGATCACCTTCGCAACCGTGATCCTGCTGCACCAGCGCTGGACCAGATCAACCTGGTGGGGCCGACACCTGCAGTCGCCCCTGTGGTTCCTGGCCGCGCCCTTTTGGCTGGCCCGTTCCGGAGACGCCAACTACGGCGCTGAGTTCTTCCGGCCCGAGGTGTTCTGGATCCTCGGCCTGATCGGCTTCACGAGCGTGTTTTTGGCCCGCCGCCACCAAGCGGTTCCGCAGCTGGCCCTCACCGGAATCGCCGGGACGGTGCTCTACTTGGTGACGCGCACCCACATGGGTGTGGCAGACACTGCCGACAGTTGGCAGACCACCACCGTGGTCGTTGCCCTCTGGTTGTTGCTCACCCTGCTCTGGCTCTACGCCCTGACGAAACTTTCCCGCTACGGTCGGGTTGAGGAGCGGCCGACGGAGGCGCCGCGGGAGCCGGCGACCGTGGAACCGACGGCACCAGCCCAGAAGCGGAGAGGGCTCTTGGACCCAGCGCTGGCCGCGAAAATGGCCCAGCGATTCACCCTTAGCCACCGGCTGATCGGTTATGCCGCCGCGGCGGCGATGGCCGTGGTGCTCTGGTTGAGCCTGAGCATCGGGCACGCCCGCACAGTCACCGTTCCCGGGCAACAGCAGACCCTCTACTACGTCAGCATCGCGTTGGTCCTAGCCATCGTGGTGAGCTTCGGGCTGATCCTGCTACGCAATCTGCGGCAGACGCCGGAAGCCACTTCCACGCATCTGGCCCTCTGGGGATGGGCGCTGGTCGGCCTTGCCATCGGCGTCCGCGAACGGGTGTTCCTGAACAATCTCGACGAGACGTCCGTCAATTGGTTCAGTTTGGTCTTCGGCCTGGTCCTCGTCGCGGTGGTGTGGACCGGAGGGTACTACACCAGCAGGCTCGGGACCGAATCCGCGCAGATCCGCGCCCGCTGGTACCAGACCGCCGCCATCCTCGGGCTGGGCTACGCGCTTTACCACGGGCTGCACCTGCTAAGGGTGGACGCCAACCTCCTCTTCGGCATCCCGTTCGCCGCAACGTTGGGTTACTTCGCCTTCCAAGCGGCGCGCGACAGCGCCCTCACCCAAGCGCCGGGTCAGGTGCCGGCGGGCGCCGCACCGGCCGCCACAAGCCCGCGATACCGCAATCACGCGTTGATCAGCGCGGGCTTGTTGCTGGCGATGCCGTTGTTCCTGCTCTTCGAGGCCGGCTCCGCCTTCGGTGAGCTGAGCGAGCGGACGCTGTACAGAGCGCTGGTCTTCGGCGCATGGCTGCTGTTCACCGCGGTGGTGCTGTGGTACTCCGTGCGTCGGGTATTCGGCTATCTGCCGGTCGCCGCCGTCGGGGTCTTCGGTGCCCTGCATGTGGCCACGGCCAAGAGTCCCTGGGCGGGGGAGCAGGTCTCCGCGCCTTACGCGAGCACGCAGCTGGCGAGCTGGCTGAGCATCGCCATCGGCATCGCCTTCATCCTGTTGATGATCGTCCCGCACCTGCGCCCCGCAACGAACCAACGTTGGGGGAACGCAGCGACATGGGCGCCGCTGGCCGCACACCTCATACTTGTCTTCGCCGCGATCGAATTCCACGAAGATGGCTACATCATGTCCGTGGCGGGCCTAGGATTCGCCTTCGGCATGGTCCTCGCCTCCCACCGCGAACAGGCCTGGGCATTGCGGCCGATCTCCGTTCCGATCATCTACCTTTCGATGATCCCCCTCGCGGATGAGCTGCACTGGGACCTATCCAGGCAAACCGGAAACGATGTTCCGGTCTGGATGATCGCCGGTATCTTGGGCGCCACCATCAGCTACCTGATCGGCCTGTTCTACACCGGCGGTGGCAACGGCAAACACGCAGCACGCATGATGCGCATTACCGCCTTGAGCGGCTTCCTCGTCTTCATGCTCAGCGGCTGGCTGGACAGCAAAGCGCCGCTGGTCTTCGCGGTAGCCCTCACCTTGGTGGCCATGATCGGTCTCGGCCTCGAGCAACGAGGTTCTACTCGGCGTACCTTCCTCGAAATCTCCGTCCTCGTCGCGATCCTCGGGGCCCAACGAATCTGGTCCGACGTGCCCGGCAACATCGTCGACCAGCGCATGGCCTTCTGGTTCCAGCAGCAGGTAGTCCTCGGCCTAGCCGGACTCGCGACGTGGACCTACCTGCGGCAACGCAAGACAATCGAGCAGAACGCAAGCCCGACCCAGCCTTCCGGACAGCCACATCCCGCGGTGCCGATGCCTCACGGCTACCAACCGCAGCCCGCGCCGCAACCGACCGGGCACCCCGTACCCTTGAGGCTGGAACCCTACCCGGTGCCATCGAGCAGCACACGGTTCAACGCCTACCTCTACTCGGCCGCGAGCTTGCTGTCTATCGCGGCACTGTGGTTGTTCGGGATGCCGAAATCCGGTGCCGAATTCTTCTTCACGGTGGCAGCATTCGTCGCCCTCATCGTGTACGGCGCCATGAAGTCCCGCACCGGCATGCTCATTTGGGGGATCGGCGGGACCATCTTGGTGCTGTTCCTGTTCCTGCAGGTCGGCAGCTTCTTGCTGCTGTTCTTGCTCGCGCTGGCGCTGATGGGCGTGGGCATCTGGCAACTGGTTCGCATCACCAAGCGACCGGCGGCACAGACCCAGATCGATTACCAGCAGCACGGCGCCGTGCACCCGCACCACCAACCCCCGTATAATCAACCCGGTGCCTATTACCCCGAACAACGGGAGTATCCGGCGCCGCCGCACTTCCCGCCGACAGACCCGCACCAGCGAAACGACTAAGAGTGCTCGCATCCGAAGCACACCATTGGAAAGGCCGTCTTGTCCCCACGCAAGCTGTATCTAACCCTCGCTCGCGCAGAAGCAGTAACCTGGACCCTGCTGATCATCGGGATGATCGCCAAGTATTCTGGGCTGACGGATGCCCTCATCTTTCCCTTCGGCGCGACCCACGGTTTCGTCTTCTTCATGTATCTGGCCACGACCGTGCTGGTCTGGGTGAACGAGAAATGGGGAACGGGGCTGGGGCTCACCGGTCTCGCCTCGGCGATCCTGCCGTACGCCACGATTCCTTTCGAACGGCACGTGGAAAAAACCGGCCGTCTCTCTGATCGTTGGCGGGTATTGGCGGAGGACTTTCAACCGGCCACCGCACCGGAGAAACTGCTACGCTGGATCTTGCGAAACCCGGTATTGGCCGCCGTGCTGATCTTGGTTGTGATATCGGTCGTGTTCTTCCTGCTGCTGCAGGCCGGACCACCGAACGAATGGTTCTCCTAGCCCCTGAACGCACACACCGAGCGCAGGTTCGCGCCGCACTCGGGCCAGCGGTGGACGTGGGGGAGCTAACAGCCGCGGATCCTCAGCTCGATTCGCATCTGAAGAACATGTCTGTCTATACTAGATAAGTTGCTCTGGAGCTCATCTGTTCAGAAGTAGGGCTCCACACACAAAAACAAGAACCCTCCGCGGGATTTTCGTGTCCTAAATAAATGCGACACGCCCGACCGCGGGGTGAAGCCTGGCAGGGCGAGGAACCCGGTTTTTCTCACGATCGGATTCGGTCTGTGCAGGCGGTCGCTTTGAGGCGACCACGATAAGTGTCCCTTGCGGCACTCATAGGGAAGAAAGTACACCCACGTACTAAGAAAGAGGCACCACGCCATGGCGGGACAAAAAATCCGCATCCGGCTGAAGTCCTATGACCACGAGGTCATTGATGTTTCAGCTCGGAAGATCGTTGACACGGTCACACGCGCAGGCGCAACTGTTGTCGGTCCGGTTCCACTGCCGACCGAGAAGAACGTCTACTGCGTCATCCGCTCACCACACAAGTACAAGGACAGCCGCGAGCACTTCGAGATGCGCACCCACAAGCGGTTGATCGACATTATTGATCCAACGCCAAAGGCCGTTGATTCGCTGATGCGCCTGGATCTTCCAGCCGACGTAAACATCGAAATCAAGCTCTAGGGGAGGTGCTGAGATAACTATGACCGCAAACCGCAATGTTAAGGGACTGCTGGGCACGAAGCTCGGCATGACCCAGGTTTGGGACGCCGACAACAAGCTGATTCCAGTGACCGTTGTTCAGGCTGATTCCAACGTCGTCACCCAAATTCGTAATGCTGAAACCGACGGCTACGCTGCCGTGCAAATCGGTTACGGCCAGATCGACCCACGCAAGGTCACCAAGCCACTGGCTGGTCACTTCGAAAAGGCCGGGGTTACCCCGCGCCGCAACGTGGTCGAGATCCGCACCGCCGACGCTGACGGCTACGAGCTCGGTCAGGAACTGACCGTCGAGCTCTTCGAAGCCGGCCAGAAGGTCGACGTCATCGGCACCACCAAGGGTAAGGGCACCGCCGGTGTCATGAAGCGTCACGGCTTCGGTGGCGGTAACGCCTCCCACGGTGCACACAAGAACCACCGCAAGTCTGGCTCCATCGGTGGCGCAGCCACCCCGGGCCGTGTATTCAAGGGCATGCGTATGGCCGGCCGGATGGGTAACGTCCGCCAGACCACGCTGAACCTGACCCTGCACGCAGTGGATCCAGAAAAGAACCTGCTGCTCATCAAGGGCGCCCTGCCAGGCGCTCGTGGCCAAGTCGTCTTGGTCCGTTCCGCAGTGAAGGGAGCATAAGTAAATGGCTACCGAGGTCAAAAAAGTTTCTGTTGATTTCCCTGCCGAAATCTTCGATGTGCAGGTCAACGTCCCACTGATGCACCAGGTTGTGGTTGCTCAGCAGGCCGCTGCACGCCAGGGTACTCACAAGACCAAAACCCGCGCTGAGCGCTCCGGTTCCGGCATCAAGCCGTTCCGTCAGAAGGGGACCGGTCGCGCCCGTCAGGGTTCGATCCGCGAACCTCAGATGACCGGCGGCGGTATCGCCCACGGCCCAGTGCCGCGGGACTACTCCCAGCGCACCCCTAAGAAAATGAAAGCCGCTGCTCTGCGTAGCGCCCTGACCGATCGCGTTCGCAACGACCGCGTGCACGTCATCGAGGCTCTGGTGACCGGGGACACCCCATCCACCAAGGCAGCCTTGGGCGCCCTGAAGTCGCTGACCGCCGACCGCAACAAGTTCCTTGTCGTGATCGACCGGACCGACGACGTGGCAGCACTCTCCGCCCGTAACCTGGCCGAGGTGCACACCATCTACGCTGACCAGCTCAACACCTACGACGTTCTCAACGCCGACGACGTGGTCTTCACCAAGGCCGCCTACGACGCGTTCGTTGAGGGCAAAGGCAACCAGGAGGGCACCAAGTGAGCGGCTCCGTTAACAAAGACCCGCGCGACGTGGTTCTCGAACCAGTCGTGTCCGAGAAGAGCTACGGGCTGATCGACGAAGGTAAGTACACCTTCTTGGTGGACCCACGCTCGAACAAGACCGAAATCAAGCAGGCCGTCGAAAGCATTTTCGGCGTCAAGGTTGATTCGGTGAACACCATCAACCGTGCCGGCAAGCGCAAACGCACTCGCTTCGGTTGGGGAGAACGCAAGGCGACCAAGCGCGCCATCGTGACCCTCAAAGAAGGCACAATCGACATCTTCGGCGGTCCGGGCCTCTAAGGTTCGGAGACCACTTTATCGAGGAAAAGAAATATGGGAATCCGTAAATACAAGCCAACTACTCCGGGCCTGCGCGGCTCGAGCGTAGCTGACTTTGCCGAGGTGACTCGCTCCACTCCGGAGAAGTCCCTGCTGCGTCCACTGAGCAAGTCCGGTGGCCGTAACAACAGCGGCAAAATCACTACCCGCCACAAGGGCGGTGGCCACAAGCGCCAGTACCGCGTGATCGACTTCCGTCGTCACGACAAGGACGGCGTGCCAGCAAAGGTCGCTCACATCGAGTACGACCCGAACCGTACCGCGCACATTGCCCTGCTGCACTACGTTGATGGCACCAAGCGCTACATCATCGCCCCGGAAAACCTGAAGCAGGGTGCCGTGGTTGAGTCCGGCCCGAACGCCGACATCAAGCCAGGCAACAACCTGCCACTGCGTAACATCCCAGTGGGTACCGTGGTCCACGCCGTGGAACTGCGCCCAGGCGGCGGCGCCAAGATGGGGCGTGCGGCTGGCGCTTCGGTGCAGTTGGTA
>CAYZBX010000086.1:0-8128 GCA_964476735.1 uncultured Micrococcaceae bacterium
CTTGGCGGAGAACTCGCCGCACACCAACGTGGAGAACATCGTCACGCCGATGCTCGTCATCCACGGGGACAAGGACTACCGGGTGCCGATCGGCGAGGGGCTGCGCCTGTGGTGGGAGCTGAACACCAAGTCCAAGCTGCCCGCCGACGGGCTGGAGACGGTGCACCGCTTCCTGTACTTCCCGCAGGAGAACCACTGGATCCTCTCCCCGCAGCACAGCAAGGTCTGGTACCAAGTGGTGACCGCTTTCTTGGCCGAGCACGTCTTGGGTGAACGGGCGGAGCTTCCACCGGTACTCGGCGGAACCGTGGCGGCGCAGGGCGGCAACAAGTAGTAAGCAGGCGGTGGGATTGGTCACTTGGGCCAATCCCAGCTTGCCGCCGGACCCCGGGCCGGGAGTACGCTGGTTGAATGACTATTCCAGCCAAAGACGCTTATCGGATCCGCCCGGCGGTCACCCAGGACGTGCCCGGCATCCGAGCCCTCGTCCGCCCGCTCGCGGACCAACGGGTGCTGCTGGAAAAGGAGGCGGTCGCCTACTACGAGGCCATCCAAGAGTTTCTGGTCGCCGAGGACCGCGACGGGAACATCGTCGGTTGCGGTGCCCTGCACGTGATCTGGGAAGACCTTGCCGAGGTCCGCACGCTGGCCTCCGCAGACGACTGGCGCGGCTGCGGTATTGGCCGAACCATCGTGCAGCAATTGCTGAATCGTGCCCGCGAGCTCGGGGTGCAGCGCGTCTTCTGCCTGACCTTCGAGGTGGAGTTCTTCTCCCACCAGGGTTTCGAGGTCATGGAACAGCAGGAGCCGGTGGACCCGGAAATCTATCAGGAACTGCTGCGCTCCACCGACGAGGGCGTCGCCGAGTTCCTAGACCTGGCTCGGGTGAAGCCGAACACGCTGGGCAACACCAGGATGATCTGCCACCTCTGACGGCGCCCGCCTAGCCGAGGAAAAGCAGGTTGTAGATCGCCCACACCAAGGTGGTCACGAACACGTAGCCCAGCGAGACGACGGTGATCCGCTTGCGGCTGACCGGGCCGCGCTCCGCCGCAACCTGATAGGCCAGCTCGACGCGGACCGGCGAGGCCAGACACCACAGCGAGGCGGCCGCGTTGTGCGTGCCCAGCAGCCCCAGCTTCTCGATGCCCAACGCCTGCGCACCCGCCGCCTGCGTGGTGATGAACATGGCGTTGGCGCCGGTGGTGGAGGCCGTGATGTAGCCGCCGATGGCGCCCAAGAAGGGGCTGAGCACCAGATACCCGGCGCCCAGCGTCGCGAAGGCCGCGGCCAACTGCTCCGCCAGCCCGCCGGAGGCAAAGACCGAGCCGAGGGCCATGTACAGGCCGGTCGGGATGGCCACCGAGACCCACAGTTTCAGCGCGGCCCAGAGGAACCGAAACACCTTCGCCGAGGCGTCCAGGCCACCGGCCACCAGCCAGCGACGCTGGATGAACACCGCGGCGATGGAGGCGATCGTCAGCCAAATCGCGGGCGAGGCCACCGGCTTGACCACGAACTGGGCGGTGATGAGGCCACCGATCAGGATGGCGTAGGGGGCAAAAGCGCGGCCGGCGTCCGCCACCGGGTTCTTCGTCCGCGGGCGGCCTTGCCGGCGGGCTTGGCGCCGGCGGCGCAGCGCGATGATGCCCAGCAGGAGCATGGTGTTCAGCAGCGCGCCCAAGGCGCCGGCCACCGGCGTGCCGAACACGGCGTTCGCGCCCAGCACGAAGCCGGAGAGCGTCAGGCCCATGGTGCCGCCCAGCAAGCATTGGCGCAAACGGGCCCGCAGCGTGCTGGGGTCGAGGGCCACCAGCGGGATCAACAGCCCGGACAGCAGCGGGGCCACCCAGTTGATCTGCGCCGTCGCCATGCCCAGCTCGTGGAGCGAGACCCCCGTCAGTCGCGAACCCAGCAGCGTGCCCGGCGCCATCGATCCCCACGCGGAGATGGTCAGGCCGAGCACCGTGAGCATCGCCGCCCGGATGGGGGAGAAGCCGAGTTGGATCAGCAGCGGCAGCCCGATCAGCACGGAGACCCCGAACCCCGTCACCGACTCGATGAACGGGATGACCCCGTGCGTCATCATCAGGGTGGTGGCGAGCATGCCGCCCGCGCTGTGCGACAGCCACGCGGCCAGGGTGCTCTGCGCGCCGGAGGCATCCAGCACCCGGGAGAGCAGGACGCCGCCGGCAATGATGGACAGCACCTCGAAGATCATCTGGCTGCTGCCGCCCAGGGTGGTCAGCACGTCCGCCGTCGACTTGTCGAACACGAGCATGGCAACGGCGGTGGCGGCAACGAGGCCGGTCAGGGGCGCGACCCAGCCGGACTTGGCCATCAAGAGGACCGCAATGGTCAAAACCAGCGGCGCGGCAGCGAGAACAGTCAACACAGTAGAACTCAGCATATCCGTTCGCTGAGGACTTATATATCAAGAATGATGTTGGCTGTCCCTGTTGCTCGCGGCGCCGTGCTTTGTAGGGTGGAACTAAGACTAGTAAGCCAGCTGACATTACGGAGGAGTGGGCTATGGGTACCGGAGATCGCGTGGAGAACCGCGGCGAAGAGCTGAAGGGCAAGATCAAGGAAGGCGTCGGTAAGGCAACCGACAACGACCGGCTGAAGAACGAGGGCCGCGGCGATCAGGCCAAGGCCAAGATCAAGGACGCGGTCGAGGACGTTAAGGACGTCTTCAAGAAGGACCGCTAAGTTCGTCTGAGCGAAGCCAACGCCGGTCTCGGGTCAACCACATCGACCTCGGGGCCGGCGTTTCGCTGTCTGCCCACAGCAGGGCGGGGTGAGGCTCACTCCGCGCACGGTCGGACGGTGTCCGACAGGTGCTGGCTCAGCTGGCGGGTGGTGGCCAGCAGGCGCTCGCCTACGTGCACCTGCTGCGCCGAGTTCGCCGGCAGATCGAGTCCGTACAGCGACATGACGAGGAACGGACAACCGTCGGCGTCGAAGATCGGCGCCGCCACCGAGTGCACGTGCCCGCCCAGCGTGGGGTCCGGCAGCTCGTAGCCGGGATCCAGCGGCGCGACGTTCGGGCCCGAACGCAACGCTGGGGTGAACTCGGTGGAGTCGGCGGAGATCGAGTAGCCGCGCTCGCGCACCGCGCGCAGGCTCACGTCGAGGTAGCGCTGTTCCTGCTCGGTCAGCCCGGCCGCCCAACGGCCGAACTCCGCCTCCGGGGCGAAGGTGAACAGGGAGCGGCCCAGCGGGGCCTTGGCCGGATAGCGTTGCCCGATGGTCTCCGGGATCCACGGCACGGTCTCGCTGCCGGCGGAGGCGAAGATGATGAACTCCTCGCCGTAGAGTCCGCTGAGAATCCCACCGCAGCCCAGCTCGTCCGTCAGCGCCTCCAGCGCCGGCCGGCAGCGGTCCACCGGTGCGATGAAGCTCTGGATCATCTCCACCCCGGCCACCAGGGACCGCGGGGTGAACTCGCCGAAGCCGCCGCGGTAGAAGATCATCGGCAGCTCGGCGCTGAGCAGGGTCATCGTGGTGACCGCGCCGATGACGATGTCGTGGTCGCCGGCCACGAACACCTCGGCGATGTCGCATTCCAGGTAGGCGACACTGCCGTGCAGCTGCGGCATGCCGGTGGGGGAGACAGTCCAGCCGAGGCCGTCGAACCGGGTGCGCTCGCGCCCCGTGAAGGCGCGTACCACCTTCTCCTGTTCCGCGCTGAGCACGTTCACCGCGAACCTGCCGCTGGCCCTGATCACCGGCCAGCTGCTGGAGGTGTGCGCGGGCATGAAGGACACCAGCGGTGGCTCCAGGGAGACGGAGGCGAACGAACCGACGACCATGCCGACGGGCTGGCCGGCCTCGTCGATCGTGGTAATGAGGCAGACCCCCGTGGGGTATTGGCCGAGGACGTTGCGGAAATGCTCGGCGCTGATGGGCTCAGAAGACATTATTCGAGGTGTTCCTTGATCCACTTCTCGGCGACCTGATCAACATCGTCGTGGTCGATGGAGTACTCAGCATTCATCTTAGTCAGGTCTTCGGTGGTCAGGGCTTGGCTGATCTTGTCCAACACCGCGGTGGCTTTGGCCGGCACCCACTGCTGGCAGATCAACGGCACGATGTTGTTCACGCCCAGGGTCTCCTTGGGGTCTTCCAGCACCACCAGGTTGTCGGTGGTGATTTGCGGCGTGGTGGAGAACAGCAGGGCCGCGTCGATGTCGCCCTTCTGCAACGCGGACAAGGTGATCGGCCCGGAGAAGTCCAAGGACTTGAACTCCCGGAACTCGATCCCGTAGTCCTTCTGCACGCCGAGGTAGCCCTCGGCGCGGGACTTCCACTCCGGTGGGCCGCCGAAGGTCAGCTCCTTGGCGATGGGCGCCAGGTCGCCGATCTGCTTCAGCCCGTGTTGGTCGGCCAGCTCGTTGGGCACCACGATGGCGTTGTTGTCCTGCGCCTCGGAGGGCTCCAGCACGCTCAGTTGTTCCGGCAGCGCCTCAGCCAACGCGTCGTTGACCTCTTCGGTGCCCTTCGCGGTGGCCTCCGGGTCGAGGAAGGCCAGCAGGGCCTGGTTGTACTCCGGGACCACGGTCAGCCGGCAACTGGCGATCTGCGAGTAGAGGACCTCCCGGGCGCCGATGTTCATCTTGCGTTCCACCGTGAAGCCCTCCGCCTCGAGCGCCTGCGCGTACACCTCCGCCAGGATCACGTTCTCCGGGAAGTTCGCCGAGCCGACCACCACGGTGTTCGCGCCGGGGCCGTCCGAGTCGAGGCCGGCGTCCAGCGGGTCCGGGTTGGCGCAGCCGGCCAACAGCAGGGCGCCGGCGCAGAGGGCGCCGAGCAATTGGAGCAACCGGGGTTTCATGCTGCCGCCTTTCGGGTGCGGAACAGCCCCTTGCCGGTGGCGCGGGGCACCTTCTGGGCCTGCAGCCCGGGGGAGACGAGGAACCGGCCGACCAGGATCAGCAGCACCTCGCCCACGATGGACAGCACCGCCACCAGGATGGAGCCGCCGAGCACGGCGCCGAAGTCGCGGCGGGCCAGCCCGTCGAAGATGTAGCGGCCCAGGCCGCCCAGGCCAACGTAGGCGGCGATGGTGGCGGCGGAGATCACCTGGATGGCGGCCAGCCGTAGCCCGAGCACGATGAATGGCATGGCCATCGGCAACTGGACCAGCCCGATCACCCGGGACCGGTTGTAGCCCATCCCGCGGGCCGCGTCGATGACGGTCGGGCCTAGGGAACGGACGCCCTCGAAGGTGTTCACCAGCAGCGGCGGGAAAGCCAGCACTACCAGCGCCAGCAGCGGCGGGATCAGGCCGATGCCGGTGATGAGCACCACTAGGGTGAGCAGGCCGAGGGTGGGCAGGGCCCGGATGGTGTTTGCCAGCGTCAACACGAACACCTCGCCGCGGCCCCGGTTGCCTAGGTACAGGCCCAGCGGGACCGCGAGCAGCGCGCCGATCGCGATGGCGATCAGGCTGTACAGCAGGTGTTCGCCCAATCGCACGGCGATGGCGTCCGGGCCGGACCAAGTTTCCGGCCGGGACAGCCAGTCAAGGAAAAACTCGATCGGGGTCATCGCTTCCTCCCCGCCTTCGCCCACGGGGTGAGCGTGCGCTGCAGCGCGACCAGCAGCAGGTCCGTCACGGCCGCCAACAGCATGGTCAGCACGATGCCGACGACGATGGGGGTGGCGAAGAAGCGCTGCGCCCCGTCGATGAACAGGTCACCCAGCGAGGAGATGCCCAACACCGAGGCCACCGAGGCCAAGCTGATGGTGGAGACGCTGGTGACCCGCAGCCCGCCGAGGATGATCGGCACCGCGTTGGGCAGCTCCACCGTCAGCAGCCGGCGTAGCTTGCGGTAGCCCATGGCGGTGGCGGCCTGCCGGACCGCGTCGCTGGTGCCTTGGATGCCCTCCACCACGTTGCGCACCAGCAGCGCCGCGGCGTAGATGCCCAGCGGCAGGATGGCGGTCATCGGGGTGAGCCCGGTGTAGGGCAGCAGGAAGATGAAGAACGCCAGCGAGGGGATGGCGAAGAAGGTCGAGCTGATCACTTGGATGACCGGCTTCAGCGGCTGCCAGTAGGCGCCCGCGATGCCGATCGGCAGCGCCAGCAACAGCCCGATGGCCAGTGGCGCGAAGGAGAGCACCAGGTGGTTCTCCAGCAGCTGTCCGATGTGCGGGATGTTGCGCCACAGCCACGCGAAATCAAGCATGGTACCTTCTCCGTTCCCGGGCGATCACCGCAGCGAAGTCGGCCATGCCGGAAAAGCCGAGGAAGCGCTGCTGCGCGTCGGTGGCCACGGCTAGGGAGACCGGGGACAGCAGCGCGGAGTCGAAGGCGACGCGGACCGGGTCCTTGCCGTGCACGTAGCTGCTGCGGCAGGGCCGCTGGAGCGGCGGCTGACCGTCGCGGACCTGCTGCCACTGCAGGGGCACGCCGTCCGGGTCTAGGGTGAGTTGCCAATCGGTGCCGTCGACGCCGACGGTGCCCTCGTCCAGCGCGGTGGCGCCGCCGGGCTCCAGCTCGCTGGTGGAGATGGTGGACAGCCACCGAATGCCGCTGTCCCCGGTGAAGGAGCGGACGAATTCGCTGGCCGGGGTCAGCAGCAGCTGCTCCGGTGTGCCCTCCTGGGCGATGGTGCCGCCGGCCTCAAACAGCACGATCTTGTCGGCCAGCAGGATGGCCTCGTCGAGGTCGTGGGTCACCAGCACCACGGTCTTGGCCAGTTCGCGCTGCAGCCGGAGCAGTTCGCGTTGCAGATCGGCCCGGACCACCGGGTCGATGGCCGAGAACGGTTCGTCCATTAGCAGCACTGGCGGGTTGGAGGCCAGCGCCCGGGCCACCCCGACGCGCTGCTGTTGGCCGCCGGAGAGCTGCTGCGGGTACTTCTTGGCCATGTCTTGGTCGAGGCCCACCTTGGTCATCAGCGCCAGCGCGTTCTTGCGGGCGGTGCGCTTGGGCTCGCCCAGCAGCAGCGGCACGGTGCAGATGTTGTCCACGATGGTCCGGTGCGGGAAGAGCCCCGCGCTTTGAATCACGTAGCCGATGCCCCGGCGCAGCGTGGTCTGGTCCTGCTCGGCGGTGTTGGTTTCGCCGATCAACACCTCGCCCGAGGTCGGCTCGATCATCCGGTTGATCATCCGCAGCGTGGTGGTCTTGCCGCAGCCGGAGGGCCCCACGAACACCGTGATCTTGCCGGCCTCGCAGACCAAGTTGATGCCATCGACCCCGACCGTCCCGTCCGGGTAGACCTTGGAAACGTCGCGGAAAACTACAGGTTTGGCCCCGCCGGCGTGCACCGAATTCTTCTCTTCTCGCGTCATCGGGGTCCCTTCGCGAAGCTGGCTCTTGGTTGGAGGCCTTTTAACGAGCCTAACCATAACCGGGCTTATTCTTCGGCAAAAGGCGGAACCAAGACGGAAAGTTTCGCTTCGAAGGGGCGGCCGATCAGCTCGGCAGCTGGACTCGCTGCCGGTCCGCGCCGGTCAGTTCGAGCAGCCCATCGGCCAGCAACCCGTCAAGGCAGGCGCGCTTGCGCTGCGGTTCCGCCCAGCTGAAGTCCACCGCGCCGAGCAGCTCACTCACCGGCAGGCAGCCGTGGTGGTCGCGCAGCGTCTGGATCAGCGCGCCGCGGATCTGCCGGTCGGTGCCATGCCAGGGTTGGCCCTTGGGCTTGTAGTGCGGTTCGGGGCAGCCGGTCAGTTGCCAGGCGCAGATGTCCAACAGCGGGCAGGCCTCGCAGTCCGGCTTGCGCGCGGTGCAGACCAGCGCGCCGAGTTCCATGGTCGCGGCGTTCCAAGCGCACGCCAGCGCCGGCTCCGCGGGCTTGAGCCGGGCTGCCAGCTCGCGTTCGGCCTTGGTCAGGGACGGCTCCGGCAGCGCCATCCCGGTGAACGCGCGGGCGTGCACCCGCCTGATGTTGGTGTCGATGACGGTGCTGGGCACCCCGTAGGCGAAGCAGGCGATCGCGGCCGCCGTGTAGCTGCCGACGCCCGGCAGCGCCAGCAGCGCCTGTTCGTCGGCGGGGACCTGGTTGTCGTGTTCGGCGGCGATGGTGGTCGCGGCGGCGTGCAGGCGCAGGGCGCGCCGCGGGTAGCCCAGTCGGCCCCACGCGCGGATCGCCTCGCCGACCGGTTCGGCAGCCAG
>CAYZBX010000087.1:0-8087 GCA_964476735.1 uncultured Micrococcaceae bacterium
AACTACGACATGCGCATGGCGGCCACGCTGTTCCCCGGCTGCGACGTCTGGTTGAACAACCCGCTGCGCCCGCTGGAGGCGTGCGGCACCTCGGGCATGAAGGCCGCCCTAAACGGTGGGCTGAACCTGTCCATCCTCGACGGTTGGTGGGACGAAATGTACGACGGCAACAACGGCTGGGCCATCCCGACCGCGGCCGCCTCCGCCACCGAGGACGAGCGCGACGACCTAGAGGCCGCGGCGATCTACGACCTGCTGGAGAACCAGCTCATCCCGCGCTTCTACGGGACCGAGACTCCGGAAGCCACCCCCGGTGAGCTCACCGGCGAACACACCGGAGCCGTGGAGCCGCAGGACAACGTGCCGCACCAGTGGATCTCGATGATCAAGCACACCCTCAAGGACCTCGGCCCGAAGGTGTCCGCATCCCGGATGCTGAAGGACTACGTCCAGCAGCTCTACCTGCCGGCGGCCCGCTCCGGTGCCGCATTCGCCGCCGAGGACTACGCGGCAGCAAGCCAGTTTGCCGACTACATCAACCGGCTGCAGCAGCACTTCGGCCAGATCGCCATCGAGCACGTGGACTCCCACGGTGTCGAGGAGGCGCCGCAGATCGGTGATGTGCTCACAGTGCACGCCTACCTGAATCTGGGGCAGCTCAGCCCGCAGGAGGTCCAGGTGCAGGTGGTGCACGGCCGCTGCGGCGTCGACGACGACCAGCTGCTAGACCCGCAGGTGCACGATCTTCAGGTCGAGCAGGAACTGGGCGACGACCGGTTCCGCTACCGCGGCGACGTCACGTTGGAGACCTCCGGTTCCTTCGGCTACACCGTTCGGGTCTTGCCGAAGCACCCGCTGCTGGCCAACAACGCCGAGCTCGGCTTCGTGCGGGTGCCGGCCTCCTAACCGGCGGACAGCAATAGACAGAAGGACTGGTTCCGCGGGTAGCTGCGGAACCAGTCCTTCTGTCGTATTCAGTTATTCGCTGCAAGTGGTGACTGCTGTGGGCTAACGGTGAGCGCTCTCGGAGACGGTCTCCCGGTCCGGTGTCTCGGCGTCCTCCGGGGTGATCTGTTGGCCGTCTTTGGCCATCTTCTCGGACATCTTGCCGCCGAGCATGGTGGAGCGTTCGTGCACTGGCACCACCGGGATCTGGCCGGTCTGGGCTCCGACGCGGTGGTCGAAGAGCTCACGGCGCAGCACCTTGGCCAGGAAGTAGATGCCCAGCATGTTCGGCACCGAGACGAGGAAGAACATGGCATCGGAGAAGCGGACCACCATGTCTAGGGAGACGCTGGCGCCGATGACGATGAACAGCACGTACACGGCATCGTAGGCGTGCTCGGCAATCTTGGACTGCTTGAACACGTAGCCGGTGGTCTTGCGGCCGTAGTAGGAGAAGCTCAGGATGGTGGAGAACCCGAAGAGGGCGATGCACAGGGTCAGGAAGATGGAGAACCAGTCGTTGACGGTGTTGAACGCGTCGGTGGTCATGGCCACACCGTCAGAGGTGGTGTCCTGGTAGACGCCGGTGACGATGATGGCCAGCGCAGTCATGGTGCAGATCACCACGGAGTCAATGAACGGTTCCCAAGCCGCAACCAAGCCCTCCTCGGCCGGGCGCTTGTTCTTGGAGGCGGCGTGCGCCATGCCCGCGGTACCGGTACCTGCGGCATTGGAGAAGACCGCACGCTGGATGCCGATGATCGCCACGCCGATGATGCCGCCGGTCACGCCGGCACCGGTGAAGGCGCTGGTGAAGATCAGGGCGATCGCGTTCGGCAGCTCGGTGAAGTTCATGGTCAGGATGACCAGCACGCAGACAATGTACAGGGCAGCCATCAGCGGGGTGATGCGGCTGGTCATGCGGGCGATGGACTTGATGCCGCCGATGATCACGGCGCCGGCGATCACCGCCAGGATGACACCAACAATCCAGCCGCGGCCGTACAGCGGGCTGTCGACGCCGCCGGTGACGTTGACCAGCTGCGCGGTGACCTGGTTGGCCTGGAAAATGTTGCCGGCACCCAACACCGCGATCATCATGCCGATCGCGTAGAACATGCCGAGGAACTTGCCGGTCTTGGGCTTGCCGATGGCCTTCAGTCCGTCGCGCAGGTAGTACATCGGACCGCCGGAGACGCTGCCGTCGGCGTGCACCGTGCGGTACTTCTGGCCAAGGGTCGCCTCGGCCATCTTCACGGCCATGCCGAGCAGGCCGGCGATGATGATCCACAGGGTTGCACCGGGGCCGCCGAGCGAGATCGCCACAGCCACACCGGCGATGTTGCCGAGGCCAACCGTTCCAGAAAGCTCTGTGGCCAAGGCTTGGAAGCTGGTCACTTGGCCCGGATCGCTGTGACGGCTGTAGTGGCCCTTGATGATCTTGAAGCTCAACTTCGCATCCCGCAACGGGCGAATCTTCAGCCAGAAGGTCAGGAAGATGCCGCCGGCGATCAACCAGACAACAACCAATGGCAGCTGGGCCTCCCCGATTGGGACAGCGAAGAACACGACCTCCTCGAGGAAGTCGACGATCGGACCAAAAATACCTTGGATACGTTCGTCGACGGTTGTTGCGGACATTATTGGGGGAATCCCGTGCGAGATATTCATCTGAACCTTCCGAACCGTCAGATTGATGGATGGGTCTTGGTGAGCGATCACGACCAGGTTGTGAGCTACACCACTATCCAGTTATCGATAACCCATAATTCACGACGAGGCTAGCCATGTCAACCCATTCGCACACATTCGCTGGAAACTTGTTTGCACGCCAGAAACACCTTCAGAATCGTCAGGATTCATGGCAGGCTGTGCCGCAGTTGCGCGGAATAAGCCCTCCACAACGGGCAGGCGGAACTGTAGACTGCCCATAGATTTGGACACAGCAAAGGACTCCTGATGAGCCTCGAAACTTCTCGCTTACCACTAACCCAGAACATCATTTCTGGCTCGCTACAGCACAGCACGCTGAAGGATTCAACCGAAGCGATGCTGCGACGCGCCCTGCTGGACGGCGAGATGAAGCCAGGAGAGATCTACTCTGCAAACGCCATCGCCACCCAGCTAGGCCTGTCCAACAGCCCGGTGCGCGAGGCCATGATGTCGCTGGTGAACAGGGGGCTGCTCGAGCTCGTTCGCAACCGTGGATTCCGGGTTGTTGAGCTCGACGACAAGGACAAGCGCGAGGTCTACGACCTGCGTCTTCTGGTCGAAGTGGAGGCCGTCCGCCGCATCTCCTCCCGCGGACTTAGCGAAAACCAGATCGCCGAGCTGCGCGCGCTGTGCCAGAAAACCATTGACCTCACCAACGGTTCGCTCTCGGAGTATCTCGAGGCCGATCAAGAGTTTCACCTCAAGCTTGTCGAGCTTCTGGGCAATCGCCGCTGGCTCGAAATCGTCGAGCAACTGCGCGACCAATCGCGCGTCAACGACTCCTACGAGCACCTCGAAGGCGATGGAAAACTGCTTGCTAGCGCGCAGGAACACGAGCAAATCACCAACGCCGTCATCGGCGGCGAGCCGGAACTTGCCGCCGCGCTCATGATCCAACACCTCGAATACGCGCGCCCAGAAACCCGCTAACCGCGCAAACTCACGGCCACGCTGCGCCACCGAAAAATAATCTTCTTGTGAGCCTTGACACACGTTGCACTCTCGTGAACACTGGTTATCGATAACCCATAACCGACCTTGAAGCTTCTTGGTCTTCTTCACGAAAGGGACTCGCTTTGGAGCACGCAATCTCACTGAGTCTCACGACTGCAGCACAGCAACCCGAGGCTGCAGAAGTCGTCATCGTAGGTGGCGGCGCGATCGGCGTCAGCGTCGCATGGCACCTGGCGAACAAGGGTGTTCACAACATCGTTGTCATCGAGAAGGGCCAGATCGGCCACGGTTCATCCGCCAAGCCACTTGGCGGCGTCCGTGCCAACTTCTCGGACCCGTCCAACATCGTTCTCGGTCAGCGCTCTCTGGAGAAGTTCAAGAACTTCCAGCGCGACTTCGGCGTGGACATCGGCCTGAAACAGGTCGGCTATCTCTTCCTAGCCCGCGACTCCGCCGAAGCAGACTCACTGGTGAACTCCACCGCGGTGCAGAACGAGATGGGCATCTCCAGCCGCGTGATCACCCCACGTGAAGCCGCCGAGCTCAATCCCTACCTCGACAAAGACGCGCTGATGTCCGCCGCCTACTCCCCGGAGGACGGCTACGCTCAGCCGGCCCGTGTGGTCGAGGGCTACATGGCCGCCGCGATCGATCTGGGCGTCACATTCCTGAACTGCACCCAGGTGCTCTCCATCGAGACCACAGGCTCGCAGGTCAGCTCCGTCACCACCACCCGCGGCACCATCCGCACCACGGCGCTGATCAACTGTGCCGGAGCATGGGGTGGCGTTGTCTCGGACATGGTCGGTGTTCCGATGCCGATCGAGCCGGTCCGCCGGATGATCGGTTTCACCGAGCCCGCACCCGCAGGCAGGCCTCACCCGACGGTCCCGTTCACCCTAGACCTGTCCACCACCATGTACTTCCACAACGCAGGCGACGCCCTACTGCTGGGCATCTCCCACCAGCAGGAGCCCTGCTACCACCGGGAGTTCGACTTCGATTGGCTGGCCGAGTTCAACGCCGCCGCCCGCGTCATCGCACCAACCCTGCACAACCCGCGCATCGTCGGCGGCTGGGGCGGGTTGTACGAGAACACCCCGGACCACAACGCCTTCATCGGCAATGACACCGCGCTGAGCAACTACTTCTACGCCACCGGCTTCTCCGGCCACGGCTTCCTGCAGTCCCCGGCGGTCGGCGAACTCATGGCGGACATGTACCTCGGGGTTTCCTCCTTCATGGATCCAACCCCGTTCAGCCTCAACCGGCTCAACGCCCCCGTCCTCGCCCCGCGCGAAGTCAACATCATCTAGCTTTCAACACGCTTCAACCACGAAAGGCATTTACGACAATGGCATTCAAAGAACTGTGGCAACTCCGCGCGGCCTTCGCGCTCAGCCTGTCCGAGATGTACGGCGAGGAAGTCCCGGCCTACAACACGCTGGTGGACGTCTCCACCAAGGTGAACCAGGAATTCATGGCACGCGAGGGGGCGGACGCCGAACGCCTCGGCAGCATCGAACGCGTCACCGCCGAACGCCACGGCGCCATCCGGGTCGGCTCCCCGAAGGAGATGGCACAGGTTGCCCGCGTCTTTGCCGCTTTCGGCATGTACCCGGTCGGGTTCTACGACCTGCGGGACGCATCCAAGTCCTCCGTCCCGGTCGTCTCCACCGCGTACCGTCCGGTCGATACGGATGAGCTGGCCAAGAACCCGTTCCGGGTCTTCACCTCCATGCTCGCCGCCGATGACCCCCGCTTCTTCGACGAAGACATCCAGGCCCGGCTCCAAGAGTTCATCACCAAGCGCACCCTCTTCCCCGAGGAGCTGCTGACCCTGGCCGACAAGGCTGCCGAACAGGGTGGGCTCGACGACGCCGAAGCCGAGCGCCTGCTGGAGCTGGCCACCGCAGCCTTCAAGCTCTCCGATGATCCCGTCGACCACGCCTGGTACCGCGAACTGGAAGACATCTCCGCGGTCGCCGCAGACATCGGCGGCGTCACCACCACGCACATCAACCACCTGACCCCGCGCGTGCTGGACATCGACGAGCTATACCGCCAGATGGAAGAACTCGGCATCAAGATGATCGACGAGGTTCAGGGCCCGCCGGCTTGGGAAGGGCCAGACATCCTGCTGCGCCAGACCTCCTTCCGCGCCTTGAGCGAGGAACGCATCTTCAAGTTCGAGGACGGGACCGTCGGCCCGGGCACCCTGCGGGTGCGCTTCGGCGAGGTCGAGCAACGCGGCATCGCGCTCACCCCGGCCGGCCGTGCGCTCTACGCCGAGATGCTGGCCGAGACCGACCGACGGCTGGCCGAGTCCGGTGGCGTCCGGGTCGACGTGGCCCGCGAGGTCTGGCGCGAACGCCTGCCCCAGACCGAACGCGGCCTAGCCGAGCAGGGCCTGGCCTTCTTCACCTACCGGCTGGCCGACGGCGCCCAAGACGCCGCCCGCGCGCTGGCCGGCGGCAGCGCCACCAGCGTCTGGGAGCTCGTGGACGCCGGCCACGTCGTCGCCGAACCGATCGTGTACGAGGACTTCCTGCCGCGCTCGGCTGCCGGCATCTTCCAGTCCAACCTGACCGGCGAAGGCTCCCGCGACGACGCCCAGGCGGGTACCGACTACGACATCACCGTGATGGAGCAGATCGTCGGCCGCACCGTCCACGACCCGAACGAGCTTTACGCCGCCCAGCAGCAGGCATCCCTTGCCGAGCTGAGCCAGGCCATCGGCGCCACCGTCACCGCGGACGCGCCAAACCACGCGCTCTCGGCCGGCGCAACCACCAACTAGACCCCACGTTTGTGAACAACAATTCAAGGAGAACAATGACCATCCAGCTTCAAGACCAGGCCATGTCCACCGCCGTGCAGGACGCACTGCTCGCCTGCGGCGTATCCGAAGAGAAGTTCGGCGGGGACCGGGAGATCTACTCCCCCGTCACCGGCGAACTGCTGATGAACATCCAGTCCAACACCCGCGCCGAGGTCGAGCAGGCCATCACCGACGCCCAGGCCGCCTTCAAGATCTGGCGCGACGTGCCGGCGCCGGTCCGCGGTCAGGTCGTGAAGCGTTGGGCCGAGCTGCTCACCGAACACAAGTCCGCCCTGGCCTCCCTCGTCACCGCGGAGGTCGGCAAGATCACCTCCGAGGCCGAGGGTGAGGTGCAGGAGATGATCGACATCTGCGACTTCGCGGTGGGGCAGTCCCGCATGCTCTACGGCAAGACCATGCCGTCCGAGCGTCCCGGCCACCGGCTGATGGAGACCTGGCACCCGCTGGGCGTGGTCGGCTGCATCACCGCCTTCAACTTCCCGGTCGCCCCGTACGCGTGGAACACCGCGCTGGCACTGGTGGCCGGCGACGCGGTGGTCTGGAAGCCATCCGCGGTGGGCTCGCTGTGCGCGCTGGCCACCCAGGCCCTGCTCAGCCGGGCCGTCCGCGATTGCGGTGCGCCGGAGGGCATCAACCAGCTGGTCATCGCCGATCCGGAGGCCTCCGCGCCGCTGCTGGATGACAAGCGCGTCGCACTCGTCTCCGCCACCGGTTCCACCCGGATGGGCCGGGAGATCGGCCCGCGCGTGGCCCAGCGCTTTGGCCGCATCCTGCTGGAGCTGGGTGGCAACAACGCCGCTCTCGTCACCCCGAGCGCGGACTTGGACCTGGCGCTGCGCGGCATCGCCTTCGCCGCAGCCGGCACCGCCGGCCAGCGCTGCACCACCATGCGCCGGCTGATCGTCCACGAATCCGTGGCCGACGCCCTGCTGGAGAAGCTGGTCGCCGCCTACCGCACCCTGACCATCGGCAAGCCCTCCGACGAGGGCGTGCTGGTCGGCCCGCTGGTGAACCGCCGCTCCTACGAGGACATGCAGTCCGCGCTCGCCCAGGCCCAGGCCGAAGGCGGCCAGCTGCTGGTCGGCGGCAACCGCGTCATGGCCGAGGAGTACCCGGACGCCTACTACGTGGAACCGGCCATCGTGAAGATGCCGGCCCAGTCGGCCATCGTGGAGGACGAGACCTTCGCGCCGATCCTGTACGTCATGACCTACTCGGATCTGGACGCCGCCATCGAGATGCACAACGCCGTCCCGCAGGGCCTGTCCAGCGCCATCTTCACCTCCGATCAGGCCGAGGCTGAGCTGTTCCTGTCCGCCCGCGGCTCCGACTGTGGCATCGCCAACGTCAACATCGGCACCTCCGGTGCGGAGATCGGTGGCGCCTTCGGCGGCGAGAAGGAAACCGGCGGCGGCCGCGAGTCCGGCTCCGACGCGTGGAAGGTCTACATGCGCCGGGCCACCAACACCATCAACTACTCGGGTGAGCTGCCGCTGGCCCAGGGCGTTGAATTCATCTAGCAAGCACGGCCAAGCACTGAAAGGGCGTTGTGGCAGACTTCTTTGACCTCATCGACGAATGGGGACCGGAAAAAATCGTCACCGTAAGTGACCCCAAGACGAAGATGCGCGGC
>CAYZBX010000088.1:0-7973 GCA_964476735.1 uncultured Micrococcaceae bacterium
TGGCACCTGCCGGAGGACCTGAAGTTTTTCAAGCGAACCACCATGGGTCACCCGGTCATCATGGGCCGGTCCACCTGGGAATCCATCCCGGATGTGGCGCGCCCATTCAGCGGCCGCACCTCGATCGTGCTCTCCCGCGACCCGCAGCGTGCCGCCTCCTTCAACGGCGCCACGGTCATCGGCGTGACCAACATCGATGACGCCATGGCGGCCGCCCGAGCTGCCGAGGGATCCGAAGAGATTTGGATCATCGGCGGCGGGGATGTCTTCGAGCAGACCCTGCACTTGGCAAATGTGGCGGAAATCACAACTATTCGTTCATCCGAGATTTGGGGCGACACCCACGCCCCCGAGCTTGACGAAAACTGGAAGTTGGTTCGCGGCACCCCGGATGGCGACCCCGCAGCTGATTCCGGCTGGCTAACGAGCGCAAAGGGGCTGCAATACCGGATCGATCGGTGGGAGAAGCAATGCTGATGAGCAAGCAATCGTTATTCATGATGGTTGCCGGGATCTGCTCCGTTTTGGCCCTTGTGACCGGAGTCATGGGTTTCATCATGATTACACAGGATAAAATAGTAGCCGGTCTCATTTTCCTGCTGGGGTTGGCGCAGATCTTCGTTTTCTCCGGACTTTTCAGCTTCATGAAAGCCAGAACCCTTGCCAAGGAAGAAACCGCGGACCTGTAAGTAACAGATTTGAGGTAAGCAATGGCAAACAAACCATCCGTCGGTCTAGTCGGTTGGCGCGGAATGGTCGGCTCCGTGCTGATGTCCCGCATGGTTGAAGAAGGCGATTTTGACCTTTACAACCCGGTCTTCTTCTCCACCTCCAACGCCGGAGGTAAGGCTCCCGAGTTCGTACCCGGTCAGGACGCCGGCACGCTGCAGGACGCCTACGACTTGGAGACCCTTGCCAAGCTGCCCATTATTCTGACCGCCCAGGGTGGGGACTACACCAAGGCCGTCTACCCCAAGCTGCGCGCCGGCGGCTGGGACGGCATCTGGATCGACGCGGCCTCCACGCTGCGCATGGAAGACAGCTCGGTGATCGTGCTCGACCCGATCAACCGCAACGTCATCGACGCCGCCCTCGAGTCCGGGGTGCGGGACTTCGTGGGCGGCAACTGCACCGTCTCCTGCATGCTGATGGGCTTGGGCGGGTTGTTCCGTCACGACCTCATCGAATGGGGCACCGCGATGACCTACCAGGCCGCCTCCGGCGGCGGCGCCCGCCACATGCGCGAGCTGCTGAACCAGTTCGGCACGCTGAACGCGGCTGTCGCTCCAGAGCTCGCCGACCCGGCCAGCGCCATCTTGGAAATCGACCGCAAGGTGCTGGCCACCCAGCAGGACCCGGCACTGGACGCATCGCAGTTCGGTGTCCCGCTGGCGGGCTCGCTGATCCCCTGGATCGATTCCGACCTTGGCAACGGCATGAGCCGGGAGGAGTGGAAGGCGGACGCCGAGACCAACAAGGTCCTCGGCCTTGGCCAGCACGCCCCGGCCGGCGTGGCAGCGCGCGACCGGGTCACCTTCGACTCGTTGTGCGTGCGCATCGGTGCGCTGCGCAGCCACTCGCAGGCGCTGACCCTGAAGCTGAAGAAGGACGTGCCGGTCGATGAGATCGAACAGATCATCGACGAGGACAACGAGTGGGGCTTCGTGGTGCCCAACACCAAGGAAGCGACCATGGAACAGCTGACCCCCGTCGCGGTGACCGGCACCATGGACATCCCGGTGGGCCGCATCCGCAAGCTGGCCATGGGCCCGGAGTACATCTCCGCCTTCACCATCGGTGACCAGTTGCTGTGGGGCGCGGCCGAGCCGATCCGCCGCATGCTGCGCATCGCCACCGGCAACCTCTAAACACCTCAAACGACGCAAAGGCCGCCCCTTCCACATCGGGAAGGGGCGGCCTTCGTCTTGTCTCGCCGGTGGGGTCGGCTAGTCTAGGCTGCAGCCGATCAGCAGCGGTTCCGGAACCAGCGTGATGCCGAACCTGTCCTGCACCCCGGCGCGCACGTGCCGGGCCAGCTCCAGCAGGTCGGCGGTGCTCGCCCCGCCCCGGTTTGTCAGCGCCAAGGTGTGTTTGGTGGACAGTGCGGCGGTCTGCTTCAGCCGGAAGCCCTTATCGAAGCCGGCGTGCTGGATCAGCCAGCCGGCGGACAGCTTCACTTTCTCGCCCTCGGCCGGGAAACGCGGGGCATCCGCCGGCAGTGTCTCCGCAACCTCCGGTGCCACGATCGGGTTGGTGAAGAAGGAACCGGTCGACCAGGTGTCGTGATCGGACGGGTCCAGCACCATGCCCTTGCCCGCGCGCAGGGCCAGCACCATGGCACGCACGTGGGTTGCCGGTGCCCGCTCCCCGACCGCCACGTTCAGATGCTTGGCCAGCTCCGCGTAGCGGATGGGCGCGGAAAGCTGGCTCCGCTCGAGTTCAAACTCCACCGCCAACACCACGTATCGCGGGCTGCCGGGAACCGTGGTGCTGCGCTTGATCAACGAGTCCCGGTAGGAAAACTCCAGCTCCGCGTTGCTCAGCCAGCGCTCCTGCTTGGCTTGGCGGTCGTAGACGCGCGCCCGGGTGAGGACCTGGGCGACCTCGGCGCCGTACGCCCCCACGTTCTGCACCGGGGTGGCCCCGACTGCGCCCGGGATCCCGGACAGCGCTTCCAGCCCGCAGAGTCCTGCGTCCACCGTGGCGGCCACGAAGTCGTCCCAGTGCTGCCCGGCTTGCGCGGTGACCAGCACGGTCTCCCCGTCCGGTTCACCCGAGAGCGGCAGGGCGTTCAGCTCGAATCCGTCGAGTCCGACGCTGCCGAGGTCGTACCCGGTGTTCGCGAGTTTGATGACGGTCTGCGGTAGCGGCTCGTCGCTGACCAGCAGGTTGGAGCCGCCGCCCAGCAGCAGCACCGGCTCATCGGCGGCGTCTGCGGCTTGCACGGCGGCCACGATCTCGGCGACCGTCCGGCAGAGGATGGTCTTCGCGGCGGTGCCACCGACCCGGGTGGTGGTGTGTTCGGCTAGCAGGAAGGGGGTCTGCTCGTTCACCTTGGTGTGTCGTTCCTTTGCAGCGATAGGCGGGTTAGTTGGTCTTGACGAGAGCTTGAGCCTTGGCCAGCACCTTCGTCTCACCCAGCAGGACGGTCAGGTCCACGCGTACGTGATCCTCCTTGACGAGGCCGATCACCCCGCTGATCTCCAGCTCAACGGTTGCCTCGTCAGGGTTGCCGGTGGAATCCGGGACGGGGACCGGGTTGGAGAAGCGGACCTGGTAGTCGTACACCCGTGCCGGGTCCTGACACCAGGCTGTGACCACATCGATGGCCACGCCCATGGTGAGCATGCCGTGGGCGATGACCCCGGGCAAACCGACCTGAGTGGCGAAGCGTTCGTTGATGTGGATCGGGTTGAAGTCGCCGGAGGCCCCGGCATACTTCACCAGGTCTGAACGGGACAGCGCCACGGTCTTGCTGCCGATGGTATCGCCCTTGGCGAGGGTAGAAAAATCGACGCTCATGGTTACTGGTCCTCCCCACGCACGAGCAGGGTCGAGAAGACCTCCGCTACCAAGCTGTCATCTGCGGTGTCATGGATGGCCACCTTGGTACTGACCATTGCTCCGCTGCCCATCGCACGGATGCGTTCCACGGAAAGCGTCGCCGCCACCTCCATGCCCGCGACCAGCGGCCGCTGGTAGGTGAAGCGCTCGTCGGCGTGTACCACGCGGGAGAAGTCAATCCCGGCCTCCGGGTCCCGCACTAGAGCGGCCTCGGCCTGCTGGGCAATGATGACGGCAAAGGTCGGCGGCGCCACCAAGTCGGCGTGGCCAAGCTCCCGGGCCGCGGCCACGTCGGTGTGCGCGGGGTTGGTCGCCTTGGTGGCGGCGGCAAACTCCCGAATCTTTTCACGACCGATCTGGTAGCTGGGCGCGGGCGGATAGACCCGCCCAGCCATTTCCGTGTTCACGCTCATGCGTTCACCTTTCGTGCTCTCAAACACCTTTAGTCTCTACTTTTGCCAAGCCTATCTAGAATGAAGGGTGTGAAGCGCATCCAGAACATTTTTCCCGGTAAAACATTGCTGCCAGGCAAGGCCGACTACGCCGAGCTGAAAACCAGTTGGAAGGTTGACATCCCGGCCGGTCTGACCGTCGGCATCGTCGCCTTGCCCTTGGCGCTGGCCTTCGGGGTCTCCTCCGGGGTGGGTCCGGCCGCCGGGCTGGTCACCGCGGTGATCGCCGGACTGGTGGCCGCCGTCTTCGGCGGCTCCCACGTGCAGGTGTCCGGTCCGACCGGGGCCATGGCCGTGATCCTTGCACCGCTGGTGGCCGTGCACGGGGTCCAGTCGGTGGCGTTGCTGTCCATCATGGCCGGGATCTTCGTGGTGCTACTCGGCGTCACCGGGCTGGGGCGGGCCGTGGGCTTCATCCCGTGGCCCGTGGTCGAAGGCTTCACCCTCGGCATCGCCACCATCATCTTCCTGCAGCAATTCCCCTCGGCGTTCTCGGTCGAGCTGCCGGCCGGTGTCAACCCCCTGCAGGGCGCGGTGCACACGCTGCAGAACCTGACCTCAACCTCGCTGATGTCCATCGGCATGGTTGCGGCGGTGGCGATCATGATGGTGGCCATTCCCAAGATCCACTCCGCCCTCCCGGCATCGCTCATCGCGGTGATCGTGGCCGCAATCGGCGCGACCATGCTGGACCTGCAGGTGCCGCGCATTGGTGAGCTGCCCAACCAGCTGCCAGCACCGGTCATCCCGGACATGAGCCTCGATCTGGTGAATTCGCTGATGGGTCCGGCCTTGGCGGTCGCCGCGTTGGCGGCCATCGAGTCGCTGCTCTCCGCCCGGGTCGCCTCCACCATGCCCGGCCCGTCCGGGCAGACCACCGGCCCGTACCACCCGGACCGGGAGCTGTTCGGACAGGGTTTGGCCTCGGTGGCCTCCGGTGGGTTCGGCGGCATGCCCGCTCCCGGCGCGATCGCCCGCACCGCGGTCAACGTCCGCTCCGGGGCCCGCACGAGAGCCTCGGCGATCATTCACGCGCTGCTGTTGCTCGGGGTGGTGTACCTGGCCTCCGATTGGGTTGGCCAGATCCCGTTGTCGGCGCTGGCCGGGGTGCTGATGGTCACGGCGGTCCGGATGGTCAATATCGAGACCATCCGTCGTATCTTCTCTTCCACCCGCGCTGACGCGTTGGTCTTCAGCATTACGGCGCTGATCACCGTGGTGTTTGACCTGATCGAGGCGATCCAGATCGGCATCGCCGCGGCCGCGTTCTTCGCCCTCTGGCAGGTCGCCAAGCTGGCCGGTGTGGTTCGCGAGGAGCTGCCGGGCGAAAGCCAACCGGAGGACCGCCGGATCGCGTTGATGCGGATCGACGGGGCCATGTTCTTCGGGGCGGCCGACCGGGTGCTTCAGGAGGTCGGCGGGCTGACCGGCGTGAACGTAGTGGTCTTGCGGCTCTCCAGCATCCGCCTGCTGGATGCCACCGGCGCGAACGCCTTCGCGGAGCTCATCAAGGAGCTGCAGAACCACGACGTCTCGGTGATCATTAAGGGCGTCCAAGACCAGCACTGGCGGCTGTTCCGCAACGTGGGCGGGTTCAAGTCACTGGCGGATCAGGGGCTGCTCTTTGCCGAGCTGGAACCGGCCGTCGCCAAGGCTCGGGAAATTGCCCGCGAGCGCGAGGCGCACGCCTAGCGGTTAGCGCTTCTTCTGCCGGCCCTGGCGTTCGCTGCGGCGCCGCAAGCCGACCCGGACGCGCTCCAGAAGCGACAGGCTGTGGGCCGCGATGCCGCTGCCGAGGACCACAAGGGCAACGGTGATGAGGGTGCTGTTTTTGGTGGTGGCACCGATGATGGCCAGCAGGATGCCGAGCAAGACCAAGGCCATCCCGGCGATGACGGCAACGCGATAGAAGCGGGAGCCTCCCGACCACGGATCCAAGAGCACAATCATGCTGCCCATTCTGTCACAGGAAGTCACATCAACTAGCCACAAGGATACCCCCAGGGGTATAATGGGCATGTGGGTGTTTCCGTCACCCGGAGAAGAGGATCCGTTGAAACTGGTCATCGTGGGCGGGGTTGCTGCCGGCATGAGCGCGGCTGCCCGAGCCCGGCGTTTAGATGAAAAAGCAGAGATCATCGTGTTCGAACGTGGTCTGCATGTCTCCTACGCCAATTGCGGCCTACCCTACTACGTGGGCGGCGAGATCGTCGATGATGCGGACTTGCTTCTTCACACTCCGGAAACGCTGAAGGATGCTCTGGATCTTGACGTCCGCGTCCAACACGAGGTCACCAGCATCGATCCCGACGCCAAGACTGTAGCTGTCAGGGTCGGCGACGGCGAAGAATTTACCGAGTCGTACGACAAACTCATCCTTGCCCCGGGCGCGGTGCCCATTGAGCTACCCGTCCCGGGCTTGGACTCAGAACGCGTCTTCCACCTGCGCACCGTCACCGACGCCCAAGATATTCACGACCTCGTCACCGGCGAAGAAGCGGCGCGTACCGCCGTGGTGCTCGGCGCCGGGTTCATCGGCCTCGAGGCCGCCGAAGCGTTGGCAGCCCGCGGACTGGATGTGCACCTGGTGGAGCTCGCCGCCCACGTGCTGCCGCCGCTGGAAGCCGAGCTCGCGTACCCCCTAGCCCAAGAACTGGAGCGGCTCGGCGTACGCGTGCACACCGGGGTGGCCGCCGAGCAAATCGTTCCCGGGGAGAGCACCGACTTGGTGTACCTTGCGGACGGCAGCAAGCTGCCGGCAGACCTGATCATCGCCTCCGTCGGCGTCCGCCCGGCCACCGAGATCTTCGAGGCCTGCGGTCTGGCCACCGAACGCGGAGCCATCGTGGTCGACGACCACGGCCGCACCAACCTCCCGGATGTTTACGCCGCCGGTGACGCCGTGCTCAGCACCGATGCCGTCACCGACCAGCAGCGCACCGTCGCCTTGGCTGGTCCAGCCAATCGCGCGGGCCGACTCATCGCCGACCACATCTTCACCCCCGAGCAGGCCCGGCCCATCCCGTCGGCCAAGGGCACGGCGATCGTGCGGGTCGGTGAGCTGACAGCGGCCCTGACCGGCGCGAACCGCGCCACCTTGGACGCCGCCGGCATTGACTATCAGACGCTGCACCTGCACCCCCGCAACCATGCCGGCTACTTCCCCGGCGCGACCGCGGTCTCGTTGCTGGCCCACATCGATGCTGACGGCAGGCTGCTGGGCGCGCAAGCGGTCGGCAAGGCAGGGGTCGACAAGCGCATCGACGTTTTGACCACGGCTATCGCCGCCGGCCTGTCGGTGACCGACCTGATCGACCTCGACCTGAGCTACGCGCCGCCCTACGGCGCGGCGAAGGACCCGGTGAATTTCCTCGGCAGCCTTGCCGAGAACGTGCTCACCGGCAAACTGAAGCTGTGGCACCCACACCTGCTGGAGGAACAGCCCAGCAACGCGGAAGAGCCCGCGCAGGCACCGTTTCTGTTGGATGTCCGCTCGCCGGGCGAATTCGAGGCCGGTCACCTCACCGGCGCCATGCTTGTGCCACACACCCAGATCCGACAGCGGCTGGATGACATTCTGGCGGCAGCGGGCGACCGGACGATCTACGTCTACTGCACCAGCGGCGTGCGCTCGTATCTGGCGACCCGCATCCTCTCCCAAGCGGGCGCCGATGCCCGCTCCCTCTCCGGCGGATTCACCACCGCCGCCAACTACTTCGGTGATCGCGAAACCACGCTGATCACCCGCCCCGCCACGACTGACAAGGAGTGAGTCAACCATGAGTGAAATCACCGTAGACACCACCGCCGCCGAGCGGAAGAAGATCATCAACCGCCTCAAGCGCGCCCAGGGCCAACTCAACAGCTTGGTGGCCGCTGTGGAGAAGGACGCCAACTGCAAGCAGGTCATCACCCAGTTGGCCGCGGTTTCCAAGGCCTTGGACCGTGCCGGTTTTG
>CAYZBX010000089.1:0-7929 GCA_964476735.1 uncultured Micrococcaceae bacterium
GCTGGTCACCAAGGTGCACCGGGAAGCGGTGCGTTTTGCCAAGAACGGTTACCGGATCCTGCTGATCGGGCACGAGGGGCACGAGGAAGTCGAAGGCACCTACGGGGAGGCACCCGAGGTCACCACCATCGTCAACGGCCCGGAAGAGGTAGCCGACTTGGTGGTGCCGGAACACGAGAAGCTCATCTGGTTGTCGCAAACCACGCTGTCGGTGGACGAGACGCTGGAAACCGTCGCGCTGCTGCGCGAGCGCTTCCCGCACCTGGAGAATCCACCCTCCGATGACATCTGTTACGCGACCTCAAACCGGCAGGTGGCCATCAAGAAGGTCGCACCACAGGCCGATCTGGTTTTGGTGGTCGGCTCGACGAACTCCTCCAACTCAGTCCGCCTCGTCGAGGTGGCGCTGGAATACGGCGCCAAGAAGGCCAAACTGGTGGACTTTGCCCGCGAGGTGGACGAAAGCTGGTTCGAAGGCGTGGCCACCGTCGGCGTTTCTTCGGGCGCTTCCGCCCCCGAGGTCTTGGTTCAGGAGGTCCTGAGCTTGCTGGCCGACTACGGTTACGAGACCGTTGAGGAAATCGTCACCGCGGAGGAAGACATCATCTTCTCCCTGCCGAAGGAGCTGCGGCCGATCCTGAAGGAAGCCGGCGACGAGTCCCGCGCGCTGGGGGGCCGCGGCCAGAAGACGCCGAAGTAAGGCCCGCTGGACGACGCACCTAAAGTTTCCACCACGATTCTTTGTTAGGGTTGTGAAGCGTGACACGGGGTGCCCCGCTACGGGGCTGAGAGAACACCCGTCGAACCTGATCCAGATAACACTGGCGAAGGGAATGTCTCCTCACTCCCTTCTGCCATTGCAGAAAGGCAACCATGGCAGATCACAATGCACCAGCATTGAACCAGCAAATCGTCGTCGTTACCGGCGGTGCCCGCGGCCTCGGTAAATCCGTCACCGAAGCTTTCTTGCGCGAAGGCGCCAAGGTGGTCATCAACTACCTGAACTCCAAGGATGCCGCCGAGGCTTTGGCCGACGCAGCCAACCAGCAGGCGGCAGGCGCGGCGATCGCTATTCAGGCCGACGTCACCGATCCGGAAGCCGTCAAGCGCTTGTTTGCCCAGGCCCGCGAATTCTTTGGCGCACCGGTGACCACCGTGGTGAACAACGCCCTAGCCTCCTTCTCCTTCGACGGCGACGCCCGCCCGAAGGCAGATGAGATCACCTGGGACCGTTTCACCGGCCAGCTTGAAGGCAACGTCCGCGGCGCCGTGAACACCACTCAGGCGGCACTGCCGGGCTTCGAAGAAGTCGGCTCAGGCCGGGTCATCAACATCGGCACCAACCTGTTCCAGCACCCGGTCGTCCCGTACCACGACTACACCGCATCCAAGGCGGCACTGTTGTCGCTGACTCGCACCTTCGCGCACGATCTTGGCCCGAAGAACGTCACCGTGAACATGCTCTCCGGCGGCCTGCTGCGGACCACCGATGCCTCCGCAGCGACACCGGAAGAGGTCTTCGACTTCATCGCCTCCGGAACCCCGCTGCGTTCGGTCACCACGCCGGAGGAGTTCGCAGACGCGATCCTGTTCTTTGCCTCCCCATGGTCCCGCTCCGTCACCGGCCAGAATCTGGTCGTCGACGGCGGCTTGGTCATGGACTAATCGATGAACCAACGCCAACTTCATTTCAACCTGTTCCTGTTTACGGCCGGCCACCACTCGGCCGCGTGGCGGCATCCTGACTCGGCGCTCGAGCGCCTCGGCGACATCGAGTACTACCAAGAGCTCGCACAGATCTCTGAGCGTGGGCTGCTGGACGCGATCTTCTTCGCCGATGGCCACTCCGTGCCGCCGGTCGCCCAGGGGGCCCGCTGGTTTTTGGAACCGCTGACCACGCTGGCCGCGGTGGCCGCCGTGACGGAACGGATCGGGCTGATCTCCACCGTCTCCTCAACCTTCTACACCCCTTTTCACGCCGCCCGCTTCATGGCCTCGCTCGACCACATCTCCAAGGGCCGGATGGGGGTCAACGTGGTGACCAGCATGTGGGACGCCGAGGCGCGGAACCACAACCGCGAGTCGATGCCTGCCGCCGCCGAGCGCTATGCCCGCGCGGAGGAGTTCATCGAGGTGATGACCGGGCTGTGGGACTCTTGGGCTGATGACGCGATTATCGGCGACCGCGACGGCAACTGGGCGGATCCAGACAAGGTCCGGCCGATCAACCACCGAGGTGAGCACTTCTTGGTCGACGGCCCGCTCACCGTCCCGCGCCCGCCGCAGGGACGGCCCGTGCTGATCCAAGCCGGGGCCTCCGAAGACGGCCGCAACCTTGCGGCCCAGTGGGCGGAGGCGATCTACGCCGTGGCCTTTGACCTGAAGGCAGGCCAAGATTACTACCGGGACGTGAAGAAGCGTATCGCCGCAGCCGGACGCAATCCGGATGCCACCGCTATTCTGCCGGGTCTGGTGACCTACATCGGTTCCACTGAGGCCGAGGCCCGCGCTAAAAAAGCAGAAATGGACGCGCTACTGCCGGTGGAGCATTCGCTGCGCGAACTCGGGCTGTTCATCGGCCAAGACTGCTCCGACTGGGACGTGGACGCACCGATCCCGGACCTGCCGAGCTTGGACGAGGTCACCGTGCCGAAAGGACGCTACGGCACCATCCTGCGCATGATCGAGGTGGATACAGTGGACGGTCAACGTCCGCTGGTCCGCCAGGTCTTGGGCCGTCTGGCCGCCGGCGGTGGGCACTGCACCATGATCGGCACACCCGAGCAGGTTGCTGATGAGATCGAGCACTGGTTCCGCAACGAAGGCGCCGACGGGTTCAACTTGATGCCGCCGATGCTGCCAAACTCGTTGGAAGATTTCATCGAGCACGTCATCCCGATCCTGCAGCAGCGTGGACTGTTCCGCACCGAATACGCAGGCAACACGTTGCGCTCGCATTTCGGGCTACCTCAACCGGTGGTGCGCTGACCCGCGAGCAGAGGATCCGAGCAAGGTGCCCCTCGACCGCGAACCGCTAGACCGGACGCGGACGAGGGGCGCTGTTGTGTCCGGCCCGGAACGGACTTCTAGCGTTGTGGTGGGATGACGCGCGTCAATTCGGCCACGACCGCCAAATGGTCACCGTCGCCGACCGGTCGCACCTGTGTCTGTAGCACGCTCCATTCGTCGGTAACGAGGATGTGATCGATCGGCGTGCGGATCCCCAACAGCGCCAGCGCGGGCCATGTGCCCGCCCGCGCGTTACCGGTGAGCTGAGCGGCGTCCACTAGCCGGGTCCGGCCGGCCATCGATCCATGCCGGAGCGTCGCATTGAAATCTCCGGCGACCACCAGGTCTCCCGCGCCCGCTGGGTCCGTTGCGGCCAATACCCGATTCAGGTCGGCACGCCACCGGCCCATGTAGCCGGGAACCGGTGGGGCAGTGTGGATGGCGACGATGTCCGGGGCGTCGACAGCGTTGGCGAGTTTTACGGTGCCGAAGGTGGTGACGGGCCCGGAGACCTGTTCATAGTCGGGCATCCGCTTGTGTACGAGGACAGAGGTCGGCGCGATGTTTCCCGATCGCCCGTGCGTGTAACCGTCTTCGCGCGGTTGATAGATCTTGTCCGCGAACGCGGTTCCGCGGGTTAGCTCCGGCAGCCGCTCAGGGGAGGCTTCGGGTAGCACGATGACATCAGGGTCGAGCACGCTGATCAGGTGATCAAGGTCGGCTCGGGTCAAGGTGTCTTGGCTATTGAGAGTGACGATGCGCCAAGTCACGGGCTCGCCGTACAACTCATAGATGGGCCGCTCGCCGGGGTCATAGTGGGGAACGGGGAAAACGATCAAACCGGCGCCAGAGGCCGCGCACAACAGGATAGGTACCCACAGCGAGTGAAGCAGCGCAGCGTCGCCGCCGCGTCCGGGGCGTGTCCGGCGGCCGCAGTACAGGGCTAGCGAGACGCCGACTGCGAGGAGCAGCAACACAATGCCGAGCTGGAGAGGGAAAGCGATGAGTTGAGCGACCACGAGCCTTGTGCTCAACCACTGGGAGAAGCCGCTAGCGGGCAGGAACACCAAGACCGCAAGGGCGACGGTGCACAGCCAACACAGAAGCGTCAGGATTGCATGGCCGACCCGTGTGCCGCGGCGCGTTGATGACTGGGGAGAGACCTGTGGTTGCATTGTGTTGTCCTTCAGCGAAGGCGGAACGACGGGATCGGGGCGGTCAGAACTCGTAGCGGTTGAATACCACGGCGTGCTCGGTGCCAGCGGCGGCACCGCCGTCTTTGAGGATCTGTGGGATGAACTCCTCCGGGGCCATGTGGTCGGGTAACGACTCGAGGTAGAGCTGGTGCGCCTGCAGGGAACGCACCGCGCGCTCCACCGAGGCGGGACTCACGGGGATCGCGGTATTGGCTTCGCCAGCTGTGACCCAGAGCTGTTTGGTAGCCCACGGCTCCAGTCCCTGGGCACGTAGTTCCGGATAGAGCCACGGGTTGTCCGCGTCGCGGATGGCATCGACGGTGGCCAGCCCGACGTTGCGGTGGTCGGCGTGGTTGAGGCCCCATTGGACGCTGACTTCCCACGTCATGGTGATGACCGCATCCGGGCGGAAACGGCGGATCTGGGCAGCGATCGCACGGCGCAAATCAAGGTTGTTCTCGATCAGGCCGTCCGGGAAGTCGAGGAACTCGAGAGTATCGACACCGACAATCTCGCAGGCACGCTCCTGTTCTTCGCGGCGGATTCGTGCGGTTTGCTCGGGTTCGGTGTCCCGGATGCCGGCTTCCCCGGCGGACACCAGGAGGTAGTCGACCTCGATCCCCGCGTCGGTGAGCTCAGCCACGGCCGCCGAGGCACCGTATTCCATGTCATCGGGATGGGCCACGATGCAGAGTACGCGCCTCAGCGCGTCTAGATCGAGGTGGGGCAGCGGGCTGGTCATCAGGTGCACCTTTCCGAGGGAGATTGTTAACAACAATGCCTCCGAATCCGGCCGTTGGCCAGTTTCGGAGGCATTGTGTTTGTCTAACCCGCCTTAGGCTCGGGTCAGTCTGTGACCCTTACGGGAAGAGGAGGTAACGCTCGATCTCGATCGGCGAGACCTCGTCGGTGACCTCATGGAATTCGTCGTTCTTGACGCGGATGTAGTAGTCGACGAAGTCCTCGGTCTTGTCGGATGGCGAACCATCCGGGTTGTCCTTTGGCACCTTGCCGAAGGCCTTGCGCAGAACATCGTCCTTGCCGAGGTAGTGGCAGGCCTCCCAGAGTGAACCAGGTAGCAACTTGATGCCCATGTCCTGCAACTGGGATGGGGAGAAGTCGTACAGGTTCTTCTCGTTGATCGGCCCCGGATCGAGCTTGCGCTCGATGCCGTCCAGACCGGCGGCTAGGGCCGCGGCCATCGCCAAGTACGGGCTGCCGGAGAAGTCCGGGGTACGGTCTTCGATGGCGCCGTTGCGGGCGATGCGAACCATCTGGGTGCGGTTGTTACCGCCCCAAGTCCGGGCGACGGGCACCCAGGTGCGGATGGTTTCGGTACCTGGCTTGAGCCGCTTGTAGGAGTTCACGGTTGGGGCTGCCATGGCGGCGTAGCCGCGTGCGTGCTCCAACAAGCCTGCGATGAAGTGGTAGGCGATGGCGCTGAGACCAAAGCCGTTCGGGTCCTCTTCGCCTTCGCCGGCCTCGAACAGGTTGATGTCATTCTCCATGTCCCACAGGCTCATGGTGAAGTGCATGCCGTTACCGGTGTTGTCCGTGAACGGCTTCGGCATGAAGGTCGCCAAGGCTCCGTGCTCGCGCGCCAGCATGTCCACCATGTAGCGGAAGAAGATGGCGCGGTCTGCGGATTCCACTGCGTCCGCGTAGGTGACGTTGCACTCGAACTGGCCATTGCCGTCCTCGTGGTCGACGGCGTAGTTTTCCCAGCCGAGTTCGGTCACGTACTTGGACAGGCGGGTGGCGAATTCATAGTTGCGGGACAGCGACTTCACATCGTAACAAGGGCGTGCCCAGTTATCGTGTTCGTCGGCCACGCGCAGCTTACCGTCTTCATCGAAGTCCACGAGCATGAACTCTGCCTCGAAGCCAAGGCGGAAGTCGAAGCCCATCTCCCGTGCACGGTCCACCTGGCGTTGCAGGATGGTTCGTGGGCAGAAGGGCCACGGTTCACCGTTGACGTACGCGTTACCGATGACGTGACCGAGGTTCTTCTTCCACGGCACGATGCGGAACGTCTTTGGGTCCGGAAGGGTCACCACGTCCGGGCTGTGTGGACCCTGACCAATGTCACCGGCGGCAAAACCGGCTGCGCCGGCGCCTTCGGCGAAGAGGTCTTCAACGTGCTCGGCTGGGACCAGCTTCGCGTTGGACTTACCCTTGATTTCTGAGAAGGAGGCAAAGATGAATTCGATGCCCTTTTCTTCGCAGAGCTGCTTTACTTCCTCGACGGTTTGCGGTTGTTGAACTGGCATTATTCCCACCTTTTTGGTTGTGGATTTTTTTTGAGGGTGGATGAGCTAGAAGCTCTGACCCGGGATCCAGTCGGTACCCGCCAGAGGTACCTTAGCCATGGCTGCTGACTCGATGGTGAGGGCAACCAAGTCTTCTGGTTCTAGGTTGTGCACGGAGGACTTTCCACAGGCACGGGCCAGGGTGGTCAGTTCCATGACGAGCGCGTTCAGGTAGTTGATGACGCGGCGGGCCGCAACATCGACGTCCAAACGCTTTGACAGCTCCGGATCCTGCGTGGCGATACCCGCCGGGCAGCGTCCGGTATGCAGATGGTGGTAGTGGTCGGCAGTGGTGCCCAGCTCGGCGTATTCATCCGAGAGGTCGTAGAGCTGACCGTCCATCTCAAGGGTCTTGGAGTTCATGCCCATGGCGATGAGCACGCCCATACCCAGAGAGACACAGTCTGCGCCGAGCGCCATGGCTTTCGCCACGTCGGCACCGGTGCGCAAACCACCCGAGACCATGAGCTGCACTTCGCCGTCCATGCCCATGTCTTGAATGGCTTCCCGGGCCAACCGAACGGCGGCCAGCGTCGGGATGCCGGTGTGCTCCATGTACACTTCCTGGGTGGCGGCGGTACCGCCAACCATGCCGTCGACGACCACCACGTCGGCGCCGGCGTTGATAGCCAGCTTGACGTCGTTGGTGACACGGGTGGCACCGACCTTGACGTAGATCGGAACCTTCCAGCCGGTGGCTTCGCGCAGCTCCTCGATCTTGATCGTTAGATCATCCGGCCCGGTCCAATCCGGGTGGCGGGAGGATGAGCGCTGGTCAATACCGGGTGGTAGGGTGCGCATCTTGGCAACGCGCTCGGAGACCTTCTGGCCGAGCAACATGCCACCGCCGCCGGGCTTGGCGCCCTGGTTGACGACGACTTCGATGGCGTCAGCGCGCTGCACATCGCGTGGGTTGAACCCGTAGCGGGACGGCAGGCACTGGTACACCAACAGCTTGGACGCTTCGCGCTCTTCCGGGGTCATGCCACCGTCACCAGTGGTGGTGGAGGTGCCGACGTGGGTAGCGGCGCGGCCCAGAGCTTCCTTGGCCTGCGCGGACAGCGCACCGAAGCTCATACCGGCAATGGTTACCGGAATCTTGAGCTTGATCGGGTTTTCCGCAAACCGGGTGCCCAGAATCGTTTCGGTGGTGCACTTCTCCCGGTAGCCTTCCAGCGGGTAGCGCGAGGCGGCTGCCGCTAGGAAGCTCAGGTCGTCGAAGCTGGGGACTTTGCGCTTGCCGCCGGCGCCGCGGATTTCGTAAAGACCGGTGCGGGCCATGTCCTGGACGTAGGAGATCATGGATGGCGGCCAGGTGGCGTTCTCTGGCAGGTGCGTTACATCGACGCGATGGTCTTTCGGATCGATCGGCTTCATTAGTATTCTTGCCCTTTCAAAGCGTCAAAGTGGTAAAG
>CAYZBX010000090.1:0-7888 GCA_964476735.1 uncultured Micrococcaceae bacterium
CGCGGCAGCACCCGGACCACCGGGGTCTGCTGCAGCATGAACTCGGAGACCATGACGCCCCAGGGGCTGCAGCTCTCCTCGCGCCAGGGCAGCGGGCGGGCGTTGTGGTCGAACCACTCGGCCAGCCGCTCGTGGTATTCGTTCAACGGTACCGGGGTGTTCAGGGGCATTGAACCATCATAGGAAATGCGTCATGTGGCGGTGATACCGGTGTGTTGCACCCCACCTTGCCGGTCTAGGGAGCCGGCCGGTCTTAAGCTGGTGGTATGTCTGAATCTTCTGGCCGGGTCAGTGCCGAGGTGTACCGGCGCCGCCGCATCGTGGTGGGCGTGTTGGCCCTGCTGGTGCTCGCGCTGATCATCTGGTTGGTTTCGTGGGCGGTCACCGCGCTGGGCGCGTTGTTCGGGAGCAAGGACGAGCCGGAGGTGGTATCCACCCCGGTGGTGAGCGAGGAACCGCCGGAACTGGCGGCCTGCAACCCCAAGGACATCGAGCTGACGGCCAGCACCGCGGCCGAGTCGTTCGCGCTCTCCGCCGACGAGGCGATCATGGAGATGGGCATCGAGAACACCTCGGGCATCGAGTGCACCTTCAACGTGGGCACCAGCCAGCAAGAATTCCTGATTACTAGCGGGGACGATCGGATCTTCTCCTCCAAGGACTGCCAGGTCGACGGCGAGGACCTAGAAATGACATTGAAGCCGAAGAAGAAGGAGTTGGCCCGCTTCGGTTGGACGTTGAAGCGTTCGGCGCCCAAGTGCGCGGACGTGGCCTCCGAACCCCAACAGGGCACCTACAAGCTGACCGTGAAGCTGGGCAAGCTCAGCTCCGAGCCGGCGACCTTCTACCTGCGTTAGCCCTGGGCGCTCTTGGCGAAGACCAGCTCGAGGGCCTGGGCTAGGGTACTCACGTAGGCGAGCTTGATGCTCGTGCCTGCCGGCAGCGTGATCTCTTGGCCGGCCGGGACCACGGCGTGGCTGAAGCCTAGCCGAGCGGCCTCTTGGATTCGGCGGCCGGCCCCGGGCACCGGGCGAACTTCCCCGGCCAGGCCCACCTCGCCGAAGGCGATCAGCCCCGGCGGCAGCGGGTGCCCGGTCTTGGAGGAGGCGATGGCCAGCGCCACGGCCAGATCGGTGGCTGGTTCCGACAGGCGCACCCCGCCGACGGTGGAGACGTACACGTCGTCCTTGTACAGCGGTAGGTTGGCCCGTCGCTGCAGGACGGCCAACAGCATCGAAACCCTAGCGTTGTCGAGCCCGGAGACCGCGCGCCGCGGTTGCGGCGTCGCCGACTCGGCCAGCAGCGCCTGCACCTCCGCCACCAGCGGACGCTGGCCCTCCAGCGCGACGGTCAGGCAGGTGCCGGAGACGTTGTGGCTGCCGCTGGAACGGAACAGGGCGGAGGGGTCCGGCATGGCGCTGATACCCGCCTCGGTCATCTCGAAACAGCCCAGCTCGTCGGTGGGCCCGTAGCGGTTCTTCACCGCCCGCAGCAGCCGCAGCCGGCCGTGGCGTTCGCCCTCGAACTGGCAGACCACGTCCACCAGGTGTTCCAGCAGCCGGGGGCCGGCGATCGAGCCGTCCTTGGTGACGTGGCCGACCAGCACGGTGGCGATGTTCGCGGCCTTGGCGGCGGCGATGATGGCGGCGGCGACCTCGCGGATCTGCGAGGTCCCCCCGGCGACGCCCTCGACCTCCGGGGAGGAGATGGTCTGCACGGAGTCAACGACCAGCAGCGCTGGCTTCTGCTGGTTCAGGTGGGCCAACACCACGGACAGGTCGTGTTCGGCGGCCAGCAGCAGCTTGTCCGCTAGGGCGTTCACGCGGGCCGCACGGGACTTCACCTGGGCGGCGGATTCCTCCCCGCGACCGAGGCGGCCAGATCACTCAGCAGGGTGGACTTGCCGATGCCGGGCTCGCCGGCCAGCAGGATGACGGAGCCGGGCACCAAGCCGCCGCCGAGCACGCGGTCCACCTCCGAGTTGCCGGAGCTGAAGGAGGCGGCCTCGGTGGCATCGACCGCGCCGATGGGCTGGGCCGGGGTGGCTACGGTGGCGGCCGCGGTGGTCTTGACGGCGGCCGAGCCGCCGCCGACCCGTTCCTCAACCGTGCCCCACGACTGGCACTCGCCGCAGCGGCCGACCCACTTGGCCGTCGTCCAACCGCATTCGGTGCAACGGTACTGGTTGGTGCTGCGGGTGCGTGTCTTGCTCATGGCCTCAAGCTTAGTCGGGGTAGCCGACCGGTTAGTGCCCGGCCAAGCGCTGCTCCAACCCGAGCTTCACGGTCGGCCACTCGGCCGCGATGATCGAGTACACCACGGTGTCCCGCAGCACCCCGGAGACGAACATGTGCGAACGCAGCACGCCGTCCTGCTTGGCGCCCAGCCGCTCGATCGCGGCGCGGGAGCGGAAGTTGTGAAAGTGCGTCCGGAACTCCACCGCCACGCAGTCCAGCGCCTCGAACGCCCGGGTCAACAGCAGCAGCTTCGCCGCCGGGTTCACCACCGTCCCTTGACAGTTCTTGGCGTACCAGGTGGAGCCCAGCTGGACGCGACGGTTCCCCGGGTCCAGGGCCATCAGGGTGGTCATGCCCACCGGCTCGCCCGCCAAGCAGACGATGAACGGCGCCATTTGCCCGGCCGCCTGCAGCTGCTGCCGGCGCTGGATCTCCGCCGCCATCGCCGTCGGGGCAGGCACCGAGGTGTACCAGGTCTGCGCTAGGTCTCCGACCGCTGCGGCCAGCGGGGCCTCGTCGCCGTCCCGGTAGCCGCGCAGGGTGACGGGGCCGTGCCGCAGGGTCGGCGTTGCGGCGAATTCTTCGGGCTCGGCCATAGTGATTTTCGGTCCTCACTCATTCGATGTTCGGCAGGTAGGCGACCGCGGCGGAGCGGCTGATCCCGGTGGCCACCAGCAGGTCGACCAGCATCGGACGCAGCAGCAGGACCAGCGACTGGCCCTCGATGCTGTCCACGCCGAACTGTTCGGGGGACAGCCGCATGGCCAGCGCGGCGAACTCCTCGCGGGGCAGGCCCAGCGAGTGGTGTTTCAGCGTCTTGGCCGCCACCAGCGTGGAGTTCAGCAGCGCCAGCGCGTCGGCCAGCGCGGCGAAGTAGGCGGCCAGCTCGGTGCGGGCCCGCGCGTTGAACACGCCCGCGTCTAGCGCCGAGGCGGCCCTGCGCAGGATGATCCGTTGCGAGCGGACGGCGAGATCGAGCTGCGGCAGCGCGGCCGCCAACTGGTCCAGTTGCTCGCGGTGCTTGCGGCCGGTCGGGTTGTAGGTGGCCTGCTCGGTGGAGCCGGGCAGCAGCTTCTCCAGGGTGCCGACGCGGTGCTCGTTGCGGCGCAGCAGGATCAGCCCGTGCCAGGCAGCGGCGGACTTCTCGGTGCGGAACGCCTCGGCGGCGTCTTGGCAGGCGGTCACCATGTCCTTGATGAGCGCGCCCAGCGCCTCGAAGGGCTCGGTGCGCGGGTCCTTCGGGGTCAGGAACACCACCAGCAGGGCGCAGATGCTGCCCACGATGGCGTCCAGCGAGCGGGTGAACGGGCCGCCGTCCGGGGCGGGTAACAGCACCACCAGCACCGATTGCAGTCCCATCTGCATGGTGAACGTCGCCCCGGAGTCCAAGAACCTGGCCAGCAGGATGGAGACGAACAGCACCAGGGTGGCGACCCACAGTTCCCGGCCCAGCCCGAGCATCAACAGGTCGCCGATCAGGATCCCCAGCGTGCAGCCGATGGAGACCTCCAGCACCTTGCGGATCTTCGGCTCCCGGTTGAAGCCGAGGGTGATCAGCGCGGCGGTCGCGGCGAACAGCGGCCCCTCGTGCCCCAGTACGGTGGCGGCGATGGCGTAGGCGATGGTCGCGGTGATCGCCATCTGGGCGGCCGGCAGCAGCGAGCCGCGGGCGCGGGAGGCACCCGTCTTGGCCCGCTGCGCCAACAACTGGCGAAGTTTACCCATGGGTCAAGCTTACCGCCCGTGGTTTGCGCCGGTGTCGGCCAAATCACACCCGCTTTCACCCCAGAGTTAACCGTCCGTTTACTTGACGCGCGCCCTCCCGTTACGTAGCCCGTTTAGCCTCGTAGAGGATTATCACCCACGCTTGAAAGAGAAATGCTCGTGAAGGTTACCCGTTTCGGCCGCACTGCAGCCGTATTGTCCATCGCCGCACTCGCGCTGACCGCCTGCGGCAGCAACAACGACGACGCCCAGAAGGCCACCGGCGGTGGCGAAACCTCTCCAGCCGCCAACGGCGAGCAGCTGTCCGGCACCCTGACCGGTGGCGGCGCTTCCTCTCAGGAATCCGCCATGACCGCTTGGGCTTCCGGTTTCCAGACCGCCAAGGGCCCACAGGTGAACTACGCACCAGTTGGCTCCGGCTCCGGCCGTAAGGGCTTCCTAGCTGGCGAATACCAGTTCGCTGGCTCCGACTCCGCGCTCGCCGACGACGAGCAGGAAGAGGCCAAGAAGGTTTGCGGCGACGAGGGCGCCTACAACATCCCGGTCTACATCTCCCCGATCGCGGTTGCGTTCAACCTCGAGGGTGTGGAGAAGATCAACATGGATGCTGCCACCATCGCTAAGGTTTTCTCCGGCGAGATCACCCAGTGGGATGACGCCGCCATTAAGGACCAGAACCCAGATGTGGACCTGCCGTCCGAGGGCATCACCGTGGTGCACCGCTCCGATGACTCCGGTACCACCAAGAACTTCACCGACTACCTGAACAAGGCTGCCGCTGACGACTGGAAGTGGGAGGCCGAGGACGCCTGGCCATCCGAGATCACCGCCGAGTCTGCCCAGCAGACCACCGGTGTGGTCGCCCAGGTCAAGTCCACCAAGGGCGCCATCACCTACGCTGACGCTTCCGCTGTCGGCGAGCTGGGTACCGTGGCCGTCAAGGTTGGCGAGAACTACCAGGAATACTCCCCTGAGGCCGCCGCCGCCATCGTGGACAAGTCCGAGGCCGCCGGCTCCTCCGACAAGGACCTGGCCATCAAGCTGGACCGCACCTCCACCGAAGAGGGCACCTACCCGATCGTGCTGGTCTCCTACCACGTGTTCTGCTCCAGCTACAAGGATCAGGAAACCGTGGATCTGGTCAAGGCCTTCGGCGAATACGTGATCTCTGAAGAGGGTCAGAAGACCGCCGAGGAGTCCGCGCACAACGCCCCGATCTCCAACGAAACCCGTGAAAAGGCTCAGGCCACCATCGACGCCATCAAGGTAGCCGAGTAAGCATCACGGAACCGTAACTCAGCAATGCCAGCAGCGCTAGCTTTTCAAAGCACGGCTAGCCTGCTGGCATTTCTGCGGAGTTGATCCACCAACCGCACAATGAGGGAATGATTGTGACACAAACCCAGCCTGAACGCACCAAGGGCAAGAGCGCGTTCATGAACAAGACCGTCGGGAACCCCGCCGGTGACAAGGTTTTCTCCACCGCGGCGCTAGCCGCCGGCGTGGTGATCCTGTCCGTGCTCGCATTCGTTGCCGCCTACCTTGTTGTGGAGTCCCTGCCGGCGCTGTTCGCCGGCGAGGGCGAACTTTCCGGCGGCAAGGCCAACTTCTTCGACTACGTCTGGCCGATCATGGGCGGTACGCTGATCGCCTCCACGATCGCGCTGCTGCTGGCCACCCCGGTCGCCCTCGGCGTGGCCCTGTTCATCTCACACTTTGCGCCGGCACGGTTTGCCGCCTCGATTGGCTACGTGATCGATTTGCTGGCCGCGATCCCGTCCGTGGTCTACGGCGCGTGGGGCATGGCCGTGCTCGGGCCCGCGATGGTGCCGATCTACCAGTGGCTGGAGAATAACGCCGGCTTCTTGCCCTTCTTCAAGGACGCTTCCGCGACCGGCCGCACCCTGTTGACCGCATCGGTTGTGCTGGCGGTGATGATCCTGCCGATCATTACCTCCCTGTGCCGCGAGATCTTCATCCAGACACCGAAGCTGCACGAGGAGGCCGCACTGGCGCTGGGCGCCACCCGCTGGGAGATGATCCGCATGGCCGTGCTGCCATTCGCTCGCTCCGGCATCGTCTCCGCGGTCATGCTCGGCCTGGGCCGCGCGCTCGGCGAGACCATGGCCGTCACCCTGGTGCTCTCCCCGGGCCTGTTCACCTGGAACATCATCGGCGCGGGTAACCAGACCATCCCGTCGGAGATCGCCCTGAACTTCCCGGAGGCATTCGGCATGCGCGCGAACGAGCTGATCGCAGCCGGCCTCGTCCTGTTCGTCATCACCCTCGTGGTGAACATGATCGCCCGCGCGATCGTGAACCGGCACAAAGAATTCTCTGGAGCTAACTAATGTCTACCGTGGAAAAACCCAACAAGCTCACCCAGGGCCAGCTGCCGCGGTGGACGTGGATTGGCGTGTTGGCCGGCTCATTGGTGCTGGCCGCCGCGCTGATGGCCGTGGTCGGTTTCAACGTCGCCGGCTGGCTGGTCATCTCCGCGCTGGTCTTCGTGGTGGCATACACCGCGGTGACCTACTTTGTGGAGGGCGGCCGCAAGGCCACCAACACGTTCTGGTCCACACTGATCGTGCTCGCCTTCCTGCTGGCGCTGGTGCCGCTGATCTCGGTGATCTACACCGTGCTGACCATCGGCGCCAAGGGCCTGCTCGCCCCCGGCTTCCTCGGCTCGGACATGCACGGCATCACCGGCGTGGTGGACCAGGCCTCGCAGAACGAGGGGCTGAACGTCTTCGGCGGTATCAAGCACGCGTTGATCGGCTCGCTGCTGATCACGCTGGTAGCCACCGTCATCTCGGTGCCGATCGGCCTGCTGACCTCCATCTACCTAGTCGAGTATTCGCGCGGCGGCTGGTTCTCCCGAGCCATCACCTTCTTCGTTGACGTGATGACCGGTATCCCGTCCATCGTCGCCGGTCTGTTCGCCGCCGGTCTACTGACGCTGATTGTCGGCCCGGGCAACTTCCGGATGGGCTTCACCGCGTCGATCGCGCTGTCCGTGCTGATGATCCCCGTGGTGGTCCGCTCCACCGAGGAGATGCTGCGGGTGGTGCCGAACGAGTTGCGTGAGGCCTCCTACGCGCTCGGCGTGCGCAAGTGGCGCACGATCCTGAAGGTGGTCATCCCGACCGCGATCTCCGGCATCGCCTCCGGCGTGACCTTGGCGATTGCCCGCGTCATCGGTGAAACTGCGCCGATTCTGGTTACCGCGGGTGTGGCCACCCAGACCAACTGGAACATGTTCCACGACTGGATGATGTCCCTGCCGGTGTTCATCTACCGCCAGCTGATGAACCCGACGGCGCCGGCGGCCACCGATCCGTCCACCCAGCGCGCCTGGGGCGCGGCGCTGGTGCTGATCATCGTGGTCATGCTGCTGAACCTGCTGGCGCGCGTCATCGCGAAAGCCTTTGCCCCCAAGAAAACCGGCCGCTAACCGGCTCACGACTGCTACGCAGAAGGAAACAACACATACCATGTCAAAACGAATTGATGCAGTAGATCTGAACGTCTACTACGGCGATTTCTTGGCGGTCGAAGGCGTCAACATCAACATTGACCCGCGCTCGGTGACCGCGTTCATCGGCCCGTCCGGTTGCGGCAAGACCACGTTCTTGCGCACCATGAATCGGATGCACGAGGTGCTGCCGGGCGCCCGCGTGACCGGCAAGATGCTGGTGGATGGCGACGACATCTACGCCCCGGGCGTGGACCCGGTGGCGGTGCGCACCCAGATCGGCATGGTCTTCCAGCGCCCGAACCCGTTCCCGACCATGTCCATCCGGGAAAACGTGCTCGCCGGCATGCGGCTGAACAACAAGCGGATGTCCAAGTCCGACGCGGATGCCGTGGTGGAGAAGTCGCTGCGCGGCGCCAACCTCTGGAACGAGGTCAAGGACCGCCTGGAC
>CAYZBX010000091.1:0-7792 GCA_964476735.1 uncultured Micrococcaceae bacterium
AACATGACACACTATTGAGATATCAAACAACGAAAATGTTTCGCTGCCTGTTTCTTGTCACCGAGGTGGTGACTGGCAGCTCCTCAATCTTACTGACTGTATTTCCTTCTGTCAAATTCGCGTTTCGGCGTGTTCACCAGAAGTTTGATCAGTTGTGAGGTTTTGTGCCTAGTGAGTCTTGCTGTTTGCCTTTCGGCTTTTCGCTTGCTCCCTGAGCACGAGAAATAACTATACAGAGATTTTCGGGCTTTGCAAAATTCGTCCCGGCGAACGCGCCCGCTAAAGAACTTTGCCCCCATCTTTCCGCGAAAAGACAGGGGCAAAATCGATCTATGTGAGGTGTGTCTCAGCTAAGATTTTCAGTTATTTTCGGGCCGCGGCAGCTAGGTTTCTCTTGCCTCGGCGTAGAATTGCTAACCGTTCGTGGAGGTAGTGATCGGAGATAGCCTGATCACCGTCACTAACCTTCTGGTTGTTGATATAGGCGCCACCATCGCGAATGGTGCGTCGGGCCTCGGAGTTCGATGCGACCAGGCCGGAGGCGACGAACGCTTCGATGATGGTTGCATTGTCTTCTAGGTGGGCCACTTCCAGCTCAGCGGTCGCCGATTCTAGGGTCTGCAGATCAATCTCCGCGAGTTCGCCCTGACCGAAAAGCGCGGCCGAGGCGTCAATGACCTTTTGAGTGACGTCTTCGCCATGCACCATGGAAGTAACGTCCCACGCCAGCTGACGTTGAGCGGCGCGTGCAAAGGGCCGCTCCGCAACTTCTTTCTCCATGGCTTCAATTTCTTCCCGCGTGCGGAAGGTGAACACCTTGAGGCGGCTGATCACATCGGCATCTGCCGTATTCAGCCAGAACTGGTAAAAGGTGTATGGCGAACACATTTCGCCGTCCAGCCAGATGGCATTCCCCTCTGACTTGCCAAACTTTGAGCCGTCGGCGTTCGTGATGAGTGGCGTACCAAAGGCATGGACGTTCTTGCCTTCCACACGTCGAATCAGATCCGTTCCGGCGGTGAGATTACCCCACTGGTCCGACCCGCCCGTCTGCAGCACGCAGTCGTAGTTGCGGTAGAGCTCCAAGTAGTCGTACCCCTGGAGCACTTGGTAAGAGAACTCGGTGTAGGAAATGCCTTCGTCAGAAGCCAACCGTTTGGCGACGGTTTCCTTCTTGATCATGGTTCCCACCCGGAAGTACTTGCCAATATTGCGCAAGAACTCGAGAGCCGAGATATCGGCCGTCCAGTCAAGATTGTTGACCATGCGGGCGGCATTTTCCCCCTCGAAGGACAGGAAACGTTCGATTTGTCCGCGCAGGCGCCCCACCCATTCTTGAACTACTTCGGTGGGATTGAGCGTCCGTTCCCCGGTTTGACGCGGGTCACCGATGAGACCGGTGGAGCCGCCGACCAAGCCGAGGGGCTTGTGACCAGCCAGTTGGAGACGACGCAGCACCAAGATCTGAACCAGGTTGCCAAGGTGCAGGGACGGTGCCGTTGGGTCGAACCCGCAATAGTACGTGATCGGGTCTCCAGCAAGCACTTTTTCTAGGGCCTCTTCGTCGGTTGAGACGTGCACCAAGCCGCGCCATTTGAGTTCCTGCCAGATATTGGCAAAGCTTGGGTCGTTCGACTGAAGAGCTGGAGTTGCTTTCGTTTCGTTCACGTTTTATAGACTCACTTGATAATTCAAAAGTGCCGGCATTGAACGTGGGCCGGATTCCACGCTTTCAAGATACCAATCATTGCAACGCCGACGGTAGTTGCTCCGTGGCGATGACATCAAAGCGGTTGGTTGCGCGCGTCATGGCTACGAAGAGATCCCCTGCGCCTGCTTCCTCGGAAATCATCAGGGGTTCGACGAGAAGAACCACGTCGAATTCCAGGCCTTTCGCTTCGGTTGCGGTGAGCACCACCAAGTTCTGTTCGAGTGTGCCGGCACCGACGCCAAGTTTGCTGCCGAAGTCTCGCTCGAGGCAGTGTTGGATCTCAGCTTGTAGCGAGGCTGGGACGATGATGGCCATCATCCCCTGCTCCGGCAGACGCCCAGCAACGGAGTCGCGAACCGTCTGGCAGAGCTCTTCCTGACTGGTGTAAATCGTTTCGGGTGCGTGGTCACCGACTCGCACAGCCGTGGTGTGGGTGTAGGGCAAGCCTTGGCTCGCGGCCCAAGCATGCGCCAGATCCATGATCTGTTCCGGTGTCCGATAGTTGATGGTCAGGGCCTCTTCACGGTAACGATCCTCCACCAACGGCGCCATGGCCTGCGCCCAGCTGCTAGCCGCTGCCGGCGCCGAAGCCTGGGCAATGTCACCCACGATCGTGAAGGACTTCACCGGGCAACGTTTCGCCAAGAAGCTCCACTGCATCGGTGAGAGTTCTTGTGCCTCGTCGACCACGATGTGGCCGTAGGTCCATTGGCGTTGCCGTTCAATCCGTTCTTGGTCTGTGAGTCGTGGGCCAGTATCGGCGTTGAGTGCAGCCAATTGCTCCGCGTCGACGCTGCCGTCTACACCGATTTCTTGTAGCTGCGCCGAAACGTTTTCGAGCGCCCGTTTGGCGTTTTCGAGGTTCCGTTCCGCCTGTGCTTGGTCCGCTCGCGCGCTAATGCTGGGCATGGCACCAAGCAAATCCATCGCTAGGTCAAGGAGTGGGACGTCATCTTCGGTGAAATCGGCCGTTTCCGGTCGCAGCAGCGTTTGCCGATCTTCTTCGGAAAGGAAGAAGGCCGCGTCGGCGAGGTACTGGGGCTTGCTGAACAGCTCGCGCAACAACTGATCCGCGGTGAGCGGCATCCAACAAAGGTTCAGGGCGATTTTCACGTCGCGGCTGTGCCGAAGATCGTCCATCAGCATCGCCTCGTCTTGGAACTTCCCGGGGAAGGCCTTGGCGAGGACCTTCGAGTATTGGTCCATGAGACGGCGCAGCACGTGCTTCACGAAAACCTCGCGAGCCTGATTGTGAGGTTTTTCGCTGGCTTGTGCTGCCTCGAGCGCCTTGCGAACAGTGCCCGGTTTCAGTTGCAGTGTGTGCCCCGAAACGCGGAGTGGGCGGTTCGTTTCGATCCGGCGTTGGCGTAGTGTCACCGCATTCGCGATCACGTCTTGCATGAAAAGCTGTCCCTTGAGATACCGTGCGCGCCGGTTGTCTTCGGTAGCGGTCACGGTAACTCCGGGAAGCATGGTGTTCAAGGAACGCAGGGTGACGCCAGTCTCCCCCAGCGCCGGCAACACGCGCTCGATGTAGTGCAGGAACGACTCTGATGGTCCGAGAAGCAGCACCCCCGAGTTGGCAAGGTGATCACGGTGCGTGTACAGCAGGTACGCGGCACGGTGCAGTGCCACTGCTGTTTTGCCCGTGCCTGGTCCGCCTTGCACGACGAGGGTGTTCTTCAGCGGGGCACGGATAATGGTGTCTTGTTCGGCTTGGATAGTAGCAACAATGTCGCCCATCTGGCCGGTGCGGTGGGAGGTCAGAGCCGCCAAGAGTGCGCCTTGCCCTTGCACCGTGCCATCTTCGTCCAGCAGTTCTGGATCGAGCACATCATCTTCAATGCCGCGCACACGCCGACCGGCTAGCATCAGGTGCCTGCGCCGCCGAACGCCCAGTGGGTCAGCAGCCGTGGCTTGGTAAAAGGCCGCCGCTTCAGGGGCACGCCAGTCGACTAGCAGGCGAGTCTGGTCCGGCTCGGAGAGTCCTAGTCGTCCAATGTAACGGGTGGGAAGTCGTCCCTCTGCCATGTTCAGGCAGCCAAAGACGAGCCGTTCATCGACCGCCTCCAATTGGGCGATCCTATCCTCATAGAGGGTGGCGAAGGAGTCGCGCTCGGATACGTTCTGCAAGGAACCTTGCGCCCCGCCTTTACGAAGGTCGGCGAGCTGTTGTTGCTTTTCTGCGTGCAACTCATCCAACCGAGCGTAACACCGATCAACGTGTCGCTGCTCCTTGGCCAATTCGCGGCGGTACATGTCAGCGTTGCGCTGATCGGCGCTGTTCCCCTCAAGAGCCTCTACAGCGGTGCTTTTCAACGAAGGTGGCTCCTAGTGTTAAACGACTTTTCTGACCATCAATCATATAACGGCTTAGCTCGGTGGGTAGAATTGACCCGGCGCTTAGGATGGGACCATGCGATTTCGGCTCTTCTTGTTGACGCTCGTGACCGTCTTCTTGGTCACGGTCTTGGCGATTCCTTGGTTCATCAGTCTCAGCAAGTTGGAGTTGGACGATTCACGGCCGGTGTTCTCGGTTTTCGTCCCAGGGGACCAAGCACCCGGCGAGGACCTGAGAAGTGTGCTCGGCCAACGTTCGGATGTTGAAGAACTGATTCCTCTCGAACACTTGACCGTCAGCACCACCGACGGTTCGCTTGAGCTCCAAGCGCAGCCCTTTCGTCCTCGCGTTGTTTCGATCAGCACGGAATCCAAGAGCATCATGGATGAACAGGCTGCTGTACTACTACCCCGACAGGTCAACGGGGAGAACCTCTCGCGACTTGATGGTCAGAGTATCGAGTTGACGGTGGCGGTCCAGGACGGCGCCGATCCTGGGTCACGTCAGGGAAGTGTCACCGCAAAAGTAGCAGGTGTATTCGATCAGGGTTGGTCAACCCTTCCCCCAGACACGGCTTTGGTATCTGCCGAGTTATTGAACCAATTCCCCGGAGGTGACTCCGGTTCGCACGCAGCGTGGTACTTGACGCTGGCCCCCGATGCCGACCCCGAGCGGGTGCTCTCTGCGCTGCAAGGGGCGGGGTACGACGCCTACGAAGAACTGGCTCCTGTTCGGATGTCTCTGCTGTACCGGAGTTTGCCATGGCTAGGCTTCGCGGCGGCTTTCGTCTACGCGATCGTCTTGGCCCAGCAAACGAAACGCGTCGCCACCTCCGGGGTGCTCACGCTCTTGTCATCGCGCGCCCGTTTCATCGGCACCTGTCTGGCGCAGAGTCTCGTCGGCAGCCTGTTGGGTGTGGCTCTGGGTTTGTTCTTGGGTTGGATCGTGTCAGAACTAACGTTCCTGCGCGAGCTGACGATCGAGCCTGAGGTCTGGGCACGGTCGGGAGTGGTCATCACCGGGGTCATCGTCGGAACGCTCATCGTGGTGACCATCATGGCAGCCGGGCTGTGGCGTGCGGCTCAGCAATCGAATTCGTTGGAGCACTTCAAGGAGCTATTCGCCTAGGACTCAAACTGTCTGGAAAATAACGAAGGACCACCGCCCGATGGGCGATGGTCCCCGTTATTCAAGGAAGGCCGTTTCCGGTCGTATCGACCGCAAAACAACTTATGTGACCTAGGTTACATCTCGTCCTTGCGCTCGGCAAGGTATTTCTCTACTCGTTCGACCTTTCCGTCGATTTCCCCGCTATGGCCCGGTCGAATGTCGGCCTTGAGCACCAAGGAGACTCGCGAACCGTACTTGGCGCACAGCATGGTGGCTTCTTTGACAACGGCCATGACCTCGTCCCATTCACCCTCGATTTCGGTAAACATGGAACTGGTTCGGTTCGGCAACCCGGAGGATCTCACCACTGCGATGGCTTCCGCAACGGCTTCGTGCACTGAGGCGTCGGGATGGTCGGTTGATGGGGCGACGGAGAAGGCCACGATCATGTCAGCAGCTCCGATGGCTGCGCATAGCTGCGGGCCTCTGCCAACTGTGCCTTCAAGGCTTCCAGCTGTTGTGCGACCGCTACCGGCGCAGTGCCGCCCTGTGCGGAGCGGGAGTTCAGCGACCCTTCCGTCGTCAAGACGCTCCGGACACCTGGGGTGAGGTGCTCGGAGATCTCCGCGAACTCGTCGTCCGTGAGGTCCCAAAGGTCTCCACCCTTGGCCTCCGCCTTCTGTACGGCTTCGCCAGAAAGCTCATGTGCAACTCGGAACGGTACGCCTTGGCGCACCAACCACTCAGCTACGTCCGTGGCCAACGCAAAGCCTTGCGGAGCCAGCTCAGCCATCCGTTCGGTATGGAACGTGAGGGTCGCGATCATCCCGGAAACCGCGGGCAACAGGAGTTCGAGTGTGTCCGCCGCGTCGAAAACGGGCTCCTTGTCTTCCTGCAGATCCCTGTTGTAGGCCAGCGGCCGGCCCTTCAAGGTGGCCAACAGCCCCGTTAAATCTCCAATGAGCCGACCCGCCTTTCCGCGAGCCAGTTCAGCGACGTCCGGATTCTTCTTCTGCGGCATGATGGACGAACCCGTGGAGTAGGCATCATGAAGGGTGATGAATGAGGCCTCTTTAGTCGCCCAGAAGATGATTTCTTCGCTGATCCGAGACAGGTCCACACCGATCTGAGCGGCCACCCACGCGAACTCCGCAAAGACATCGCGCGCCGAAGTTCCGTCGATGGAGTTGTGGCACGCGGAGTCAAAGCCGAGGTCCGCTGCAACGGCCTCCGGGTCCAACCCCAGAGAGGACCCGGCAAGCGCGCCGGAACCGTACGGGGAAACGGCGGCCCGTTTGTCCCAGTCCATGAAACGCTGTACGTCCCGCAATAGCGGCCACGCATGGGCCAACAGATGGTGCGAGAGCAGGACCGGTTGGGCGTGCTGAAGGTGCGTTCTGCCTGGCATGGCCGCATTCGGATGCGCCTCAGCTTGGGCGATCAACGCGTCAATGGTTTCGATCACGCCGGCCGAGATCAGTCGAGCGTGGTCGCGCAAGAACATCCGGCCAAGGGTCGCGATCTGGTCATTGCGCGAGCGACCGGCGCGGAGTTTTCCGCCCAAGTGCTCCCCCGCCCGTTCCAGCAAGCCGCGCTCCAAGGAGCCGTGGACGTCCTCGTCAGACTCCGCGGCCACATACCGACCGGTGCGCACGTCCTCGTCGAGTTGGTCAAGCGCGGACAGCATGCCGTCGAGTTCTGCCTCATCCAACAGTCCTGCCTTGTGGAGGACCCTCGCATGTGCCCTTGATCCGGCGATGTCGTATCGGGCTAGTCGCCAGTCGAAGTGCGTCGATTTACTCAACGCAGCCAAAGCCTGTGCCGGCCCCGCCGCAAAGCGTCCACCCCAGAGGGCGCCTTCATTCGTGCCGCCAGTTGTTTCGGTTGACGACTCTACTGGGGCGTTCTGGTCGGTGGACATGCTTCTCCTTCGCAGCGGGGCGGGCTAGGACTCTAACAGTGCTGATCTTAGTCGTTGGACAACTTAGCGACGTCCGACAGGTCGTCCACGGCACCCTTGACCCGGATGTCACGGCCGGCAGCGACCTTAGCGGATAGGCCAAAGATGTCGATGAACCCGCGAGCCGACGACTGGTCAAAGGTGTCGCCGGTGTCGTAGGTGGCCAAACCGAAGTCGTAAAGCGAGGTGTCGGAGCGGCGCCCTTGAACGGTCGCCCGGCCACCGTGCAGCTCAAGACGAATCTCACCCGAGACGTACTTCTGGGTGTCCTGGATGAAGGTATCCAGGCTCTGTTTCAGCGGCGAGTACCACTGACCGTCGTAGACGAGTTCGGTCCAGCGCTGTCCAACGATGCGCTTGAAGCGTGCCTGCTCGCGCTCGAGCGTGACGTTCTCGAGTTCTTGGTGCGCGGTGATGAGCGCCATGGCGCCCGGGGCCTCGTAAACCTCGCGAGATTTGATGCCGACGAGGCGGTCCTCCACCATGTCGATGCGTCCTACGCCTTGGGCACCTGCCCGGCGGTTAAGCTCCTCGATCGCCTGCAGCGGGGTCACCGGGCGGCCATCCAACTTGGTCGGGATGCCTTGTTCGAAGGTAATGGTCACCACGTCTGGCGCTGGTGGGAAGGCAGGGTCCTCGGTGTAGTCGTAGACGTCCTTGGTCGGGCCGT
>CAYZBX010000092.1:0-7788 GCA_964476735.1 uncultured Micrococcaceae bacterium
GTGATTGTCTCCGGGATGACGGCCGGATTCTGGGTTTTCGTCCTTGGCCTCGTGACCTTCGCGGGCGCCAGAATTCTCGTGTGGGTCGGCACAGAAGCAAAGTTTCTCTGGTCGAGTAATCGCCGCCAATTGTGAAGAATTCCGCTAGGTGGAGATGGCAAACGGTTTGTTTCCATGTGAGACTTGAATTATGGCTAAAACTGCTCTTGATGGAAATGAAGTCACCACCGCTGGCGAACTGCCAGCCGTCGGTGAAACCGCCCCTACTTTTGATCTTGTCGGTACCGATCTGGGCGCCGTGAAGTCCGCTGACTTCGCCGGCAAGCGGGTCGTGCTGAACATCTTCCCGTCCGTTGACACCGGTATCTGCGCGGCAAGCGTGCGCAAGTTCAACGAAGCCGCAGCCAACTTGGACAACACCGTTGTGGTGAACGTGTCCAAGGACCTGCCGTTTGCGCTGGACCGCTTCTGCGGTGCCGAAGGTATCCAGAACACCGTTGCTGCTTCCGCCTTCCGTTCCTCCTTCGGCGAAGACTACGGCGTCACCCAGCAGGATGGCCCGCTGGCTGGCCTGCTGGCTCGCTCGGTGGTCGTGCTGGATGAAAACGGCAAGGTTGTTTACAACCAGCTGGTTCCGGAGATCAAAACCGAACCAGACTACGATTCCGCGCTGGCTGCCCTGAACTAAGGCAACCGACGCAGATCGATTCTGCGCGTAGAGCTCCCGTCATCTTTTGCATGGCGGGAGCTCTTCTTTTTTGTCCGTCACACAGCTAGCCCGAGGTGTTAGCGTAAAACTGTGCACGCATTCCTGACCACCAATCCGGAAAGGTAAACCGCGATGGGACCACCCTCACCGGTAGAAATGCTGTTCAGTGCTTGGCCGTTTCTGCTCCTCATGGGACTGATCGTGCTTGTCGGCGTCATCGCGATGATCGCGATTCAACGGAGCAAATGTGGCTATCGCAAAGTCGGCGTCGGCGGATGGGACCAGTTCCACGGCCACGTGGTTGCCGGGTTCATTGATGCGCGGACCACCAATCATCCACCCCTAGGTGAATCCATGGATCGCAGATTCATCACGATGTATATCGAGTACCGCGACAACGAAAACAACCTGCATTCGTACGAGGACCGGCGCACCCGAGTCGGAGCTGCGCTGGAGAAACTTCGTAGCCGATTCTTCAGAACCACCCTGCGCTATGTGGGGAACGTCAACTTGAATATCGCTGAACCCACCGGAACCCGTCACTGTGCACCTGAGCCGCAACGGGGAAATCGAGTGGTCCCTCGCGCGCTAGGGCAATGCCCAGCCGAGGGTGCTAGCGTGAAAGTGGAGACAGCAGAGAAACCACCTCGATCCTAAGGAGTCCATCATGGGCTCGCCGACCCCATTCGAAACCCTCATCAACGCTTGGCCGGCGATCTTCATCATCGCCCTACCGGTCCTGATCGCGGCCACCTTCATGGTGCTCGTGCAACGCAACAAGCGCGGCATGCGACAGGCCCGCGCCGACGGCCGCCAAGCACTACCCGGCAAACTCGTAGCCGGCTTCATCGACGCCACCCCAGATAACCTAGCCGAGACGGATCCGTCCAAGGACCGCCGCTTCATCACCCTGCACATCGAATACGACGATGAACGCCACAACCGTCAAGGTTACAAGGCGGAGCGTGTAAGGGCGGGAGCGCTACCGAAGAAGCTCTATAGGCGCTTCTTCAACACCGCTACTCGGGATACCAACCGGCTCAACCTCAACATCAGTGATGCCACCGAACGCGAACGCGCCGAACACATGGCCCGCACCGAGGGTTACCTGATGCGGCTGAATCCGCCGGAACCGGTCAACGTCTACCGCGCGGCCGGCGACCACGTCGAGTGGTCCCTGGCAAACTAACTGGATGCGGGTCAATGTCCTCGGCGGTGGCCTCAACGGACTGACCGCAGCCTGTCGGCTCGCCGCTGCCGGCGCTGACGTGACGGTCTTCGAGGCCGACCAACGGGTCGGTGGCGCGGCACGTTCTGCGGACGTGTTCGGCAACGGCTCGGTGGTCGATCTTGGTGCTGCCGCGCACCCAACCGGAATCATCAGCCCGGCGTTCAAGCACTTGAAAGTCGAAGAACACGGCGTGCGTTGGTTGCATCCGACATATCCGCTCGCGCACCCGATTTCCGCGGAGAAGACTGCTGTGTTGGAACAAGACGTGCAACGAACTGTTGGTCTGCTGCCGGCTGCGGATCGTCGAGCTTGGCGCTCACTTCATGACACGATTGCTTCGAATCCAGAGCGAGCGGCAGAGAATCTGCTCGGTCCGCTTAGTCATTGGCCACAGGACCTAGGCTTCATGGCTCGTTTCGGCCTAAGAGCACTCCTCCCTGCCAGTGTGACTGCAAACCGGATCTTCACCACGGCCGAAGCGAGAGCCTTGTTCACCGGGTCAGCTGCGCACCCGATCGTGCCGCCACAGCACCCATTCACCAGTGCCGTTGGCATCCTCTTCGGTGGCTTGGGCATGACCACGGGCTGGCCGGTTGTAGAGGGCGGTACCCAAAGATTGGTCGATGCCCTAGCATCGGTGTTGTCCGAGCACGGTGGGAAGATCATCACGAATCGGCCCGTCACCGATCTACACGAACTTCCCGTAGCCGATGCCGCGCTGCTTAGCCTAACGCCGCGTCAGATCTTGGCTCTTCGAGGGGTGGAGCTGTCTTCTCTGCAACGGCGACTTCTCGCTCGCTGGCGATACGGCCCGTCGGTGTCCAAGGTCGATTTCCTGTTGCAGGGGCCGGTGCCGTGGCTGGATGAGCGGATTGCCTCGGCGGGCACGGTCCATCTTGTCGGGAACTCCGCAGAACTGCAGGCCGCGGAAACCGCAGTCTTCAACGGCAGGATTGCGCACCGCCCCTTCGTCATGGTGTCTCAGCAGCAGACTGCCGATCCTACCCGCAGTCCTCGAGAGGATCAGCATGTGCTCTGGAGCTACGCGCATGTCCCGCGCGGTTACAACGACAGCGTGTTGAAGAGCATCATCAACCAGTTCGAACGCTTCGCCCCGGGCTTTAGCCAACGCATCCTTGCGGTACACGAGTCAAGACCTCGTGCTTTGGAGGCATGGAACCCGAACCTCGTGGACGGCGACATCGGCGGGGGTTCGCTCAGCGGCTTCCAGCAATTCGTGCGGCCACTGCCGTCTTTCCACCCCTATCGGCTTAAGAAGCGGCAGCTGTATCTGGCATCTGCAGCCACGCCGCCCGGCGGTGGTGCCCACGGCATGGCAGGCTGGCATGCCGCAGCGGCCCTGTTGAAGGACTTTCGCTAAAACGCGAGTCCGGCCTGCTGACCGGCGGCCTGCAGTTTCGGCAAGACTTCTGCCACGCGTTCGGACAGCTCCTTGCCTTCCGGGTCAAGGTGGGTGGACATGGATGTGTTGATCGCCGCGATGACCTCGCCGGCGCGGTTGCGTACCGGCACCGCTAGCGAGCGCAGCCCGATCTCCAGTTCCTGATCGACCAAGCACCAGCCCTGCTCGCGGATCTGGGCCAGTTCTGCGCGCAGGGATTCCTCGTCGATCGTTGTTCGAGGCGTGAGCGGAACAAACTTGACCTGAGCAAAGTACTCCCGCAGGACTTCCTCGCTTAGTCCTGCCAGCAGTACCCGGCCCATGGAGGTGGCGTAGGCCGGGAATCTGGTGCCCACCGTGATGGCCACGTGCATGATCCGACGGGTTTGCTGCCGGGCGATGTAGACCACGTCGGTGCCGTCCAGCACGGAAGCGGAGGTGGACTCCCCCAGCTCGGCAGACAGATCAGCCAGGATCGGCTCCAGCACATCCGGCAGTGACTGTGAGGCCAGATAGGCGTAACCCAGCTGCATGACCCGCGGGGTGAGGCTGAAGGTCTTCCCGTCGGTGCGCATGTAGCCCAGATGCACGAGGGTGTGCAGGAACCGGCGCACGGTGGCCCGAGAATACCCGGTTGCCGCGGAGACCTCGGTGAGGGTCATGGCGCCGAAACCGGGTTGGAAGGCCTCGATGACCTCCAACCCGCGGGCGAAGGATTGCACGAAGAGCGCGCTCTCCTCGCCCTGGGTCTTCGGGGCTGGTTTAGGCGTCGGTTCCGTCAATGAGTTCTACATCCATCTTTGCCTGCAGGTCTTCGAAGCTGATGCCGAAGATATCACGCACCGTGACTTTACCGTCGGCTAGTTCGAACACCCCGTGGTCGGTGTAGACCCGGGAGACGCACCCGATGCCGGTGAGCGGGTAGGTGCATTCCTTGACCAACTTGGACTGGCCGTCCTTGGTGAAGAGATTCATCATGACGTAGACGTCCTTGGCGCCGATCGCCAGATCCATGGCGCCGCCGACGGCCGGGATCGCGTCCGGTGCACCGGTGTGCCAGTTGGCGAGGTCGCCCGTTGCGGAGACTTGGAAGGCGCCGAGAACACAGACGTCTAGGTGTCCGCCGCGCATCATGGCGAAGGAGTCGGCGTGGTGAAAGTAGCTGGCGCCCGGCGTCTCCGTCACCGGGATCTTGCCTGCGTTGATCAGGTCCTCATCAACCGCGTCACCTTCGGCAACCGGACCCATGCCCAGCATGCCGTTCTCCGTGTGCAGGGTGATGTCTTGTTCGTCGGTCAGGTAATTGGAGACCAGTGTTGGCTGGCCGATGCCGAGGTTTACGAAGGAGCCAGGCTCGATGTCAGCGGCGACGATCTGGGCCAGAGTGTTGCGGTCAACGGTTTCTGCGCGTTTCATGGTGTGGTTTTCTCCCTACAGCTTCTGGCCTAGTTCTTGGCGGCTTCTTCGGCGCGGGCCTTAACGCCGGATTCGGTGGCGATTTGCACGATTACATCGGTGTAGATGCTCGGGGTGACGATGTTCTCCGGGTCCAAGGAACCGGTGGGCACCACGTTGTCCACCTGCACGATGGTCTGGGTCGCGGCAGCAGCCATGATGGGGCCGAAGTTTCGCGCTGTCTTGCGGTAGACCAGGTTGCCCTTTTCATCGGACGTGAGCGCCTTGATCAGGGCCACATCACCGTAAATCGGGTACTCCAGCACGTAGTTGCGGCCGTTGATCTCGCGGGTTTCCTTGCCCTCGGCCAGGGTGGTTCCGTATCCGGTGGGGGTGAAGAAGGCGCCGATTCCTGCGCCTGCAGCACGCAGCCGCTCCGCGAGGTTGCCCTGTGGCACCAGCTCGAGTTCGATCTCGCCGGCACGGTATGCCTCGTCAAAGTGCCATGAGTCAGACTGGCGGGGGAAGGAACAGATGATCTTCTTGACCCGGCGCTCCTTAATCAGCAGCGCTAGGCCGGCGTCGGCCTGGCCGGCGTTGTTGTTAACCACGGTCAGATCGGTGGCGCCGGAATCCATTAGCGCGTCGATCAGTTCCATGGGCTGGCCGGCGTTACCGAAGCCGCCAATGAGCACGCAGGAGCCATTATCGATGTTTGCGACGGCCTCTGCAGCGGTCTGAACAAATTTAGACATGGTGAGTGTTTTCCTTTGATGAGTTGAGCAAGACTTGTTAGCGGGCGTCTTCGTTCTCCAGCACCACGGCAAGGCCTTGGCCTACGCCGATGCACAGGCTGGCGACGCCCCAGCGCTGGTTCTCTGCCTTCAGGCGGGCAGCGAGGGTCCCGAGCACGCGGGTACCGGAGGCGCCCAGCGGGTGGCCGAGCGCGATGGCGCCGCCCCAAGCGTTCACGATGGAGTGGTCCACGCCCCAAGCGTCGAGGCAGACCAGCGACTGGGCGGCGAAGGCTTCGTTGAGTTCGACCGCGCCAACGTCATTCCAGCTGATGCCGGCACGCTTCAGCGCGATGTTGGCGGACTCGACTGGTGCCTCACCGAAGAATTGCGGTTCGTTGGCGGCCGCGCCCCGCCCGGCGATGCGCGCCAGCGGTTCTGCGTCCAACAGGTCGGCAGCCTTGGCGGAGCCGAGGATGGCCGCGGAAGCACCGTCATTCATGGGTGAAGCGTTGCCTGCGGTCACGGTGCCGCCTTCTTTGCGGAATACTGTGCGCAGTCCAGCCAGGGATCCAGCCGTCGAATCTGGACGGATGGTCTGGTCCTGAGTCAGTTCGGTATCGGGGATAGCGGCCACCAGCTTGTCGTAGTGGCCGTCGGCCCAGGCCTTGGCTGCAAGCTGGTGGGAGCGGGCTGCGAATTCATCTTGGCGTTCGCGGGAGACCTTGTGCTTATCAACCAGTTGCTCGGTGGCCTCCCCCAAGGAGACGGTCCACTCTTTCGGCATGTTCTTGTTGACCAGTCGCCAGCCAAGGGTGGTTGAGGCCATGACCATGTCACCCACCGGGTAGGGACGTTCGGTCTTCAGCGTCACCCATGGTGCACGGGACATTGACTCGGTCCCACCGATGAGCATCAGGTCGGCCTCATCGGTGTTGATCTGCCGAGACGCGGAAATCGCGGCATCTAGCGATGAGCCACAAAGGCGGTTAATGGTGTTCGCCGGGATAGAGACCGGCAGGCCGGCCAAGAGCAAAGCCATGCGCCCCACATTGCGATTCTCTTCGCCGGCGCCGTTGGCGTTGCCGAACGCAACCTCATCGATGCGCTCCACATCCAACTCCGGGTACCGGTCAATGAGCGTCTTCACCACGTGGGCAGCCATATCGTCTGGGCGAACGCCGGCGAGCGCGCCACCTAGCTTGCCGAATGGAGTTCTGACTGAGTCGTAAATATAGGCCTCTTGCAACAGGTAATCTCCAACCTTCTTCACCAAATGTTCGCACAGCGAACGCTTGTTCTCACAGTGATACTTAAGTTTATCGTGGAAGGCATCTTTTAGCCAGACAACGACTACTTATATGGGATTACTCGCGCGCCGGTTTTGTGTCTCGCATGGAACAATCTCGCTTTGGTTCGTCGACGCGGGTTACTTTGATCAAGGTCGTTGACCACCATAAAAACAAGAGTGCGGCCATGGATCGGTCAGTCCACGCCGCACTCTTGTCTTTTTGTATGCAGTCCTACTGTTGAGCCTTATGGCCCGTTGGCTCTAGGTGCACCACCAATGATTTCGATACCGGTGTGTATGAACCGTCTGCCCGCTGAGAAAGCGGAACCAAAATATTGAGCTCTGGGAAGTACCCGGTTATGCAGTCACGGGCCGTGTCATACTCGACAAGCCTGAAGTTTGGCGCTCGCCGCTCTTCTCCGTCGTAAACGGAAACGACGTCCACGATGTCGCCATCGGCTAAGTTCCGTTTTGCTAGGTCGTGTCGAGAAATAAAGATCACTCGTCGACCGCCACGAACTCCCCGGTACCGATCGTCCAAACCGTAACTGATGGTGTTGTATTGATCATGGGCTCGCACCGTCGAAAGCAAGAGCTGGTGCGGTTCCAAGTCGATTACATCGGTCTGGTTAATCGTCAGTTGCGCTTTTCCGTTAGAAGTGTTGAAAATACGTTCCCGTGCTGCATGCGGCAACATGAAACCGCCGGGACGTTCAAGACGGCGATTATAGTTTTCAAATCCCGGAATGACCTTTTCGATGTGATTACGGATTACCCCGTAATCATCGATCATCGGTTGCCAGAAGTCGTCGCCAAAAGTGACCCGGCCGATGGTGCAAATGACTTCGACTTCGGATTTCAGATCGAGGTCTTCGTTAGCGGTCCTAGTGGGGAAAGAGGCTGACACTTTCGAGTCCGAGGCCTCCACCGAAACTTTCTGCGGACCACTGGCCTGCATGTCACGGTCGGTCCGAGCCCTGACCGGCAAAATCAAGCCACGCTGTCCCGGCCAAGCACAAGTGTTAT
>CAYZBX010000093.1:0-7671 GCA_964476735.1 uncultured Micrococcaceae bacterium
GGTTGGGCTCGGGCCGCCGACCTCGGCTCCGGCGCTCGCTGGGCTCAACAGCGCATCAAGCCGCGGATGGCCACCCTGGGTCAGGCCGTCAAGGTCACCCCCGTCAACGGCCAGCCTTACACCGGCCTGGCCACCGGGTTGGGTCCCAACGCCGAGCTGATCGTCGAATCCGCGCACGGCACCCACCAACTCTCCTCCGCGGACATCACCCACCTACGCCCGGCGGTGCAAGGGTAGGGTCCGTACCCAACCCGGCCACCGCGCCAGTGATCATCACGTGGAGCTGCAGACGGCCGACCTAGCAGCAATAGGACCGGCTCCGTCCGGGGCCGAACCACCTAGCGCTCAGCTGCGACCAACCTTGCGGTGCCCACAACCTGACCGATCGCGCACCGACCACCAGCAACTGATCAAGGTTCTCTGGCTAAACTAGCCTCAGCACAGAAACGAGTAGCAACGAACGGCCCCTATGCGTATTGATGTCAAGAACGGTGAACGCCTCATCGTCCGGACGCGACCGTCTGCCATCGTGCTGCGCAGCGCCGTCATCTGGGCCCTGTTCTTGGCGCTGGTGCTGGGCTTCGGCGTCGGGGCCTACCACCGGCTGCAAGCCGTCGTCGATTACGGCCCGGACTTCACCACCGCGGTAACCTACGCCTACTGGATCGCCTGGGGGCTGGTGTTCCTGTTGTTCATCTACCCCGGGGTGATCCGCCCGTTCTTGCGCTATCTGCGGCACCGCACCTGGTTGACCAATCAGCGGTTGGTGCACCGCCGCTTCTTCCCGGCGATCAGCAACTACGCCGGGCGTCGCCCGCCGGGCTACCGCACCGTGACCATTGACCTCGGGTCCATCACGGAGCTGCGCTACGGACGCACCCGCCGCAGCTCCGCGGACATCTGGGTGCACTACGGCTACGGGGAAACGGTTCGGCTGCCGCAGGTGCCCAACCCGCAGCTCTTCGTCGACGCGGTGTGGACAGAAGTGTCGAAAAACGCCCGACGTACTAATGTAGACACTGCCATAACTACACCGGGTAAAAGATGGGATGATTCATGAGTGATGCCAACACGCATGAGGCTACCGTCCCCCCGGATGACCCTCGGCACTCCGCCGCCTCCTACGAGGACGGCGACGACGCACTAGCCTCGTTGGTGCACATCGATGAAACAGGCACCACCCCGCTGGTGGAAAAACCCACCACCGCGAAGCTGCGCGCCCTGGCCCCTCAGGACATCGTCTCCGGGGAAATCGATCTCGCTGCCATCGACCCTGACCTGCTGCGCAAGGCCTCTCGGCCCCACGACCCGGACGAGGAATCCGTGGCGCGCGCACCAGAAACCCGGGCGATCCCCGCACCGGCCGCCTACGCCGAGGACTGGCACGAACGCATCCGCGCGTTAGAAAATCACCTGCTGGGCGGCGAGCGCACCATGACCCGCCGGGACATCTCCCGGGAAGTGGGCGTCTCCCTCGTCTCCGCTCGCAAGGTCTGGCGCGCTTTGGGCTTTCCCAACCTCTCCGACGATGATCGGGCCTTCACCGCCGAAGACGTCAAGGCGGTCGGGACCATGGTCGACTTGGTCCGCCGGGACATCCTGAACGAGGAAACCACCATCTCGCTCACCCGTTCCATCGGCCAGATGACCGACCGGATGGTGGTCTGGCAGGTCGAGGCCCTCGTCGAGGACCTGATCGACACCGAAAAGCTCTCCGACCCGGAGGCCCGCCGCCGGATGGTGGACCTGCTGCCTGATCTCATCCCGGCCCTAGAATCAGTCCTGCTGTACTCGTGGCGCCGCCAGCTCAACGCCGCACTGCAACGGCTCACCGTTCGGGTGGAAGCCGGGCTAGCCGCCTCCGCATCCGGCCGCAAGGGCGACGAGGACGACGCCCCACTGCCGCTGGCCCGCGCCGTGGGCTTCGCCGATCTGGTCTCCTACACCTCGCTGTCCCGGCAAATGAACGAACGCACGCTGGCCCAGATGGTGCAGCGCTTCGAGAACAAGTGCGCCGAGATCATCTCCGTCGGCGGCGGCCGGCTCGTCAAGACGGTCGGGGACGAGGTCCTGTTCAACGCCGAAACCCCGGAGGCCGGCGCGGAGATCTCGCTGGCCCTCGCCCAGACCTTCGCCGAGGATCCGGTGCTGCCCTCAGCCCGGGTCTCCTTCATTTGGGGCCGGGTGCTCTCCCGGTTCGGGGACATCTACGGCCCGACCGTGAACCTCGCCTCCCGGCTGACCACGCTGGCCGAGCCCGGCACCGTGCTCATCGATGCCCTGACCGCGGCCACCCTGGCCGGCAACGAACGCTACATCACCGAGGAACTGGAGCCGCGCTCGGTGCGCGGTTTCGGCGAGATCCGCCCCTACCTACTCAAGCGTGGCGTCGGCGAAGGACTGGTGATCGACTAGATGTCCCGTTTCAGCACCACGGAGCAATTCAACCTGCGCTGCGGCTACGGCAGCGACATCGGGCTGCACCGCGAGATCAATGAGGACCATCTGCTCGTTTCCGAGCGCGTGTTCGCCGTCGCCGATGGCATGGGTGGGCACGAGGCCGGCGAGGTCGCCTCCCGGCTGGCCATCCAAACCCTCGAGGCGCTCGCGGACGGCTTCAACGGGGACATCAACGCGACCGCGCTGCAGGACGCGCTCACCGACGCGGACCTCAACATCCACGAGGTCGGCCAAGGCCGGGCCGGCACCACCGTGACGGGGGCGGCGCTGATCACGGAGAACGATCAGCACTTCTGGTTGGTGTTCAACGTGGGGGACTCCCGCACCTATCGGCTGCGCGAGGGCAAGCTGGAGCTGCTCACGGTGGACCACTCCGAGGTCCAAGACATGGTCAACCACGGCTACATCACCGAAGAAGAGGCCCGCGTTCACCCCCGCAGGCACGTCATCACCCGGGCGCTGGGCGCCGGTGCCGCCAACCAGGCCGACTTTTATCTGTATCCTGTCATTGCCGGGGACCGGCTGCTGATCTGCTCCGACGGCCTCAGCACGGAGTTGCTGGACGAAGAGATCCAGGCCTTGTTGCGCCTACACCCGGACGCCCAAACCGCGGTCAACGAGCTCATCACGCACGCCCTCGCCCGCGGCGGCCGGGACAACGTCACCGTCATCGTGGTCGACGCCGTCCCCACCACAACAACGTAACGCCCCGAACTTCCCTGAGGTGGTCAAGTATGAACGCTCAACCCTCCGCCGCCAAGACCCACGGTGAGGAGACCGCCAGCCTCGACACCGGCAAGTCCACCGCGCAGATGCCGACCGAGGCCGTCCGGGAAGAGTACTTCGCCCTGATCGACGAGATCCGGGCGCTGCGCGTGGCCTACTACCAAGAGGACACACCGGCGGCCTCCGACGCCGACTACGACCAGAAGTACCGCCGGCTGGAGGAAATCGAGCAGCTCTACCCGGCGATCGTCGCCAACGATTCACCTACCCAGGAGGTTGGCGGCGAGGCGTCCGAGGCGTTCGCGCCCGTGGACCACCTGGTCCGCATGTACTCCTTGGAGGACCTGTTCTCCTTCACCGAGCTGCAGGCCTGGTACAACCGGACCATCGCGAACGCGGCCAAGCTCACCGCCACCAAGATCGCCTGGTTGTGCGAGGTGAAGATCGACGGGCTCGCCATCAATCTGCTGTACCGAGACGGCAAGCTCGTCCGGGCGGCCACCCGCGGCGACGGCCGCACCGGCGAGGACGTCACCCACAACGTGCTGACCATCAAGGACATCCCCACCGAGCTCAAGGGCGAGAACGTGCCCGCCGAGGTGGAGATCCGCGGGGAGATCTTCATGCCCTCGGCCGCGTTCAAGGACTTCAACGCGGCGCTCGCCGAGGCCGGCAAACCACCGATGGCCAACCCGCGCAACGCCGCGGCGGGCTCGCTGCGCCAAAAGGACCCGGCGGAAACCGCCAAGCGGCCGCTGTCCATGTTCTGTCACGGCATCGGCGCAGCCACCGGACTCACCGCCACCAGCCAGCACCAGACCTACCAGCTGCTGGCCGAGTGGGGGCTGCCGGTCTCCCCGTACTCGCACATCGTTACCGAGCTGGGGGAGCTGGACGAGGACGGCGAACCGGCCGACGCCGGCCAGCCGCTGCCCAAGACCATCGCGGAGACGACCAGCATCATCGACTTCATCCGCTACTACGGCGAGCACCGGCACGACTTGGTGCACGACATCGACGGCATCGTCATCAAGGTGGACGACTTCGAAACCCAGGCCCAACTGGGTTACACCTCCCGGGTGCCCCGCTGGGCCGCCGCCTACAAGTACCCGCCGGAGGAGGTTCACACCAAGCTCCTAGACATCCGCGTCCACGTCGGGCGCACCGGACGGGTCACCCCGTACGCCGTCATGGAACCGGTGTTCGTGGACGGCTCCACGGTGTCAATGGCTACGCTGCACAACAAGGACGTGGTCAAGGCCAAGAACCTGCTCATCGGGGACACCGTCATCCTGCGCAAGGCCGGGGACATCATCCCGGAGATCGTCGGACCGGTGCTGCCGCTGCGTGAGGGCAACACCGAGCTGCGGGAGTTCCAGTTCCCGGAGCACTGCCCCTCCTGCGGCGCGGTGCTGGCCCCGGCCAAGGAATCCGACGTGGACATCCGCTGTCCGAACGCCCGCTCCTGCCCAGCCCAGCTCACCCAGCGGGTGGAGTACCTTGCTTCCCGCGCGGCCCTCGACATCGAGGCGCTCGGTGCCGAGGCGGCCCACGCGCTGACCGACCCGCACGAGCCCACCCCGGCACCGCTGACCACCGAGGCGGACCTCTTCGACCTGCAGGTGGCCGACCTCGCGGAAGTCACCACGCTGCGGGAGAAACGCGTCAAGGGCGAACCCACCGGCGAGTTCGAACCGGTCAAGTACTTTTTCACCAAGGGCAGCGCTAAGACGCCGTCCAAGCCGAAGGCCAACGTCAAGAAGCTCTTCGACGAGCTGGAAAAGGCCAAGTCCAAGGAACTGTGGCGCGTGTTGGTCGCCCTGTCCATCCGCCACGTCGGTCCCACCGCCTCCCGCGCGCTGGCCGCCGCCTTCAAGTCCATCCCCAAGATCGCCGAAGCCACCGAGGAGGAGCTCTCCGCGGTCGACGGCGTCGGACCCATCATCGCGGAGGCCGTGGTGGAGTGGTTCGCCGTCGACTGGCACCGGGAGATCATCGATAAGTGGGCGGCCGCCGGGGTCAGGATGGAGGAGGACGCCACCGAGGAGCTGCCGCAGTCACTGTCCGGCCTAGCCATCGTGGTCACCGGCTCTCTCGAGGACTACTCCCGGGACGCGGCCAAGGAGGCCATCATCGCCCGTGGCGGCAAGTCGCCGGGCTCGGTGTCGAAGAACACCGACTACGTGGTCGCCGGTGCCGCCGCCGGCTCCAAACTCGACCGTGCCGAAGAACTCGGCGTCCCCGTCCTCGACGAGGCCGCCTTCACCACCCTGCTCACCGAAGGACCGGAAGCCCTTGCCTGAATTCTCCGTCGACGCCCTGACCGAGCTGGACGACGAACTGCTCACAGTGGCCCTCTGGTCGGCCTGGTCCGGGGCCACCGTGCTGGCCGGCCGGGCCGCCGACGCCTCCCTGACCGAACTCGGCGCGGACAACAAGTCCTCCGGCTCCGACTGGGTCACCGACTACGACCGGCGGGCCGAGGAGGCCGTCCGCAACGTGCTCACCCTGGCCCGGCCGCACGATGAAATCACCGGCGAGGAATACGGCCACACCACCGTTTCCACGCCCTCCGGCTACCGCTGGAGCGTGGACCCGTTGGACGGCACCACCAACTTCATCCGCAACATCCCGCAATACGCCACCTCGGTGGCGCTCGCCGACCCGCAGGGCCGCTGGCGCATCGGCGTCGTCGCGGCCCCCGCGCTGGGCAAGACCTGGTTCGCGGTGGCCGGCGTCGGGGCCTGGTGCTACCCGCACTGCCCGGGGATCAACATCGAGGCCATTCACGGCCGGCCCTCGCTGCGCGGCAACCCGCTGGGCATGCTGCTTGGCCAGCGCGCCACCGGGCTGCGCTTCGACCCGCAACCGCCCAGCTCTGCGCTGATCGCCACCGGCTTCGCCTACGCCGCGGCCCGCCGCTCCTTCCAGTACCGGGCGCTGGCGAACCTGTTGGGGCAGTGCGCGGACATCCGCCGCGCCGGCTCAGCCGCCCTAGACCTGTGCATGGTCGCCGACGGCACCCTAGACGGCTACGCCGAATACGGCACCCAAGAATGGGACTGGGCCGCCGGGATGCTCATCGCCGAAGAGGCCGGTGCCCCGGTGCTGCGTCAGCGCGCCATCAACGACTCCTGGTCCGCCGCCGGCGCCGTCGACTTCGCCGCCCTGCCCAACCCGCGGACGCCGCTGATCCGCACCGCGACCCCCGCCGACTATCGGGAGGTCGGGGAGCTGACCGTCGCAGCCTACGTGGACGGCGGCTACCTGCCGGCCGGCCACCCCTACACGGAGATCCTGGCCAACGCCGAGCACCGGGCCAAGAACGCCCGCGTGGTCGTCGCCGAACTGCACGGGGCCGGCGGACCCGACGACCCGGCGGAACCGGTCATCGCCGGTGCGCTGGTGATGACCTACCCGGGGCAGCCCTACACCGAGGTGGCGGACGAGGGCGAACTCGAGTTCCGGATGCTCGCGGTGCACCCCGACTACCAGGGCCACGGGGTGGCTCGGGCGCTGGTGCAGCACGTGCTGGACACCGCCGCCGCGGACCCGGCGATCAACACCGTGGTGCTGACCTCGATGCAGACCATGACGGCGGCCCACCAGCTTTACCTCTCCAGTGGGTTTTCCCGCGCCCCCGAGCGGGATTGGGGTATCGAAGACCACACATACTGGGTTTTTACGCATCCGCTGTCGGAGCACTAAACTGGACGAGTACACTTTTCCTCACCTTGACCCCACAAAGACTGCTCACAAGGAGTTTGATGTCTGAGATTTCACGGGAACAGGTCGCCCACCTGGCGGATCTGGCCCACATTGATATGACCGACGCCGAGCTGGACCAGATGACCGCTGACCTCTCCAGCATGGTCACCCTGTTCGGCAGCATCGGGGAGGTCGTCTCCGAGGACGTTCCCGCCACCAGCCACCCGGTCCCGCTGACCAATGTGTTCCGTGACGACGAGGAATCCCACGTGCTCACCAATGAACAGGCCGTTGCCTACGCGCCCGACGCCGAAGACGGTCAGTTCAAAGTCCCAGCCATCCTCGACGGCGAATAAGCCGCCGCACGTTTTCGCCGCCTTTTCGCGTTCTGATCAAAGGAGCACGCACACCCGTGAGCAACACCGAGTACACCCCAGCTCAGCTCATCCGACTCACCGCTGAGCAGATGGCCGCCGGCCTCGCCGCCGGGGACTTCACCTCCGAGGCCCTCGTCCAAGCCCACCTAGACCGCATCGCAGACATCGACCAGGGGGAGGGCAAACTTAACGCCTTCCTGCACGTCAACGCCGAAGGCGCGTTGACCACCGCCCGCGAGGTCGACGCCATCCGCGCCGCCGGCGGCGCCGAGGCCGAGGCCCTGCACCCGCTGGCCGGCGTCCCGATCGCCATCAAGGACCTAGTGGTCACCACGGACATGCCGACCACCGGCGCCTCCAAGTTCCTCGAGGGCTGGATCTCCCCGTACGACGCCACCGT
>CAYZBX010000094.1:0-7631 GCA_964476735.1 uncultured Micrococcaceae bacterium
CGACGAACCCCGGGCGTTTGCTGTTTTCCAGCGCCTGCGCGAGTGCTTGGACGTCTGCCGCGGCGGGCTGCACCTGGGGCGCCGGCCCGACGGTCGTCGCGGGCGCCTCGCCCACGGCGGCGGCCGCCTGCACGTCCAGCGGCAGGTTGAGCACCACGGTCTTGCGTTGCCGCAGCGCGGTCCGGTAGGCCCGCTCGGCGTCGGCGAGGGCGGATTCGGGAGAGTGGATCCGTTTGGCGACGGCACCGACGGACTCGGCGAAGGAGCACTGGTCCATCGTGAAGTTGGAGTGAATGGCCGATCCCGCGGTCTCGGCGGCGAGAACGATCATCGGGGTCCGCGACTTGGCGGCCTCTCCGATCCCGGTCGCGGCGTTGGTCAGCCCGCAACCTTGGTGGACGGAGAGCACGGCAACCTCGCCGCTCATGCGGGCGTAGGCGTCCGCCATGGTGGCGGCGCCGCCCTCGTGGCGGGCAGCGGTAAAGGGCACGCCGGCACGGCGAAGTGCGTTGGTGATGACAAAGTTGCCACTGCCAACGACGCCGAATGCGTGTCCTACACCGAGTTGCGCCAGATACGTTCCGATTTGGTCTGCAACGGTGTTCATCAGGGTTTGTTTAGCCCTCCACCAGTGCGAAGACCCGGCACGGGCTGCCGGTGCCATCGAGAATCGGCAGCGGGCTGACCACCACCACGGCTCCGGTTGCCGGCAACTGGGACAGGTTCTGCAGCGAGGTCACGCCGTACTTGTCGTTGCCCAACAGGTAGTAATGCATGGGGAAGGGAGGCTCAAGGGTCGCGGCGTTGCCCTGGTCGATGCCCACGGTCTCCACCCCCACGCCGGACAGCTCGGTCTCTTCGGCCAGCCAGCGCGCGCATTCGGCGGTGAACCCCGGGGTGTGCGAGCCGTTCTCGTCGATGTTGACGAACGCTTCCTGATCCTGGGCGTACTGGTCCCACCCGGTGCGCACCAGCAGCCAGCCGTTCTTCGGCAGCGGCCCGTGCTCCGCCTCCCAGGCCTTGATGTCCGAGACGTCAACCAAGAAGTCTGGGTCGGCGGAGGCCTGCGCGGACACGTCCAGCACCGCCGCCGGACCGATCAGCCGCTCCGGCTCGATGGTGCCGACGCACTTGCCGTCCTTGCCGCTGATCCAGTGGATCGGGGCATCGATGTGGGTGCCGATGTGCTCACCCATGGAAATGTTCTGGTGACGCCAGAGCGGACCGTTCTCGTCGTAGCAGGCTACCTCTTCCAGCGAGAAGTCGTTCAGGTTCTTGAACGGCTCTGGCAGCTGCAGGGTAGGCGTCTGATCCGACAGCTTGTTGGTCAAATCAACGATCTTGACCGACTGATCGGCCAGCGCGCCGGCCAACTGGAGGACAAGATTTTGCTTCTCGGTGTGAACAATGCTCATGATTGCGTCTCCTTGAATGACATTGTCATCATGCTTAGTTTGTGACGTGCGTCATATTTTGATGTGACAATTAATCTACGGCGTTCCGCCCTACTTGCCTAGAGTTCACGCGAAAAAGCTTCGCAATCCAAAACAACACTTCGCAAAGCGGATAGCAGGACTCAGGTATGTCACGGCAATCTTTAGTTCACCCAGTACCCGCTGAACTCACGAGAGGGGTTCTTGCCCATGGAAACCGACTTTAAGGAAGCTATGCGGCAGTGGCGCAGCGGGCTCTGTCTCGTCACTGCCCAACCAGCACACGGGGATCCGATCGGACTGATCTGCAACTCGTTTGCCTCGGTCTCACTGGAGCCACCACTGATCCTGTGGTGTTTGAATCACAACTCATCAGCCATCAACCAGTGGCGAACGGTGGCCTCTTACGCTCTGCACTTCCTACCGGAGGTGCCCACCATTCGCGACCACCCGCTGGTCAAACGCTTCACCCAACGTGGCGGTAACAAGTTCCGCGGCGCCAGCTACGACAGCAACGAGCACGGGGATCCCATCTTCGCGGAGCTGGACACCCGCTTCGACTGCACGCTCTTTGAGCTGCTGGCCATCGGCGATCACGACGTCATGGTCGGACAACCAACGAATATTATTCATCCACAACAGAAACGAGCATCATGCAACGCGACCTTCTCGATGGCCTTGGCTTCAAACTAGGCCTGTTCTCCGCAAACTGTTCCGGCGGCCTAGCCGTCACCAAGGTCCCCAATCGCTGGTCCGCCAGCTGGGAAGACAACCTAGCTATGGCCCGCCTGGCGGACGAAGTCGGGATCGACTTCCTGCTGCCGATCGCCCGCTGGATCGGCTACAAGGGCGACACCAACTTCCACGGTCACGTGCTCGACCCGGTGGTGTGGGCCGCCGCGCTGCTGGCCAGCACCAAGCGCATCAACGTGTTTTCCACCATCCACACCTCGTTCAACCACCCGATGGTCATCGCCAAGCAAATGGCGACCCTCGACCAGCTCGGCGGCGGCGGCCGCGCCGGACTGAACGTGGTGGCCGGTTGGAACCTGCCGGAGTACGAGGCGATGGGCACGCAGATGCCGCACGAGCACGACGACCGCTACGCCTTTGCCGAGGAGTGGCTGGAGGTCATCGAGAAGGCCTGGGCGGCACCAGCCAAGTTCCAGCACCAAGGGCAGTTCTTCGAGCTGCGGGACTCCGAGTCGGAGCCCAAACCGCGCGGCGGCCGGGTGCCCATCCTGAACGCGGGATCGTCCACGCAGGGTCGGGACTTCGCCGCGAAGCACTCGGACTTCGTGTTCACCATCATCCCGGACGCCCAGACCGGCGCGGAGATCGTCTCGGGGCTGCGGCAGCAGGCGCGTCAGGACTACAATCGAGAGGTCGGTGTCCTCACCTTGGGACACGTCGTGTGCCGTGATTCGCGCGCCGAGGCCGAGGACTTCCTCGAGTACTACGCGCAGGAAAACGCGGATTGGGGCGCCGTGGACTACCTCATGGCCCTGCAGGGGATGCACGCCCAGTCCTTCACACCGGAGATGCTGCAAACCATGCGCGAGCGCTTCGCCTCCGGGCACGGCTCACTCCCGCTGGTGGGCACACCGGAAGAGGTCGCCGAACAGATCCGCGAGGTCCACCAGGCCGGCTTCAACGGCATGACGCTGGCGTTCGTCGACTACGTCAGCGAACTGGATCACTTCGCCCGCGAGGTCATGCCGATCCTCGAACGCATGGGAGTGCGTCAACCGCTAGCACGAGTATGAACCAACAACCACTGAGCCGCTTCCCGATCGTCAAGACCGCCGATCCGCGAAGCCTCAGAGACGCCGTGGATGGGCTGACCGGGTACGAACATAGCGTTCACCGGCCAGCCCGCCCGGCGCTGCCCGGACCGGGCACGGTCAACGGCCTGCGCTTGGGCGGGCTGTCCCTGATCTTTGTGGCCTACGCCAGTCAAGTCAGCGTGCTGGCGCCGCCCACCGGCGACCAGGTCCTGGTGGTCCTGCCGCTGGGGCCGATGGGCGTCGTGGTCGCCGAACAGTCTTGGACCATGGGCACGCCCTTCGTCCTCTCGGCCAGCCACCAGACGCAGATGTTCCCGCACCCGCACGCGGGCGCGCTAGTGGGCGCCATCCCCGCGGCCACGGTTCAGGCCAGCCTGCGGGAGATCTTCCAACGCGACGATGACTTTCACTTTGAATTGCAGCAGCCGCGACCGATCACCCTGCACGCCGGCAGCGCGCTGCACCGGCTGTGGGTCAAGCTGGCGCAGACGGACGAGCCGACCAACGCGACCGGGCTGATCGACTCCATCGCCATCGGCTTAGCCCCCTACACCTCCTACACCCAAAGCCACGACGCGGTTCTCCAGCCGCCGACTTACCTGATCGCCGCGCTGCAGTACCTGAATCGGCACTTCGCCGAGCAGATCTCGTTGACCCGGCTGAGCGAGGCGATCGGCATCAGCGCTCGGCAGCTGCAGCTAAGCTTCCGCACCCACTTGGGCTGCACCGCGCAGGAGTACCTGCGCAACATCCGGCTGGACCGGGCCTATCAACGGTTGACCGACGGCCGGCCGGAGGATTCGCACGGTGCGAACACCATCTCCCAAGTAGCCACGGAGGTGGGCATCCCGCACTTGGGCCGCTTTGCCCAGTATTACGCCGAACGCTTCGGGCACCGACCCTCGGAGGCACAAAAATAATTGGCCATCTTTTATTAACGATCGTCAAAATACAGCCATAGAGTTTGTTTATGGCTACACAAACCGCTCACGCCCCGACTACGACCGCGGCCGCCTGGCCGGTCCCGAAGCGAAGCACTAACCGCGTCCTTTTTCTCTGCTGGATCTCCATCCTCGCGGAAGGCTACGACGTCGGCGTGCTCGGCGCCGTCATGCCGGCGCTCATCGACTACGAGCCGTGGGGCCTCACCCCGCTGGAGGCGGGCGCACTCGGCTCCCAGGCGCTCATCGGCATGATGATTGGCGCCATGCTGATCGGCAGCCTATCCGACAGGCTGGGCCGCAAGAAAATGCTCATCATCTCGGTGGTGATCTTCACGCTCGCGCAACTGGGCGCGGCGCTCGCCCCGACCCCGGAACTCTTCGGCCTCTTCCGCCTGATCGGCGGTCTCGGCATGGGCGGCATCATCCCGGTGGCCGCCGCCATGACCATCGAGTTCTCGCACCCGAGCAAGCGTTCACTCAACTACGGCCTCATGTACTCCGGCTACTCGCTGGGTATTCTTGCCGCGGCTCTGGTCGCGCTGGCGATCCTGGAGCAGGCCGGTTGGCGCTGGGTCGTCGGACTGGGCGCCGTTCCGGCACTGCTGGTCCCGCTGCTGATGTGGAAGCTGCCGGAGTCGCTTGAGTCCCTGTTGATCCGCGGCGAACGCCACAAGGCCCGCGAACACGCGGCCGATCTGGGGATCGAACCGTACGTGGAAGCCGACTGGCTGCCGGCAAAGTCCCCGCAGAAGCAGCACACCAACTGGAAGGACTCGCTGTCCGTGATGTTCTCCAAGGGGTACGTCTTGGCCACCGTCGGCTTCTGGGTGGCCCTGTTCTGCGGCCTCCTGCTGGTCTACGGCCTGAACACGCGGCTGCCGAACATCATGAAGAACGCCGGCTACGAGCTCGGCTCCTCGATCATGTTCCTAGCCGTCTTCTCGCTGGCCTCCGCCATCGGCGGCATCCTAATCGGCGGAGCCGCGGACAAGTACGGCAAGAAGCTGATCCTCGTGGTCTTTTACGTCTTGGGCGCGGCGGGCATCCTGCTGCTGATGTTCCCGAACAACCTCGTGATCAACTACGTCTTCGTGGCGCTGGCCGGCATCGGCACCATCGCCACCTCACTGGTGCTGACCGGCTGGGTGGCGGACTACTACCCGGCCTACGCCCGGGCAACCGCGACCGGCTGGGCCTTGAGCTTTGCTAGGGTCGGCGCCATCGCCGGGCCGCTGTTGGGCGGCTGGATCGCGTCGATGTCCCTCGGCTTCGAATGGAACTTCATCATCTTCGCCATCGTCGGGGTCTTCGCGGCCGTCTTCGTGGGCATCATCCCAACGAGGACCGGGAAGCTGGCCAACCAGTAACTCACTACAAACACGCAAGAGGGCTAGGTGAGGTACCGCCTGGCCCTCTTTGTGCGCCCACCTATGGCACGAACACTATTACTCATGAGAATGCTTCGCATGTAGTCTCTTGAGAATGAAAATCAACTTGGTGTCTTCCGCCGACTGGCTTTCCGCCCACCAGGGGCTGCGCACTGTCGCCGAACTGACTCAAGCGGACCTGATCCTGCGCGCGCTTGAGTCCAACGGCTGCGAGCTGCTCGACACGCGCACCGGACTGGCCCAACGTCTGGATCTCGAGCTCCGGGACTGCCTCCGCGGCCTTGCCGAATGCGAGGACCGGCAAACAAGCATCGTCGTCGGCCTGCCACCCCTGCGATCCACATCCGGCTTGGCCTGTAGCGTCGCCAGCGAGCTCGAGAACTGCACCGTGCACAGTTGCACCGTGGCGGTCGACCCATGCTGGATCGAAGACCAGCTTTGGGATCCCGCAGACGAGCAGCACATCATGCTCAACCTTGAGCTCGACTTCGTCGACACCGTGCTGCTCACGGCGCCAACCCCGTGGTCCCCGCAAGGCGCGTCTCGCCGACGCGGCATCGACGTGGTCGGCGCGTTAGCCCCTCACGCAACCTTGATCGAATGCCCGTCCGAACACCGGCGGGTCGGCCGGCAGGCTACCCTAGCCCCGCACCGGTTGAGCACGTCCTTGTCCCGTATGGAATCCGCCCTAGCTCAAGATAACTCCAACGACACGGGGTTCTCCACGGTGCTGCTCCATTCGCCTTGGCCGCTAGACACGGACGCGTTCTACCGGCTGCTGCCGGAGCTCGCCGCGGGAAGCGTTCGGATTCGGGGACAACTGTGGCTTGATTCTCACCTCGGCGAACGCTTCCACGTCCAAGGCTGCGGGCCCCAGGTATGGCTGGAAAACCGTGGCCCTTGGGATCCGGGCGCAGAACTCGCGCAGACACGAGTGAGTTTCACCGGGGAGGGCCTAGAGATCGAGATGTTTCAGGAGCTGCTGCGCTCTCAGCAGCAGTTCGCCGAGCTACGCATGGAGGGAGGTGCCGCATGAAGGTCCGCAATTCACTCAAAGCACTCAAGCAGATTCCCGGAGCCCAGGTCGTCCGTCGACGTGGCCGGACGTTTGTCATTAACAAGAAGAACCCGCGCTTCAAAGCCCGTCAAGGGTAAGGGCTCCTTTAGATCCGTGGAACAATGAAGAATGCCGGCAGAACGCGGGCATGATCCGTATTCTGATTGGATCGCGAAACGCTCCCCGCCTATGCGGGGTTTTATGTACCGGTCGTTACCAAAGGTATTTTCCAGTAACGATTTCGTATCATTCTAAGTAAGTCACGGGCTTCTCCAAGGGTGTTCCCCGCGCATGCGGGGATGAGCCCCCCCTCAAACACGGACCGGTCAGTCAAAGCATGGTGTTCCCCGCGCATGCGGGGATGAGCCCCTGAGCGCCCATGGGAGGAAGCCGCGGTTGGGGTGTTCCCCGCTCGTAAATGCGTTTGAAAAACCGGTAGAGGCTACCCTAGGACAATCACGGCTGGAGGTTGCGGCTGCTGCCCTAGTTGATCAATACGAACGAACTGAAAAAAACTACGGGCCGATCACCTCACAGCGCTGGGCCCTAGCAGCAAGCCCAGGCACCGAGAAACTACTCGAAATCGGTGACGAAGCGAACCTCGAAAGTCTCGTGGAGCACATTGGGCAAGTTGTCGCGGGTGGTGTCGGAGGTGAATAACTCACCCTCGACGCTACTGTTACGCCTCTCGGCACCACTGCAGGCATGGGGGTCGGCTAGTAGGTTTACCAACCGCAAGACAGATTCCCAGCCCACCAAGAGTGGAGTAGTCGGACTTCTTGCAGCGGCCCTCGGCAGGAGCCGGGAGGACGACCTAACCGACCTCCGTAACCTTCATTTCGGGGTGCGGACAGATCAATCCGGCACACTGGTTCGTGACTTCCAAACGGCAATACACCGAAAGACCGGTGACCGAATGCCGCTCTCTGAACGCTGGTACCTCGGAGATGCGCGTTTTGTTGCCGGTCTAGAAGGAACTACCGAATTCATTGAGGAATTGGAAGCAGCCGTCCAAGCGCCTG
>CAYZBX010000095.1:0-7628 GCA_964476735.1 uncultured Micrococcaceae bacterium
GCGATCTACACGCTGCACCCGCTGACCGGTGAAATCGTTCGCGAAGAAAACGAGATGTACATCTTCCCGGCCTCACACTACGTGGCCGGCGACGATCGGATGGCTCGGGCCATCAAGGACATCGAGGACGAACTCCAACAGCGTCTCACCGAGCTGGAGAAGCAGGGCAAACTGCTCGAGGCGCAACGACTTCGGATGCGCACAACCTATGACCTAGAAATGATGGAGCAGATGGGCTTCTGCAACGGGATTGAGAACTACTCCCGCCACATTGACGGACGCCCCGCCGGTTCCGCACCGCACTGTCTGCTCGATTACTTCCCAGATGATTTTGTGCTGGTGATCGACGAGTCCCACGTGACGGTCCCACAGATTGGTGCCATGTACGAGGGAGATATGTCGCGCAAACGCACCCTCGTGGAGCACGGCTTTCGGCTGCCGTCGGCTATGGACAACCGTCCGCTGAAGTGGGACGAATTCCTCGAACGCATCGGCCAGACCGTCTACCTCTCGGCGACACCAGGCAAGTATGAACTCGGCAAGTCCGACGGGGTCGTCGAGCAGATCATTCGCCCCACCGGCCTCGTGGATCCAGAAGTCATCGTCAAGCCCACCAAGGGCCAGATCGACGATCTGTTGGATCAGATCAACGAACGCGTGGAGAAGAACGAACGCGTGTTGGTCACCACCTTGACCAAGCGCATGGCCGAGGATCTCACGGATTACCTCAACGAGAATGGGGTGAAGGTCGAGTACCTGCACTCCGACGTGGACACCCTGCGCCGCGTAGAACTGTTGCGCGAACTGCGCATGGGCGTCTTCGATGTGCTTGTGGGTATCAACCTTCTCCGCGAAGGCTTGGACTTGCCGGAAGTCTCGCTGGTGGCCATCTTGGATGCCGACAAGGAAGGGTTCCTGCGTTCCACGACTTCGCTGATCCAGACCATCGGTCGCGCCGCGCGTAACGTCTCCGGGCAGGTCCACATGTACGCGGACCGGGTAACGGATTCGATGCGTCAGGCGATAGACGAGACGAACCGGCGCCGGGAGATCCAGATCGCCTACAACACCGAGCACGGGATCTCCCCGCAGCCGCTGCGCAAGCGCATCGCGGACATCACCGACCAGTTGGCTCGGGAAGACGCGGACACCCAAGAATTGCTCTCCGGGATGGGCGGTATCGCGCTCGGATTCAAGTACGGGGAAGGCAAGCGCGGCTACACCGCGGCCCGGACACCCGAGCAGGAAGCCGCAGCGGAAGGATTGGCCGCCGCTGAAGAGCAGCTCAAGGACAAGGTGGGCTCGGTCCCAGCCACGGATCTGGCGGACCTGATCTCGCAGCTGAGCGAGCAGATGCACAACGCCGCAGCGGAGCTGAACTTCGAGTTGGCAGCCCGGCTGCGTGACGAGGTGGCGGACCTGAAGAAGGAGCTGCGGCAGATGAAGGAAGCCGGGCACGCCTGAGTCGTTTGAGCTGTACCCGCGGCTGCGCTAGGCTGGTGTTCTGGCGTAGGGGAGTATCCCCAATACTGCGAACGTCAACACGTCGACCACCCTGAACTGGGTGCCAGACCGGGCGTAGTAGCCTTGCGCAGAATGTTAGAGCAAGGCGGAGAGACTTACGGCGAACAACAGTGTTGTGCTGCCGTGGAACTTCCTCGCCGAGGTTCATCACAGCCTGCACTGATCTATCAAGCAAAGACACCTGAACAAAAGGATCTTCAGTGGATATCGGTGCATTCGAGTGGACCATCACGCTCATCGTGATTTTGGGTTTGCTCGCGTTCGACTTTTTCTTCCATGTGCGCAAAGCGCATGAACCATCGCTTAAAGAAGCCGCAATCTGGTCGACCTTCTACATCGTGGCCGCGTTGCTCTTCGGCTTGGTCATTCTCTGGATGGACGGACCCACCTATGCGACCGAGTATTATGCCGGTTACATCACCGAGAAGGCGCTGAGCGTGGACAACCTGTTCGTCTTCATGGTGATCATGGGCAGCTTCGCGGTCCCACGCATCTACCAGCAGAAAGTACTGCTCTTCGGCATTGTTTTCGCCCTCATCTCACGCACGACATTCATCTTGGCCGGCGCGTGGCTAATCAACACGCTGTCGTGGATGTTTTACATCTTCGGTTTGGTGCTCCTGCTGACCGCAGGTAACCTCCTCAAAGGCGAACTCATGGGGGACTCACCGGGTGATGAGGCTGACAACGTCCTGGTCCGGCTCGCGAAGAAGGTGCTGAACACCTCGGATCACTACGACAAGGACCATCTCGTCACTCGCATTGGCGGTAAGCGCATGTTTACGCCCATGTTGCTGGTGATGGTGGCTATCGGATTGACCGACCTGCTGTTCGCCTTTGACTCGATCCCCGCGATCTTCGGCCTGACCAATCAGGCTTATATTGTCTTCACCGCAACAGCGTTCTCCCTGATGGGGCTGCGCCAACTGTACTTCCTGATCGACGGGCTGCTCGACCGGCTGGTCTACCTCTCCTATGGGCTGGCCATCATCCTGGGCTTCATTGGCGTGAAGTTGATCCTGCATGCCCTGCACGAGAATAACCTCAGCTTCATCAACGACGGTGAACCGGTACCGGTGGTTGAAATCGAAACCGGTGTCTCGCTGCTGGTGATTCTGGCCATCCTGACCGTCACCGTGGTGCTCTCGTTGACGAGCAGGAAGGGCCGTGCCCTACGCGTGGTGCAAAACGCCGCCCGATACGCGGACGCGTATCTTTCGCTGCCCCGAGACGCCGATCCGCAGGTTCGTGAGGAGGCCGGCGCCAAGTTCGAGCTGTGGTGGGAACGCTCTCGTGAACTGGACGACCGCTGGGTCGACGAACTCACCGAGCACCGCGACCAATACCTAGACAAACTAAACCGTGCGCGGGGGAGCCAGATCAACGAGGCGGGCTAGAGCAATCAAATGATGGACACCGAGAACTTCCAGCGGCTCCAACGCCGCACTGTGGCTTCCCTGGCGATTGCCCAGGTTTTCTCCGGCATCGGTACGGGCTCAGCGTTGGCGTTGGGCTCACTCATGGCGGAAGAAATTACCGGCAGCACGGCGTTGGCCGGAACGAGTACGCTGGCGTTCTCCCTCTCCGGCGCCTTGCTGGGACTGCCCTTGGCGCAGTTCGCGCAACGCTACGGGCGGCGTACCGCGCTGACCGTTGGTCTTTCGCTTGCCTCGGTTGGCGCCGTCTTGATGATCCTTGCGCCGCTGTGGGGTTTCGCGACCCTGCTGCTAGGTGCGTTCCTGATCGGGCTGGGTAACGCCGCCAACCTTCAGGCCCGCTTCGCGGCGACGGATCTAGCAGCAGCGGACCGGCAAGGACGTGATCTGTCGGTGGTGATGTGGTCGGTGACCATCGGTGCGGTCGCCGGTCCAAACCTGATCGGTTGGGGCTCCACTCTGGGCTCCAGCCTAGGGCTGCCGCCGCTGTCCGGGCCATTCCTGTACTCACTTGCAGGCTTGATCTTGGGCACCCTCATCCTGCAATTTGGTTTGCGCCCAGATCCACTGCTGACCGCACGGAAGCTCCGTGAAGCTGGCGAGCTCTCAAAGGGTGGGAGCAAACCCCCGAAACGGAACTTTGCCGCCGGGATGCGCACCATCCTGGCTAACCCGGATGCGCTGCTGGCCTTGGTTGCCGCAACGATCGGGCACTTTGTCATGGTGGCGGTCATGGCGATGACCCCGGTGTACATGCGTGGGGCGGCCGCAACCCACGATCACGCGGCCCTGCCGGACACGCTGCAGCTAATCGGGCTGACTATCTCCCTGCACATTGCGGGCATGTACGCCCTGAGCCCGGTCATGGGCTGGCTGGCCGATAAGTGGGGGCCGCGCCAGACCATCCTGCTCGGTCACGGTGTGCTGCTTGCCGCCACGGTGTTTGCCGGCTTCGGCCGGAACAGCGACGCCTCGCTGATCGTGGGCCTGATTCTTCTTGGCCTAGGTTGGTCGGCCTCCATGGTTGCGGCATCTGCCCTCATGGGTGAGGCCGTGGCCGCAGATTTGCGGCCGACCGCGCAAGGCAGCCTTGACTCGCTGATGAACTTTGCCGGGGTTGCGGCGGCCGGCTTGTCCGGCGGACTCATGGTGTTGACGGGCTATCTCGGCCTGAACCTGATCTCCGGTGCTATGTCCTTGGTCGTCTTAGCCATGGTGGTTTGGTCGCTGCGCCGAGTCGGGCATGATCCCCGTGTCAGCGCCACTACGGGCGGAGCCGAAGCTAGTCACTGACCGGGATCTTCGCCATGGAAGCGAGCGTGGTGAAAATGCGTTCGCCATCCACTCGGAGTCCGTCGTGGTGGTAATCATCGGTCAACCAGACCTGCACGTGCGGGATTTTCCGGGCGGTTTTTAGAGACAACTCAACGGGAACGTAGATATCGTCCGGGTACACCGCGGCCGCGACCGGAACCGTGTTCTTGGCAAGCTGGTCTGGGTCATAAAGGGCGGGCCAGTCTTCCTTGGCGGCGAGCAGCTCAGCGAGCTGGCGCAGCGGAACCAACGCCGGGTCAGAGTCGAAGAAGCTCGACATGATGTGTTCACCGGTCGGCAGCAGATCGGTAGCTGTGATAGCGAACTGGTCCAGCTCAGCTTTCACAGCTTCGGCAGCCCAGTTCGTGGGAGCGGCACCGACCACGCTGCGCTGGCCATAGATCGATTCGTGGAGCACCGCGTACAACGGGTTTCGGTAGAAGTTGACGGTGTCGTACACTGTGGCCAGAAACGTCTCGCTGAGGCGTCCATCGGGAAGGAACGCTGTTTCAAGCAAGTAGTGTAATTGATCCACCCGACCGTTACCGCCCAAGAACATGCCCAGCATTTGCAGTTTCTCCACCGTAAGGGACTCGCCACTGGGCAGCAGTACCTCCTGTTCCTGGACCGAGTCGCGAATGCTATTGAAGATCTGTTGATCCTCCGGGTACCACGACAGGTATTCCTGCCAGCGACGCCTGATCAACCCGTAGGTCGCCCGGTAGACGTCAGCAGCGGTGCCCGTCACGTCCGGGATGCCGCCGGTGATGAGACAGCCGGCCAGAGCTCCCGGCGCGAGAGACAGGTAGGTCAGCGTGCAGAAGCCGCCGAAGCTCTGCCCTAGGGTGTACCACTGCTCGATCTGCAGGAGCTGGCGGATGGCCTCCGCATCGCGCACGATGTTGTCGGCGCGGAACTGACTGAGGTAGTTGGCCTGCTCCGTCGGCGTTCCGCGTCCCAGCAAGGATCGCATGGTGGCTGCAGTGGACAAGCCCGTGCCGCGCTGATCGAGCAGGAGCACGCGGTAGGTTTTCAGGGCCGTGGCGAGCCAACCACCCGGGGCCGGGCGTGGCGATTCGAAACCGGGACCGCCCTGCAGGTAGAGCAGCCACGGGCGCTTCTCGACCGGGGTGTCAACCTCGGTGGAGACCAGCTCGCGAGCAAAGACGGTGATGTGTTCGCCATGCGGCTGCGCGTAGTCCAGAGGGAGGGAAAAGAAGTGCTTGGTGCTGCGCACCCCGGAACGCTCGGCCTCTTCCTTGGAGGACGACAATGAGCCAACGTCGGTCGCGTAGTGTTGCATGTGCTTCCTTTACAGGTCGTCGGCGAAGCCCACATGGGTCACGGTGATGACGGGTTCGCCGGCTTCATCGGATGCGTCGAGGTCCACGACGGCATGAATCCCGAAATCGAGATTCTCGTCGGGGTCGAGGATAATCTGCCGCAAGGACCATGCCCGGGGGTTGGACTTATCGATCAGCAGGTATTTGCCACTGCGCGCGCTCGGACCGTCGTCAAGGTCCTCGTAAGCGTCGAAGTAGTCATCTAGGGCATCGGCCCATGCATCAGCGTCAAAGCCGTTTGCACCATCGAGTTGCCCGAGCTCCCGGTCCTTCTCCGCACCAAAGAGCTGAACCCTCCGGAACATAGCGTTGCGCACCATCACGGTGAAGGCACGGGTGTTGGCGGTCAACGGCGGGTCGGCAGGAGCAGCTTCCGGGTGATCGTGCTCTTCCTTCAGCTGCGCGACATCCCCTGCATTGAGCTCCTCCCACTCGTGCAGCAGAGACGAGTCGGTGCTGGTGACGATCTGTTCCAACCACACCAGGAGGTCTTCCAATTCCTCGGTGAGCGCCTCCTCCGGCATGGATTGGTGCAGGGCCTTGTGCGCGTCGGTCAGGTAGCGCAGCACCACGCCTTCAGAACGGGCCAGCTTGTAGTGCTGCACAAAGTCTGAAAAGCCCATGGCGCGTTCAAACATGTCCCGGACCACCGACTTGGGGCTGACCTCGAAGTCTTTCAGCCACGGGGCACCATCCGAGTAGATGGCGAACTGCTGTTCCAACAGTTCGCCCAGCGGCTGCGGGTAGCTCAATGTGTCGAGGACATTCATCCGCTCGTTGTAGTCTGCGCCTTCGGCCCGCAGCTGACCCATCGCCTCGTCCTTGGCCTTGCGCTCTTGCGCCACGAGGACCTGCCGTGGTGGCTCGAGGGTGGATTCGAACACCGAGACAACATCCAATGCGTAGCTTGGCGAGTCCTTATCGAGTAGCTCCAGTGCGGCGATCGCAAACGGGGAGAGCGGCTGGTTCAGCGCGAAGTCCAACGGCAGCTCGACCTTCAGATCCACGGTCCGGCCGTGCTTGTCAGGCGCTGGCAGCTTCTCCAAGACACCGGTCGCCAACAGCTCCCGGAGGATGCCGAGGGCTTGGCGCAGCAATTGCGCCTTGTTGGCCTTGCTTTCGTGGGAACGGTCTACCAGCTGCCGCAGCGAGCGAATCGGGTCGGCGTTCCGCTCCAGCAGATTCAGCAGCATGGCGTGGGACATCTTCATCCGGGAAACCAACGACTCCGGTGGGGACGCGACCAGCTTTTCGAATGTCTTCTCTGACCACGACAGGAAGGAGGAAGGCGGTTTCACCTTGGTGACGTTGCGCAGCGACTGGTTGATCTTCTTCTCGTCGCTGCCGAACCTAGCCTGAGCCTTGGCCATGGCCTTTTCCATGGCTTTCTTGTTTTCGACAATGTGCTCCGGCGCCATGATCACTGCGGTGCCCGAGGTGTCGAAGCCGGCTCGGCCGGCGCGTCCGCAGATCTGGTGGAACTCGCGGGCGGTCAGATGGCGGGTGCGTTTACCGTCGAACTTGCTCAGCGCGGTCAGCACCACGGTCCGGATGGGCACGTTGATGCCGACCCCGAGGGTGTCGGTGCCGCAGATGACCTTGAGCAGTCCCTGTTGGGCGAGCCGTTCCACGAGGCGCCGGTATTTGGGCAGCATGCCGGCGTGGTGAACCCCGACTCCGGCGCGCAGCATCTTGGACAGCGTCTTGCCGAAGCCCGCTGCGAAGGAGAACTCCTTGAGCTGCTCGGCGATCTGATCCCGCTGTTCCTTATTGATGATCGCGACTGACATGAGGGTCTGGGCACGCTCCACGGCCTCAAGCTGGGAGAAATGCACCACGTAGATCGGGGACTGGTTGGTGGAGGCCAATTCAACCAGGGTGTCTTGGACGGTCTCTTCCCGGTATTCGAAATGCAACGGGATGGGGCGATCCGCGTGGGCGACGGTTGTGGTCTGACGTCCGGTGAACTCCGTGAGCTCCTCTTCAAAGCGGGTGACATCGCCCAAGGTCG
>CAYZBX010000096.1:0-7585 GCA_964476735.1 uncultured Micrococcaceae bacterium
ACCATGTTGGAAGAAGCCGGTTACCGCCGCCGCCGCGACAACCGGGAGCTCGTCATGGTCGATGACGCCAACAACGTGGAGTTCTTCTTCCTGCGGCCCCGGGATATTGCGGTGTACGTTGCCGCCGGAACCCTCGATGTCGGCATCACCGGCCGGGACCTGTTTCTGGACGCACGAACCAACGGTGAGGCGGAGGAGCTGATGAGCCTCGGGTTCGGTCGCTCGACATTCAGGTTCGCGGGACCCGCTGGCACGTACTCCTCGCTGGCCGACCTCGAAGGCAAGCGTCTGGCGACCTCCTACGATGGGCTGCTGGGCGACTACATCAAAGAACACGACATCAACGTTGCCGGCATCGTGCGACTCGACGGCGCAGTGGAATCCTCCATTCGACTCGGGGTCGCAGACGTGATTGCCGATGTGGTGGAGACCGGGAACACGCTGCGCGCGGCCGGGATGGAAACCTTCGGCGAGCCGATCTTGGTCTCCGAGGCCGTGGTGATTGGTCGGAAGAACGTCCAACATCGGGATATCGACACCTTGCTGCGCCGCCTGCAATCGGTCATGGTGGCCCGCCAATACGTGTTGATGGACTACAACATCCCGCGTGAATTGGCGGAAGAGGCGCGTCAATTGACGCCTGGGTTCGACGCTCCAACCATGTCCCCGCTCCAAGACGAGCAGTGGGTGGCCATGCGCGTCATGGTCCGGAAGGAAGACATGAACATGGTGATGGACCAATTGCACACCTTGGGTGCCCGAGCCATCCTCGTGTCCGCCATCCTGGCCACGCGGATCTGATCCCGCAAGCACGTACCCGGCGCGCACTCTGCGTCGCCTGAAGTACCGATAGAATACTTTTCCACACTTTCACGAGCCGAATTGAAGGAATCATGAGCGTAGCGATTCGAGTCATCCCTTGTCTGGATGTTGACGGCGGGCGCGTCGTCAAGGGCGTCAAGTTTGAGGACCTGCGAGACGCAGGCGACCCCGTCGAACTGGCGCAGCGCTACAACGCAGCCGGGGCAGACGAGTTGACCTTCCTCGACGTCACGGCCTCCACCGCGGACCGCGCCACCACCTACGACGTGATTCAAAAGACGGCCGAGCACGTGTTCATCCCGCTGACCGTCGGGGGCGGCGTGCGAACCGTTGAGGACGTCGAGAAACTGCTGCACGCCGGCGCCGACAAGGCCTCGATCAGCACCGCCGCCGTGGCCCGGCCCGAGGTCATCACCGAGATCACGAAGACCTACGGAAACCAGGTTCTGGTGCTCTCCCTCGACGCGCGTCAGAACCCCCAGATGCCATCTGGCTACGAGGTCACCACGCACGGTGGGAAGACCAACACCGGCATGGACGCCATCGCCTGGTGCAAGGAAGCAGAAGAGCGGGGCGTCGGTGAGATTCTGCTGAACTCCATTGACGCGGACGGCACCCGTGACGGGTTCGATCTCGAGCTGATCCGCAAGGCCCGGGCGGCCGTGGCGGTTCCCCTGATCGCCTCCGGCGGCGCGGGCAAACCAGAACACTTCCCGCCGGCCGTGGCGGCAGGCGCCAACGCGGTGCTGGCGGCGTCGCTGTTCCACTTCGGCCCCGAAGATATGATCAAACAGGTCAAACAGGCCATTAGCGAGGCTGGTTACCCTGTTCGTTGATGACCGTCGTGCGCTGATCGAGATCGTTGACCGGGGTTGGCCGGCCATAGAGTCGTCGGAAATTGACGGCTGGATCGTCCGGTTCTCCTCAGGCATCACCAAGAGGGCGAACTCGGTGCTGACCGTGTCCGCCCCGCAGGACGTCGAATCAGCCATTCTCGAGGTGGAACGGCGTGCCATCGAGCGGTGGCTACCGGCTTCCTTCCAAGTCGGCACGTTTTCACAGCCGGACAACCTCGATCAGATCCTCGAGGCCCGCGGTTACGCGTCGATCGGGCCGACCACGGTCCAAGCCATGGGCAGGGGAGACCTGCAGCGCTTCGCGGACAGGGCCGACGATCGGGTCAAGCTCAGCGCGAGCCCGTCCGAGGAGTGGCTGGAGCTCTTCTGGGAGCTCGAGGACTACACAGACCCCACCATGAGACTCGTGTCCCGGCAGATCCTCACGGGCGTGGAGTCGGTCTTCTACGAGCTCCGTCACCCGGAAACCGATGAGATCCTCTCGATCGCGAAGATCTCCTTGGTTGCCGAGTACGGCGGCGTCTACTGCCTGTACACCCACCCCGACCATCGGGGACAAGGCTACGCCCGGACCCTGGTGGAAACTGTGTTGGCCGATGCCGCGCAACGCGACCTCGAGGCGGTCTGGCTCCAGGTCGAGGACAAGAATACGGGGGCGATCGTGCTGTACAACCAGCTTGGCTTCGACACCGTCGCCCGGTATCACTATCGGGTCAAGAACTAACTTCCGCGCCTAGAGCGCAAGATTGCTGCCCAGCAGGGCCTGAACGGCCTCGTCGCTACCCTCGAAGGTCACCAAGGCATGATCGGTCCGGCCGTGTGAAAACAGCACCAACTCCCCAACCGAACCCCTGATGGCGACGGCGTCGCGGCCTTTTTTGGCCACCGTTCGCTGCCCATTGCCCCGGATCAGGATCACCCCGACGGGAGAGTTGCGGAACAGGATGCGGGCGCGTTTGCGCAATTGCTCCCACAACAACAGCGAATACCGTGCCGAGAGGTTCCGGGGTGCGAACCGATCGTAACGGTCCACGGCCCGGCGCACGTCTTCGGTGTGCACAAAGTACTCCAGCAGATTCGCTGCCTGGTCGACGGAGGGGGACCTGAGCAGGGAAAACTTCGGTCCCTTCACGAAACGCTCGACGAGCTTCGCGTAGCCCTCTGGACTCTCAGCGCCCGCCGCCAGCTCAGCGACTTTGCGTTCCGTCCAACCGGCCAACGGCTTGACCAAGATGCCCAGCGTGGACAGCGAAGATTCGCGCAACACCAGATGCGCCGCCAAGTGGCGGGTCTTCCATCCCTCGCACAGGGTAGGGGCATCCGGGCCGGCACCCAAGAGCGCGTCGGCAAGAACGTGGCGCGAGAAATCTACATAGTCCATTACTGCTGAAACTAGCATGAATCTCAGCTCGACGCGCCGGTATCAATAAAACCAGAGTCAATGTCAGGCGTAGACTTAGATCACCATGGAAAAGAAGCCTAACCAAGCAGAACTCACCGCAGATATCCGCGCCCTCCTGAAGAAGGACCCGGCGGGGCTCGTGGCCGCCATCGTGCAGCAGTTCGACAGTGGGGAAGTGCTCATGCTCGGTTGGATGGACGAGGAGGCGCTGCGCCGCACTCTCACCACCGGACGCGCAACCTACTACTCGCGGTCCCGCCAAGAGTATTGGCGCAAGGGCGACACCTCCGGCCACGCCCAGTACGTGAAGGAAGTCCGGCTGGATTGTGACGGTGACGCACTGCTCGTCAAGGTCGACCAAGTCGGTGCGGCCTGCCACACCGGATTGGCCTCCTGCTTCGATTCCCATCAGCTCCCGGCAATCGTCGGTGAGCGCTCAACAAAAGGATAAACACCCCATGCGTCAGCTCGGACCGATTAGCCCGTCGGCAGCAGACTTTGCTGCCCGGGCCAAGAGCACCAACGTTATCCCTGTGACGGTGACCGTGATGGCGGACACCCTCACCCCGGTCGGCCTCTACCAGCTGCTGGCTCAAGACCGGCCAGGTACCTTCCTCATGGAGTCCGCCGCACCCGGCGGCGTCTGGTCGCGATACTCGTTCGTCGGCGTCACCTCCTGCGCCACGCTGACCACCGACCCGTTGGCGCCGGACCCGACCGCCGCGCACTGGCTGGGCGATGTTCCGGCGGGGGTGCCGACCGACGGCAACATCGCCGACGTGCTGAAGCAAACCTTGTCCGTACTGGCCACCGAGGACGTTCAACGAGACGATCTGCCGACCCTGCTGGCCGGGATGGTCGGCTACCTAGGCTGGGACATGGTCCAGTTCTGGGAGAAGCTTCCACAGGGGCCGGAGAATGACCTGGGGCTGCCGTTTGCCGCGATGAATCTGGTCTCTGATTTAGCGATCTTCGACAACACGAATTCAACCGTGACGCTGGTCGCCAACGCCATCAACTTCAACGGCTTGGACACCGGGGTGGATGAAGCCTACGCCGACGCCGTCTCCCGGTTGCAGCGCATGCTGGGCAGGCTGCAAGAACCGGTCCGCGCCCAACTGGGCATCACCGGTACCGTCACAGCGGTGGACGACCCGGCGGCGCGCATCGCCGAGCGGCTGGCCACGGAGATCAGCTCAGACTGGGACGCCGCCGAATACGGTAGGTTCGTTACCGAGTCCAAGGCAGCGATCGAGTCCGGCGAGGTCACCCAAATCGTGCTGTCTCGGCGCTTCGAAACCGACTTCGAGGCCTCCGCCCTCGATGTCTACCGGATGCTGCGGTTCCTGAACCCCTCGCCGTACATGTTCCTTTACAATTTCCAGACCCCGCGGGGCGAGGACTTCCAACTCGTCGGCTCCTCCCCGGAAGCGTTGGTCACGGTGCAGCATGGCCAGGCCATCTCACACCCCATCGCAGGCACCCGGCGCCGCGGAGCGGACGAAGCCCAAGACCAGCAGTTGGAAGAGGAGTTGCTGGCCGACGATAAGGAACGCTCCGAGCACATCATGTTGGTGGACTTGGCGAAGGAAGACCTCGCCAAGGTGTGCGACCCGGAATCGATCCAAGTGCCGCGTTACATGTTCGTGGAGCGCTTCTCCCACGTGATGCACCTGATTTCACACGTCAGCGGACAGATCCGTCAGGACCTCAGCGCCTACGACGTGCTGGCTGCCACCTTCCCAGCCGGCACCCTCTCCGGCTCGCCCAAACCACGAGCGGTGGAACTGATCCACCAGTGGGAGCCCTACGCACGTGGCCCGTACGGCGGGGTGGTCGGCTACTTCGACTTCGCCGGGAACATGGATATGGCGATCGTGATCCGTTCGGCTATCCTCAAGAGCGGTAAGGCCTACGTGCAGACCGGCGCAGGCATCGTTGCCCAGTCGGATCCCCGAGCCGAGGCCGATGAGACCACCAACAAGGCGGCCGCCCCGCTGCGCGGCGTCCTGCTGGCTAAGGACCTGCAGGCCGTTGATGAGGATTATCTGGCCGAACTCGAAAAGCTGAAAGGACACTAGAGGTGTCGAACTCCAAAGCGCGGACCGGTGCGCTGCCACCGCTGAAGAGAAGATCCACGGTGATCCTCCTTGCTCTGGTAGTGGGGTCTGCCGCCTTGATTTTCGCCGGCCAGACTTGGATCGAGATCGCCCCGACGGGCCAGATCGTCCAGACGGACGGCATCAGCGTCAGCGGCACCGAGGCAACCAACCTGGTGACCGCCTTCAGCGTCGTCGCACTGGCTGCGGCGGCGGCCCTGTCGCTGGCCGGAAAATGGGCGGCACGCACCATCGGTGTGTTAATCATCCTCGCCGGTGGCGTCAACATCGGCTCGACCGTGAACGTGCTCGCGGATCCGCAGAGCGCCGCGGCACCGGTGGTGGGGGAGGCAACTGGGCTGCGCGTCGTCGCAGGCGAGTACGCGGTCACGGCCCAGCCGATGGCCACCATCATCTGCTCCGCGCTGCTGGTGCTGATCGGGGTGCTTGTGCTGCTCTACCACCGTCATTGGAAGCGGAACCGCAAATACGACACCACCGCCGGAGCGGAACCGGAGCGGGCCGAAAGAAGCGGGCATCTTGATGAAATTGACGCTTGGGACGCCCTGAACGCGGCGGATGACCCCACGCTACGCTGACCCGGTCACCAATCCGTCTGTTCACACCGTTTCATGGCAGAATAGTAAAAGCATCACACCAACCTTTCATGATTTTGAGGGAAGAATGAACATCCAGACTGTTGAGCAAACCGACCGCGATTACGATCCAACCCACACCCAGGAACTGGGCCACGGGAACACGATCGCCGCTTGGACGCTCGTGCTGGTCGTCGCCATTGGTTCGATCATCACCGGCATCAGCATGTACTTCAGCGCTTGGACCGGTGTCATCATTGGTGCGGTGGTGATCCTGCTGGGCTGCGCCGCGGGTATCGGCCTGAAGGCTGCCGGCTACGGCGTCGGCGGCAAGAAGACCATCGAACGTGAGGCAGCCAACCGCCACAAGTCCGGCCACAACTAACCGACACGCAGCTGGTAAGGAATCGACAACTTCAGTGACAACCGTTCTCGACGAGATCAACGCCGGAGTGCGCGAAGACATGGAAGCGCGCATTCGGGATATCTCCCGCTCGCGGATCCAACAACTCGCAGCGCAAGCGCCCGCGGCGCTGGACGCTGTGCAGGCACTTGATGGTGGCCGCGTTGACGCGGCCGGCACCAAGATCATCGCTGAAGTCAAACGCTCCAGCCCGTCCAAGGGCAGGCTCGCAGATATCCCCGAGCCGGCCAAGCTGGCTGCAGAATACGAAGCCGGCGGCGCCTCGGTCATCTCCTGCCTGACCGAGCAGCGCCGTTTCAACGGTTCGCTAGCCGACTTCGACCAAGTCCGTGCGGCGGTGAATATCCCGCTCTTGCGTAAAGACTTCACGGTCGATGAGTACATGATTTACGAGGCCCGGGCTCACGGGGCAGACGTCATCCTGCTCATCGTCGCGGCATTGGACGACGCGCAATTGCGTGACTATCTCAACCTCACCCACGAGCTGGGCATGCAGGCCCTCGTAGAAACACACACGCCAGACGAAATCGAACGCGCCGTCGCGGTCAACGCGAGGCTCCTCGGCATCAACGTTCGCAACCTGAAAACGCTTGACGTTGACGTGGCACATTACGCCGAATTGGCGGCGCTGTTGCCGGACGACGTCATCCGCATCGCCGAGTCGGGGGTCCAAGGCGTGGCCCAGATCCAGGAGTACGCCCGGAACGGTGCGGACGCGATTCTGGTCGGCGAGGCCCTCGTCAAGCACGGCAGCCCGGCCCAGGCGGTCCGCGACTTCCGCGCTGCCGCCGCAGCGGTCCGCCGCTAGAGCGCCGACGGCCGCATCGTGCGGTCGCCGTGAGGTAGATTGCGGAGTAGATTCTTGTCAGAAACCAACGAGCGAAAAAGGGACCAGATGACCGAGCAGAAGCCACAACCGCAGCAGCTCAGAGACGCAGCGGGCCCGTACTTCGGTGACTTTGGTGGCCGCTGGATGCCCGAGTCCCTGATGGCGGCCCTCAACGAACTGGATGAAGCCTTCGAGAAGGCCCTCGCCGATCCAGAGTTCATCGAGGAAATCGCCGAGCTGAACCGCTCGTACACCGGGCGGCCGTCGCTGCTGACCGAGGTTCCCCGGTTTGCCGAGCACTGCCACGGTGCCCGCGTCTTCCTCAAACGCGAGGATCTCAATCACACGGGTTCGCACAAGATCAACAACGTGTTGGGCCAAGCTGTGCTGGCACGCCGCATGGGCAAGACTCGACTGATCGCCGAGACGGGGGCCGGCCAGCACGGCGTCGCCACCGCCACCGCGGCCGCGCTGTTCGGCATGGAGTGCGTGGTGTACATGGGCGAGGAATACACACGCCGGCAGGCCCTGAACGTGGCGCGGATGAAGCTGCTGG
>CAYZBX010000097.1:0-7584 GCA_964476735.1 uncultured Micrococcaceae bacterium
GAGACATCTCCGTGAAGGTCGACGTCACCGCTGACGCATTCTCCAACTCCGCCAAGGAGAAGATTGCTGCGGCCGGTGGCTCCACCGAGACCCGCTAAGACTGCACAAGTCTGAGCAAAACGAAGGCCCGCCCTCATCGTGAGAAATCATGATGAGGGCGGGCTTCTTCATTCTTCTCCGAAGAGAAGTAGACCCGAACCTGTGGCTCCGGAATCAGGGGGGCATTTCATCCGGGGCCGCCAGGCTCGAGCCAAATCTAGGTGGATATGAAGCGGTACTGCAGGGCGCGCACCACGAGCTGAGCGAGATTGTCCGCGTGCAGCTTCTGCCGCAGATTCTTGCTGTGCGTCTTCACCGTCCACGCGGAGATCTGCATCTGCGCTGCGATCTCGTCGTAGCCGTAGCCTTCGCAGATGGCGTCCAGCACCTGCTTTTCCACCGCCGTCAACTTGGGGACCGCAGCCGAGGCTTGCGGTAGCCGGTCCCCGCAGATCAGGATGTCTTGGGCCAGATTCTTCAGCAACCGCGGGTCGTCATCTTCGACGGCACGCAGGATCGATTCCCGAATCGTGGCTTCGGAGGTACTCTTGGTCAGCGCCGCCATCGCGCCGGCCTCCAACGCTCGCGCAATTCCCGGACCGGGGGAGACTGTGGTGAGGATCAGGATGCGTGCTGCCGGATCGATCTGTCGGATCATCAGGGTCGCTTCCACGCCGCTCATGCCACCGGGCATGTTGATGTCCATCAGCACGACGTCGGGACGCAGCTTCGCGTAGGCGACGAAGGCCTCCTCGCCGCTGTGCAGTGGCTCCAACACCTGGATGCGCGGCTCCGTGCTCAACGCGTGGCTGAGCGCCTTCGTCGTCCATGGATCGTCGTCTACGATGAGCACGCGCACCTCGGGTGCTTGGTGCGCGGTGTCTTCAACGGAGGTCGGCAGCACGGAAGTCACAGGCAGTACTTCCGGTACATCTTCTTATTGGTGAACCACCAGATGATGCAGTAGTGCATCACGGCATTAGGAGAGGCATGGCTACCGGAGGCGCCAGCGATTGGTCCTTGCCCGGGAGTGGGCAGCGCTGCATGCGGTGCGACACCGATGCCCGTCAGACTCAGTGAAGCCGTCAACGCGGCCGTCAATAAAACCTTCATGCATCTAGTTAAGTGCAAACCGGCGCGAAGCACATCCCTCGAACGAGGTATTTTTCTTTCTTCGCTGCATTAGCTGACGACCGGTTGCCCCTCGCCGGGCCCGGCCGCCGCGTACGCCGGCAATAGCACGGTCACGATGTACCGGCCATCCCGATTCTCCACCGAACAGCTTCCGCCGGCCGCACGGACGCGAGCCTGTAGGCTCCGTGGGATCTTGGTCAGATCATGGGTGACAGGATTGGAGGAGCGCAGCAACAACTCGGCACCGGCCTGATCGGCGCTCACGTGGATGGAACAGTCCTCCGCCACGGCTGAGTGCTTGACGATGTTGGTAGCCAGCTCCTTCAGCACGAACAGCGCGGTGTCCTGTAACGGTTGGGCGACCGCTTCGGGCAACGGTTCGATCTCGATTTGCAGGTTGTAGCCGCCTGCCTCGGTTGCTGCCCTGATCAGTTCTGCGGCACGCTGCAAGTCCATCCGGATGTTCACCGGCGCCTGCTTTGCCGTAGAATCCGCGGTCAACCGCGCCAGCAGCAGCCGCAGCTGCTGTTGGGTGTGCGCGTTCACCAGCGCCAACTCCGTCAAGCGCGAGTCTTTCTCCAGATCCGCCTGCGGGTCCGCGGCCAACATCCGCATGATGGCCGCTTCTGCGGCCAAGCCATGCGAGACCGTGTCGTGCGTGTCCAAAGCCACGCGCAGGCGCAGCTGGTCGAGTTGCCGTTCGTTGTGCCGGGCCAGCTCCTCCCGCTTGCTGATCTCCCGACGGATCATCCTTTCAAATGCCCCGGCGGAGATCCCCAGCAAGGAGCCCAAGAGCCAGATGAAGAACAGGACCGCGGCGTTTTCGATGCCGCTGGCGACGGCGCTCAGCGAGCCAGCCACGAAGTTCGCCGTAAACAGCAAGGCGGTAAACAACCAGAAGATCCGCCAGCGGAACTTTGTCAACAACACCACGAGGCTGGCCACAACGGAGGTGATGAACGGGTTCAGGAACTCCCCGTAGCTGATCGCAAAGACCAGATAGCCCAGCAACGCGGCCAAGCCAAAGGGGATGGGCGCAAACGCCGCGCCCAACAGCGTCGCCACCGAGAGCGCCACGAGGCCAAGATAGCCCGGTTCGGTTGATTCGAAATAGCTCGGCAACAAGGCGGAGACCGCGAGAATCAGGATGCCAATGCGCAGGGGGATATCGATGAAACGGTCGCCGCGCAGGAATCGTCGCAGCGCAGCGCCCCGGTCCTGCCGAGTCTCAGCAGTCATCGTCCCCCGCCTTCTCTAACAAGTAGCCCCAAGACCTATCTTCACACATACGGCGCGGATGTGCGGCAGAAATGAAGGTGCGGGCCAACGCGGGGAACCATCCGTCTGGCGGACTTCACGCAGTTACAGATATTTCCTTGCACGCGGTAAGATCGCAAAGTGGTCTTTTTAGGACCACCATGACTTTTTACGCATCCCAACATGCCAGGAGGACGCTTGTTCAGCGCCATCGCAAGGGTTCTTAGAACACCAGATCTGCGAAACAAGATCTGGTTTACCCTCGGGATCATCGCCATCTACCGTCTGGGCTCATTCATCCCGGCTCCCGGCGTTGATTACAACAACGTGCAACAGTGTCTTGCTCAAGGCGGCACCTCCGGTGGGCTGTACTCCTTCGTGAACATGTTCTCCGGTGGCGCGATGCTACAGGTGTCGATCTTCGCGTTGGGCATCATGCCCTACATCACGGCCTCCATCATCGCCCAGCTGCTGCGCGTGGTCATCCCGCACTTCGAGGAACTCCACAAGCAGGGCGCCGAGGGTCAGGCGACGTTGACGCAGTACACCCGCTACATGACCATCGCTCTGGCGTTGCTGAACGCCACCACCATCACCTCACTGGCCCGTTCCGGCGCACTGCTGAACTGTAACCTTCCGCTGATCCCGGACGGCAGCCTGTTCAACATCATCCTGATCATCGTGGTGCTGACCGCCGGTTCCGTGCTGATCATGTGGTTGGGTGAGCGCATCACCGAACGCGGCGTCGGCAACGGCATGTCGATGCTGATCTTCGTCTCGATCGCTGCCGGTTTCCCCGGCGCCATGGGCCAGATCTGGGTCACCAGCGGCTGGCGTACCTTCGCCATGGTGCTTGTCGTGGGTATCGCCGTGGTGGCGCTGGTGGTCTTCGTGGAGCAGTCGCAGCGTCGCGTCCCGGTTCAGTACGCCAAGCGTCAGGTCGGCCGGCAGATGGTGTCCGCACCATCGACCTACTTGCCGATCAAGGTCAACATGGCCGGCGTGATCCCCGTGATCTTCGCCTCCTCCATCCTGATGCTGCCGGGCATCCTCATCCAGTTCAACACCCCGCAGGACGGAACCGAACCGCCCGCCTGGGTCGTCTGGTTGAGCCAGTACTTCGGCACCGGCGCGCACCCGGTCTACATGATCTTCTACCTGCTGCTGGTCATCGGCTTCACCTACTTCTACGTCTCCATCACCTTCAACCCGAAGGAGATCTCGGACAACATGAAGCAATACGGTGGCTTCATCCCGGGCATCCGCGCCGGCAAGCCGACCGAGCGTTACCTGTCCTACGTGATCTCCCGCATCACCTTCCCGGGTTCGCTCTACCTAGGCTTCATCGCGCTGATCCCGTTGATCGCCTTCGTGCTGATCAACGCGAACCAAGAATTCCCCTTCGGCGGTACATCGATCCTGATTATGGTTGGTGTGGGGCTTGAAACCGTCAAGCAAATCAACGCCCAAATGGAACAACGAAACTACGAAGGACTATTGCGATGACCCGCATGCTCATCATGGGCCCTCCCGGCTCCGGTAAAGGTACCCAGGCGGCACGAATTGTGGACGACCTCGGCATCGTGGCCATCTCCACCGGGGATATCTTCCGTGCCAACGTCAAGGAAATGACCCCGCTGGGTGTTGAGGCGAAGAAGTACATCGACGCCGGCAACTTCGTTCCAGACTCGGTTACCAACAACATGGTCAAGGACCGGTTGGGCCAAGACGACGTCAAGAACGGCTTCCTGCTGGACGGTTACCCGCGCACCGCCGGTCAGGTCGAGGCCCTCGACGGCATGCTGACCGAGCTCGGCCAGGAACTGGACACCGTACTGGTGCTGACCGTCCCCGACGATCAACTGGTCACCCGGCTGCTTAAGCGCGCCGAGATCGAAGGTCGCGAGGACGATAACGAAGAGGTCATCCGCCACCGCCTGAAGCTCTACCACGAGGAGACCCAAGCCGTGGTTTCCCAGTACGAGGGCCGCGGCATCGTCAAGACCGTCGACGGCACCGGTGACATCGACGAGATCACCCAGCGCATCCTCGACGCCATCAAGAACTAGCAAACACAAAGGACAACCCCGCGAACATGTTCGGACGCAAGATCGAGATCAAGACCCCGCAGCAGCAGCAGATCATGGCCGAGGCCGGCCTGATCCTGACTGATGCGCTCGATCAAACCGTCGCGGCGGTCGAAGATGGCATCAGCACAGCAGAGCTCGATGCCATCATCGAGTCCATCATCACCAAGGCCGGTTGCACCTCCAACTTCAAGGGCTACCACGGTTTCCCGGCCACCATCTGCACCTCCATCAACGCCGAGGCCGTCCACGGCATCCCGTCCAAGGACGTCATCGTGCGCGATGGCGACGTGTTGAAGATCGACGGCGGTTGCATCCTCAACGGCTGGCACGCAGACTCCGCGCGCACCGTGCTGGTGGGGGACAACCCGGACCCGGCAGACGTGCGCCTCTCCGATGTGACCAAGAAAGCCATGTGGGCCGGCATCGCAGCCCTTGCCAACGCCCGCCACATCGGTGAAATCGGCATCGCCATCGAAGACGTCATCACCAGCGAACCTGGCGAACCGATCGGCATCCTGCGCGACTACGCGGGCCATGGCATCGGCTCGGAAATGCACATGGAGCCGGACGTCCTGAACTACGGCGCCCGCTACCCGCGCCCCATCAAGATCAAGCCGGGCATGTGCTTCTGCATCGAGCCCATCACCTCCCGCGGCAGCGAGGAAACGGCCGTGCTCGAGGACGATTGGACCGTGGTGACGGTGGACGGCTCCAACACCTGCCAGTGGGAGCACGCCGTCGCCGTGCACAAGGACGGTATCTGGGTAATGACCGCACCCGATGGCGGAAAAGCCGGTCTGGCGCCCTTTGGGATCAAGCCCACACCCATCTCGATTTAACATCCTTGCCGCAACAGCGTAGACTGGATTGTTGGTTGTGCTCTGTGCACCCCAAATCCCAACGCCGTTTTTGATCAAATGCATCAGCATGTGTGTGCCTTAGCCAAGGACCACGCATGTCAAGAAGCGGCAACAACATTATGTGAGTGGAGGATATGGCTAAGAAGGAAGGCGTCATCGAGGTGGAAGGCACCGTCACCGAGGCATTGCCGAACGCAATGTTTCGTGTGAAGCTGCAGAACGACCACATCGTGCTGGCAACTATTTCCGGAAAAATGCGTCAACACTACATCCGCATCCTCCCCGAGGATCGCGTAGTGATTGAGCTGAGCCCGTACGACCTGAATCGTGGTCGTATCGTCTACCGCTACAAATAACACACACAAACACTGCGAAGGAGAGCCATGAAGGTTCAGCCTAGCGTGAAGCCAATCTGTGACAACTGCCGTGTGATTCGTCGCCACAGCCGTGTCATGGTGATTTGCAGCAACCCACGCCACAAACAGCGTCAGGGCTAACAACAGACTTTAGTGGTCTAGCCCCACGCGTAGTAACTAAATAATCGGCAGCGCAGGGCCCGGCAACGGGCACCATACCTCCGGGTTTTGAGAAGGCCGGAGACCAAGGTTCTAGCCAATAACCGTACGTAACTCCCACTACGGTGGTCTAGAAATCGACCATGGAATGTGCTGCTCCATACCTTCACAAATTTACGAAAGAGGAGGACTGCCTTTATGGCACGTCTAGCAGGCGTTGACATCCCGCGTGACAAGCGCGTCATCATTGCCCTTACATACATCTACGGCGTGGGCAAGACCCGTGCAGAGCAGACTTTGGCGGAGACCGGGATCAACCCGAACACCCGCGTGAAAGATCTCTCCGATGCCGAATTGGTTCAGCTTCGCGACTACATTGAAGGCAACTTCAAGGTCGAGGGTGACTTGCGCCGTGAGGTCGCAGCAGACATCCGCCGCAAGGTTGAAATTGGTAGCTACCAGGGCCTGCGCCACCGCCGCGGGCTGCCCGTCCACGGTCAGCGCACCAAGACTAACGCTCGTACCCGCAAGGGCCCGAAGAAGACCGTCGCCGGTAAGAAGAAGTAAACCCTTCTTCCTTCTTCACCCGAACAAGAATTAGCTGTAACCAGTAGGAGAAATTCATGCCCCCTAAGTCACGGGCTACTGCAGTACGCAAACCGCGTCGCGCCAAAAAGAATGTATCCGTGGGTCAAGCCCACATCAAGAGCACCTTCAACAACACCATCGTGTCCATCACGGATCCGACCGGTGCTGTGATCTCTTGGGCCTCTGCCGGCGAATCCGGTTTCAAGGGTTCCCGCAAGTCCACCCCGTTCGCCGCTCAGGTCGCCGCTGAGGCAGCTGCCAAGCGCGCTCAGGAACACGGCCTGCGCAAGGTCGACGTGTTCGTCAAGGGCCCAGGCTCCGGTCGCGAAACCGCGATCCGTTCCCTGCAGGCCGCAGGCCTTGAGGTCGGCTCCATCCAGGACGTCACCCCGAGCGCCCACAACGGCTGCCGCCCGCCGAAGCGTCGTCGCGTCTAACTTCGGCAAGCAGTCCGGTCCTCACCTCCCGAACGGGACGGGGACCGGACACATACTGGTTCGCCCCGCTGGGGCCGAACCGTTTCCACAACCTGTGTTGCGTCATATAGCGGATGCTTCTGAAAGGAAATATAAGTGCTTATTGCACAGCGCCCCACGCTGACCGAAGAAGTCGTCTCCGAGAACCGCTCCCGTTTCGTCATCGAACCGCTGGAGCCCGGATTCGGCTACACCCTTGGAAACTCGCTTCGCCGTACCCTGCTCTCCTCCATCCCCGGTGCCGCTGTCACCAGCGTCCGCCTCGATGGCGTGCTGCACGAGTTCAGCACCGTGGAAGGAGTCAAAGAGGACGTCACTGAGCTGATCCTGAACATCAAGAAACTCTCGGTTTCCTCTGAGCACGATGAACCAGTGGTTGCCTACCTGCGCAAACAAGGCGCAGGCGTGGTCACCGCCGCGGACATCACCCCACCAGCTGGTGTGGAATTCCACAACCCGGACCTGCACATCGCCACCCTGAACGAGAAGGGCAACTTCGACATGGAGTTGACCATCGAGCGCGGGCGCGGCTACGTGTCGGCTACCCAGAACAAGTCTGCCGACGCCGAGATCGGTCGCATCTTCGTGGATTCCATCTACTCCCCGGTCCTGAAGGTCTCCTTCA
>CAYZBX010000098.1:0-7579 GCA_964476735.1 uncultured Micrococcaceae bacterium
GACATGGCCAGCACGTCGACGTTGGTGCGCAGCTTCTTCAGCGCCTCCTTGTGCTCGACGCCGAAGCGCTGCTCCTCGTCGATGATGACCAGTCCGAGATCCTTGAACTGGACCTCCTTGCCGAGCAGCCGGTGCGTGCCGATGATCACGTCCACCCGGCCATCGCGCAGATCCGCCAGGATCTCCTTGGTCTCCTTGGCGGTCTGGAAACGCGAGAGCGAGCGTACCCGCACGGGGAAGCCGGAGAAGCGCTCGGTGAAGGTCTCGAAGTGCTGTTTGGCCAGCAGCGTGGTGGGCACCAGCATGGCGACCTGTTTGCCGTCCTGCACCGCTTTGAAGGCGGCCCGCACCGCCACCTCGGTCTTGCCGAAACCGACGTCGCCGGAGATGAGCCGGTCCATCGGGATTTCCTTCTCCATGTCCGCTTTGACTTCATGGATGGTGGTGAGCTGGTCCGGGGTTTCGATGAACGGGAAGGCTTCCTCCAGTTCGCGCTGCCACGGGGTGTCCGGGGCGAAGGCGTGACCGCGGGAGGCCATCCGTGCCGAGTACAGGCGGATGAGTTCCCCGGCGATCTCCTTGACGGCGCGTTTGGCCTTGGACTTGGTACTGGCCCAATCGGAGCCGCCCATTTTGGACAGCGTGGGGGCGTCCCCGCCCACGTACAGGGTTACCTGGTCCAGTTGGTCCGTGGGGACAAACAACCGGTCCCCGGGGGCGCCGCGTTTGGCCGGCGCGTACTCCAGCACGAGGTACTCCCGGTAGGTGTCCGGGTCCTTGACGCCACCGGTGCGGCGCTTCTGCAGTTCCACGAACTTGGCGATCCCGTGCTGCTCGTGCACCACGAAGTCGCCTTCCTTGAGGCTTAGCGGGTCCACCGCGTTGCGCCGCTTCCGGGCTAGGGACTTTCCGGAACGTTGCGCGGAGGCGAGCGACCTGCCCAGTACGTCGGCTTCGGAGAGCAGCCCGAACTTCAGCTCGTCCGAGGCGAAACCGTGGCCGGTGACCGCCGTGGTCAGGGTGACGACTCCCGCCGGGGGCTCCTCATCGAGTTGCTCCACCCGGTGCACGGAGATGCCCTCTTCGATGAACAAGTCTGCCAAGCGCTGGGCGGAGCCGGGTCCTTCCGTCACCACCACGATTTGCCAGTTCTCCGCGGCTCGGTCCCGCACGTGCGCGCAGAGGCGTTCGAGGTGACCGCCGAAGGCCTTCGGTTCCCGGCCGGGCAGGGTGATCGAGTTGGCTTCCGGCAGTTCCGGGTCCAGCTCGGTGTCCATCCCCATGATGCCGTATTGCCACCAGGACTGGTTGGCCTCCAGCACTTGGGCCCGCAGCTCGGCCAGGGTGGCGAAGCTGCCGGCGCCGAGTCCGCCGGGGATGGTGGCGACCCCGGAGGCGTCCAACGGTGCGGTGGCGCCGGCGAAGGCGGCGGATTCCCAGGCAGCGTGCAGGAACTCCTCGTTGGTCTCGACCAAGTCGTGGGCTCGGTGCCGGACCCGCTCCGGTTCGTAGCAGAGCACCAGCGAGTTTTCCGGCAGCACGGAACTCAGCGGTTCCATCCCGTCGACCAGCATGGGTGCCAGCGATTCCATGCCTTCCACGGCGATGCCGCCGGCGATCTTTTCCAGCATGTCGGCGGCGCCGGGCAGCTCGTCCTTGAGCTTGGCGGCGCGGGATTGCACGGAGGGGGTGATGAGCATTTCTCGGCAGGGCGGCGCGTACAGCGCCTCGGGGTGCGCGTCCGCCCCGTCGACCGAGTTAAGCGACACGAGGGTGCGTTGATCGGCGATGGAGAAGTAGCGCATCTGATCGACTTCGTCGCCGAAGAATTCCACGCGGATGGGATGTGACTCGGTCGGCGGGAACACGTCGATCATGCCGCCGCGCACGGCAAACTCGCCGCGTTTGGCGACCATGTCCACCCGGGCGTAGGCGGCGTCGGCCAGCGCCTTCAAGACGCCGTCAAAATCGTGCTCTTCGCCGACCCGTAACTCCACGGGCTTCAGCTCGCCGAGGCCCTTCACCAGTGGTTGCAGCAGGGAACGGATCGGCGCCACCACGATCTTCAGGGCGCCCTCGGGGGTCTGCTCCGGGTGGGCCAGCCGGCGCAGCACCTTCAGCCGCTGTCCGACCGTGTCGGAGCGGGGCGAGAGGCGTTCGTGTGGCAGGGTCTCCCAAGCCGGGAAGATGGCCACCTGTTGGGCAGGGAGGAAGTTCGTCAGTTCCCCGGCTACGTCTTCGGCCTCTCGGCCGGTCGCCGTGGTGACTAGGAGGATGGCGTTACCGATGAGCCCGGAGGCGATCTTGGCCAGGGCCGCCGAGCGCATCCCGGATGGGCCGGTGATCAGCAGCTCGTCGGTGCGTTCGGGTCCCGGGCGCGCCGAGGCTGTGGCCAAGGTGCGGAAGCCTTGGACGCGGTCGAGTACGCTGGTGATCCCGTTCAGTGACACCGGTTCCCTTTCATCGTTTTTGTCAGGTTAAGGCTATATTCTTGGACAGACCCTGCAGAAAGGCCGTTGATGAGCTTCCAATTCCACACCGCACTCAAACATGATGCCGCCGCCGTTAAACGGACGATCTGCGATGAGAAGTTCATCTCGGCCATGGCGGAGAAGTTTGGTGGTTCGGTCCAGAGTTTCTCGACTGCAGGAAACGCTCATAACCCAAAGATCCACACTACCCTGTTAGTGCCGACCACGAATTTTCCTGAGGCGGTTCAACGCTTCCTGCCGAACCCGCTGCCGGTGACGTTGCGGGTCCAGTTCACCGGCGATGAGGCCGAGGTGCAGTTGAAGCCTGCGAAGGTGCCCGCTGACGTGAAGATGCAGCTGACGCTGCTGGATCGGGACGGGGGTGCCGAGGCATCCGGCCAGGGCATGGTCCATTGCACGATCCCGTTTGTGGGGAACAAGGTGGCAAGCGGCGTGGAATCGGCGCTGCCGTCGTTGATGGAGCAGGCCTTCGAGCAGGTCGACGCGGCCGCCGGAAGCTGACCGCGCCGGCCGCTAGTGGAAGGCGTTCTGCGCGGCGGTGAGACCGTTGGTGATGAGCGCTTCTACCGCGTCGGCGCAGCGGTCCAAGTGCAGTGGGAGCAGCTCACGCTCGGCGGCGTTGAACGGCTGCAGCACGTACTTGGCGGTGTCCATGCGTCCGGGTGGTCTGCCCACTCCGGCCCGCAGTCGTAGATAGTCGCGGGTGCCGAGGGCGCGGGTGATGTCCTTCAGGCCGTTGTGTCCGCCCTCGGAGCCGCCGCGCTTGAGTTTGATGGCGTCGAAGGCGATGTCGACTTCGTCGTGGACCACGATCAGCTGTTCCGGCCCCAGCGACAGGAACTTCATCAACGACGCCACCGGGGTGCCGGAAACGTTCATGTAGCCCATGGTCTTGGCCAGCACCATCTTGGGGCCGCCGAAGCCGAGGCGCACCGTGGCCTGCACGCACTTGGACTTGTGCACCGTGAAGGTGCCGGAGTGGCGGTCGGCGAGCTCGTCCACGATCATCTGACCGATGTTGTGCCGAGTACGCGCGTAGTCGGGCCCGGGGTTACCGAGCCCGACTACGAGATACGTATCAGTTGACAAGGAGTGGTTTACTCTTCGTCGGCAGCTTCAGCGGCTGGTGCTGCGGCCTCGACGCCCTCAGCAGCCTCGTCGTCTTCAGTTCCGCCGAGGTCGGCTTCAACTGGCTCGGAGATGGTCGCGATGACGTAGTCGTCTTCCAGCTGAACGGTGATGCCTTCTTCGGTGATGATGTCCTTGGCGAAGACGTGGTCGCCGGCCGCTCGGCCCTCGATGTTGATGGTGACGCCGTCTGGGAGGTTGGTCGCCTCGGCTTCCACGGAGACGGTGACTTCTTCCAGGTTGAACACGGTGTTCGGGGCGGCTTCGCCTTCGACGTTGACCGGTACGTCAACGATGACCTTTTCACCGCGGCGAACGATCAGCAGGTCCAGGTGCAGCAGGTCTTCGCGGATGACGTCGCGCTGGATTTCCTTCGGCAGCACCATCTGCTCTTCACCTTCGATGTCGAGGGTGAGCAGCGCGTTCGGGTTGCGAACGGCGAGGAAGGTGTCGTGGGCTGGCAGCAGCAGGTGCTGCGGTTCGGTGCCGTGACCGTAGATGACGGCTGGGACCTTGCCGGCGCGGCGGGCGCGGCGGGCCGAGCCCTTGCCGGAGTCGGTACGCTTTTCTGCTGGCAGCAGGATCTTGTCGCTAGACATGGTTTCTCCTTGTTGAGGTAAATGATCAGGCAACAAAAAAGCTCTTATGCTTTCTTGTCGATCCCGAACGAGTAGACAAGCAACATAAGAGCGATCCGCCCAGCAGGGCGAAAAAGTTCTCTTAGCCTCGTCGATAACGGAAGGGGCACACCCTCTTCCCTCGCCTGGGCAATCGATCCAAGTTTAGTCGATCCAACCGGCTGCGCCAAAACGAGGCTCCGGGCCCGTTTCAGAACATGGAACGCAGTTGCGTGAGCTGCTCTTCCAACGGCTGCCAATGGTTGACCAGCGCGGTTTGCCGCTGCAGGTCGTGATGGGCGACGTCATCGAGTTCTTGCTGCGTACGGCGAATCAGCCGCTGCCAGAAGCTCTTGTCCTCGAGCGTGGTGGATTGTTGGAACAGGGAGTTGTACAGGGCCAACAGGGACGCGCCTTGGTCCCGAAATGAGGTGTAACTGACCTCGGATTCCAACATGGTCTTCCCCCGCTTCCGCTGATGGTTCCCATCCTAGCCGTCGGCGCGGACATTTTAGCCGTGCTCGGCTCCGCGCCCGGGTCGCTGTGGGCAAACGCCGTATCAGCGGCGGGCCGCCCGCAGTCCGTTGAGGATGATCGCCACCTCTGCGAGTTCATGTACGAGGACAACCGCCGCAAGTCCAAGGACCCCGCTCACCGCTAGCGGAAGCAACACGACGATGATCAGGATGGCCAACGTCAGGTTCTGGTTGATGATTCGGCGGCCGCGACGGGCGTGGGCAAGGGCCTTCGGGATCAGCCGAAGGTCGCTGCCGGTGAAGGCGACGTCCGCCGTCTCAATCGCCGCGTCCGAGCCAGGCACCCCCATGGCGATCCCCACATCTGCGGCCGCCAGCGCGGGCGCATCGTTGATTCCGTCCCCGATCATGGCGGTGCTGCGTCCGGCCTGACGATCTTGGACGATGCGGGCCTTCGCTGCAGGGGTGAGCGCGGCGTGGACCTCCCTGATACCGGCCTGTTGGGCAAGCGCCGCGGCGGTGTGGACGTTGTCGCCGGTGAGCATGGACACCTCGATGCCCATGGCCTGTAGCTCGGCCACGAAGTCGGCGGCCTCGACGCGCAGTTCGTCGCGAACGCCGATGAGCCCGAGCAGCGCGCCGTCTCGGTGGACCACTACCGCCGTGATGCCGGCGCGTTCCAATCGTTCACGCTCGCCGGCCAGTTCTGTGGACGCTAGCCAGCGGGGATTGCCGACCTGTACGAGTGATCCGCCCAGGGCGGCTTCGAGGCCTCGTCCCGGGTATTCTCTGACGCCTGTTGCCGCTGTCGGCTGCGGACTTGCCGTCACGATCGCCTGTGCCAGCGGATGAGTGCTGTGCTGTTCCACAGCGGAGGCCACGGCCAGTACCTCCTCGGGGGTGTTTCCGGGGGCCGGGATCACGGTCACAACGCTGGGTTGGTTCTTGGTGAGCGTGCCGGTCTTGTCCACCGCGACGTGACGGATCCCGCCGAGTCGTTCGAAGGCTGCTCCGGACTTGATGATGACCCCGAATCTGCTAGCCGCACCGACGGCAGAGACCACGGTGACCGGGACCCCAATGGCTAGGGCGCAGGGAGAGGCTGCCACGAGGACGACCAGGGCCCGGGTCACCCAGGTTTCCGGATCGCCCAACAGCGATCCCACAATCCCGACCGCGAGCGCGAGAATGATGACCCCCGGCACGAGGGGTGCCGCGATCCGGTCCGCGAGGCGGGCTCGCCGCCCACGCTGGGCTTGGGCCTGTTCCACCAACTGCACCAAGGTGGTGAGCGAGTTCTCGGCACCGGACGCGGTGGCCTGGATGACCAGTGCGGCGTCGATGTTGATGGCACCCGCTGTGACCTGCTCCTCCGGGCGAACGTACCGCGGAATAGATTCGCCGGTAATGGCGGAGGTGTCTAGGCTACTTTGGCCCCGCCTGACGATACCGTCGGTGGGAACGCGCTCGCCCGGCTTGACCAAGATGTGCTGACCGATGCCGATCGATTCCGCGTTGACCACAAGCTGCTGACCGGCCCGCAGCACAGTGGCTTGGGCGGGCACAAGTTCTAGCAGGGATCGTAGTCCTGCGCGGGCCTGCCCCATGGCCCGGTCTTCTAGGGCCTCCGCGATCGAATACAGGAAGGCCAACGCGGCGGCTTCTTCGAGGAAGCCTAGGATGACGGCGCCGACGGCGCTGATGGTCATCAGCAAACCGATTCCTAGCTTGCGGTCGCGAAAGAGTCGGCGCAGCGCACCGGGCACGAAGGTGTAACCGCCGGCAAGCAGCGCGCCCCAGAAAAGCATCGTCGCGATGCCACCCAGTCCGACCAGCTCGACGCCGAATCCGGCCAGCAGGAGCGCCCCGGAGGCCAGCGGCAGCAGCATGCCGGGATCCCGATACCAAGCGACAATGGCCTCTGGCTGTGCCGGCTCGGCGCAGCCGCAGGCCGACTCGGTGGGTGCTTGCTGGGCGGCGGGTTCGGTGGTCAAATCGTTGATTCTTTCGACAAGGCTAGGGGTACGCAAAGGCCGGATCCCCCGTGAGTGGGAAGATCCGGCCGGACGCGTCGTGGTCAGGGCTTAGGCATGACCGTCGAAAAGGCTGGTGACGGAGCCGTCCTCGAAGACTTCCTTGATCGCGCGGGCGATGATCGGCGCGATGGACAGCACAGTCAGCTGCTCGAAGCGCTTCTCCTCCGGGATCGGCAGGGTGTTGGTGACAACGACTTCGCGTGCGCCGCACTCGGCCAAGCGCTGGGCCGCAGGGTCGGAGAAGACCGCGTGCGTGGCCGCGATGATGACGTCCTTGGCGCCGGCGTCCTTCAACACCCGGACCGCGCCGGCGATGGTGCCGCCGGTATCGATCATGTCGTCGATCAGCACACAGGTGCGGCCCTCGACTTGGCCGACGACCTGCTTGGACACGGCTTGATTCGGCATGGTGAGGTCGCGTGACTTGTGCACGAAGGCCAGCGGTGCGCCGCCGAGACGTTCGGCCCACTGCTCGGCCACCCGGACACGCCCGGTGTCCGGGGAGACGACGGTGATTTCTTCATCGGCGACTTCGGTGCGGATGTAGTCGGCCAGCAGTGGCACGGCGAACAGGTGATCGACCGGGCCGTCAAAGAAGCCCTGGATCTGCGCGGTGTGCAGGTCCACGCTCATGATTCGATCCGCGCCGGCCGTCTTATACAGGTCTGCGACAAGCCGGGCGGAGATCGGTTCGCGGCCGCGGCCCTTCTTGTCCTGCCGCGCGTACGGGTAGAACGGGGAGACTACGGTGATCCGTTTGGCGGAGGCGCGCTTCATGGAGTCAATCATGATGAGCTGTTCCATCAGCCAGTTGTTCAACGGCGCGGGGT
>CAYZBX010000099.1:0-7460 GCA_964476735.1 uncultured Micrococcaceae bacterium
AACTGGGTGCCGTCGATACAGATGCCGTTTCAAAGGCGCTCGTCGCTCCCTCCGTGACTCAAGTGCCGCACCATTCTGTATGGCGTTGCCTGCCGCACCAAACAACAGCAAGCCAGCTGCATTTGCTAAGTGCCACTTCCACAAGTCAATTGCACTCCACTGTGAACGTGTGTCGGGGCTGCTGGCTCGTACGGTGCTTGCTACCACAGCAGTGGCGGCCACTCACTCAGGAACGAATCCGAATTGAGCTTAAGCCATTTGGAGAGCAATCATCTCCTTCCAGACAGAGCATCGCCCGGGGATGTCCGGACCATGATTGCGACAGGGGTGAAGTCTACTGTGCCGATCACTGAATCGCGCTTTCTATGGGCAGCTTGCCCCCTCATAACCTGACCAATCGATCGGCGAATACAGGCTCCAAAAAAATAACCGCCGCAAGGCGGTTGCCTTCGGCGGTTATTTCACTGTTTTTCTGACAGAGTCTAGGATCCCGGGACACCCGCGTAGGAGTGCAGGCCTGGGAAGAACACGTTGACGACCGCGAAGTTGAAGATCACGGCGGCGTAGCCAATGATGGACAGCCATGCGGCACGGGTGCCGGTCCAGCCGCGGGTTGCCCGTGCGTGCAGGTACCCGGCGTAGATGACCCAAATGACGAAGGTCCAGACTTCCTTGGTGTCCCAGTTCCAGTACCGGCCCCAAGCAGCTTCTGCCCAGATGGCACCGGCCACCAGGGTGAAGGTCCACATGGCGAAGGACACTGCGTTGATGCGATAAGACCAGTTCTCCAGCGCTGTCGCCGACGGCACCATGCGCAGGAACGACCATTTAGTCTTGCCTTCGGCCTCCCGCTTGGTCGCGTTGGTCTGTAGCAGCTGCAGCACACTCATGGCGAAGGTCAACGTGAACAGTGCTGTGGAGAGCACTGCCACGGACACGTGGATGATCAGCCAGTAGGACTGCAGAGCCGGCTGCAAGTGCGCAACCGGAGTCGGGAAGCCGATCGTGGCTCCGTTCATGGCCAGCACGATCAGGCCAACCACCACGGTGCCGAGGAAACGCAAGTCCTTCTTGATCAACAGCGCCAAGTAGACAAGCGCGATGAGCAAGGCACCGGTGGTGGCGAACTCGTACATGTTGCCCCATGGGACGCGTGACGCTGCTACGCTGCGTGCAACCACGGCGAAAGTGTGCAACGCGGCGGCAAAGATGGTGAGCGCCACCGCGACGTTGGCGATTGGGCGTTTGTTGCCCACGTAGTTCAGGTCGTCGTCCACCAGATCATCAGCTTCGGCCACCGTGACGGAAGTGTCGGCGGCCGGAGCGCCAGCCCCGACCAGCTGTTTGGACTTTGCCGCCTTCGCATTCTTCTTAGCCAGCTCAGCTTCCACCGCGCGGATGGTCTTGGATGATTGGGCCATGTCCCACGCGAACACGATGAAAGCCACCGTGTACACGAAGGCAGCCAACAGCATGAACAAGTCACTGAGTTCAGCCAGTTCCACGTTAATGGGAGCCATTACTTATCCTCTTCTTGGTCCAGTTCCAACGGGGAACCGAGCGTTTTTTCTGCTTGTTTGAGAACTGCGTCGGCTTCTTCAGCCAAACCGAAATCTTCACCGCGGGCCAGGAACCCGTATTCTGCTCGTGTTCCATTATCTCCGATCGGGACTCTGAAGAAAGCCCGTCGGCGACGAATAAAGAGCGATCCTGCCAAGGAAACCATGGCCAGTACGGAGAAGATGAGCGCCCCGTACTTTCCAGGATCGTAGTGAATATCGATCGCGATATAGCGCTTGATGCCTTTGAATTCGATCGAGCCCTTGCCTTCAGGCAACTGGTAGCTCTCCCCCGGTTTCAGCACGATGCCGCCATGCTCCGAGGTTCGCGAGTTCAGCTCAGTCAGCTCATCGGTGTCCAGCACGTACACGTTGCCAGGCACGCCCTCATCTAGGCCCAAATCGCCGTAGTAAGAGTTCAGGTTCAGTTCTGGGTTGAGCAGTTCCGGGTCCGCTGAATAGGCCACTTTGTCCTCGCCCATGACGGAAGTCGGGAGCAAGAAACCCACGAAACCGAGCTGTTCCGGCCGAGCGTCCGGGGCTTTGATGACCACGATCGAGGTGTAGACCGAGTCGTTCGGGCGGGCGATGACGGTGCCCTCCATGGCGATGTCGCCGTTGCCGTCACGAACCACCAGATCCGGGGCATACCCGTTACCAACCAGGTACACGCTCGTGGCGCCTACGGTCAGGGGTGAGTTGACCTTGAGCGTCTCTTTCTTCTCCGGCGCGTCGGGTCCCTGCTGGGTTGTCAGATAGGCGGTGAAGTCCAACGGCATGCCAAAGTTGGAGGTGGCTTGCCGGTCAAAGACGGCCTCGAAATCGTCTAGGCGCATCCGGTACGGCGTCAAGGCGTTCTCGGTGAACGCCGAGCCCGGGTAGAAATTGTCGTAGCTGACAAGGGCGTTAGCCCACGATTCGCCTTGGGTGATAATGCGCTGACCGTTGTAGCCGAAGAGCCCGCCGATGCCGACGGAGATCAGCACACCGACCAGCGACACGTGGAATAACAGGTTGCCGACTTCACGCAGATAGCCGCGCTCCGCGGAAACCGTGTAGGCGCCGTCCTCTTCGCGGACGATGGCCCGGTAGCTGCGCTTGCGCAACGCTTCGGCGAGCTTCTGCGCGGTCGCCTCCGGGTCGGAGCCTCCGGGGTAGGTGAACGCGCCAGAGACCGGCAACCGGTGCAGGAACCGAGGGGTGCGCACCGGCTCAGACCGCATCACCTTGTAGTGTTTGATGGTCCGCGGCCAGATGCAACCGATCAGCGAGACGAACAGCAGCAGGTAGATCGCCGAGAACCACACCGATGAGTAGACATCGAAGAGCTGCAAGAAGTCGAGGATTGGGCCTGCGGTCGGGTGGTCCTCGAGGTACTTCGCCACACCGTCCGGGTCGGCAGGGCGCTGCGGAAACAGCGATCCTGGGACCGCAGCGACCGCTAGGAGCAGCAGCAGCATGATCGCGGTGCGCATGTTCACCAGCTGAGCCCACGCCCATCGGAGCATGCCGACAAAGCCTAGCGCCGGTGGTTTCACGTCGGCGCGAGGATCGATTTCGGTCTTCTTGCGCGTATTCGTTGTCACTAGATCGGCAACCTTACCTCGTTGGTGAACCAGTCTTGCAGGATGGTCACCCAGTGACCCCACAGGCCGGAGACCATCAATATGCCCAAGACCACCAGCAGCATGCCGCCGAAGCGCATCACTGCTACCCGGTGTTCACGGAAGAACTTCATTGCGCCCATGCCCCGGCGCAGACCGAGGCTGATCAGCACAAAGGGCAGACCAAGGCCCAAACAGTACATCAGGGTCAGAAAGACGCCCTTGCCCATGTTGGCACCGCCAGCGGTGCTCATCGCCAACACCGCGGCGAGCGTCGGCCCAATACAGGGTGCCCAGCCCAACCCGAAGGTCATTCCGAGCACCGGTGCGCCCCAGAGCCCGGCGGGGGCCTTGGTACGGACCCGCTTGTCGTTTTGCAGCTTGCTGAAGCCGCCCATGAAAACGATGCCCATCAGGATCACCACGGCGCCCAGCGCGCGAGTCACCCAATCGCCTTCGACGCGCAGCCAAATGCTCAGCTGAGAAAAGACGACACCCACCAGCACGAACACCATCGTGAAGCCCAGCACAAACAGCCCGATACCGGCGAACATGCGCCCACGCTTGTGCTGTTGCAGGTCTGCTCCGGTCAGTCCCGTGACGTAGCCGAGGTAGCCGGGCACCAGGGGCAGCACGCAGGGTGAGAGAAAAGATACCAGCCCGGCCAGCACGGCTACCGGCGCCGCCAACAAGAGCGAGCCGTCAACGATGATTTCTGCGAACGGGTTATTCACGGGCTCGGCTACAGTACCGACTCGATCAAAGCCTTCAGCGTGCTTTTCTCAACCACCCCGAGGATCCGTGCGGAAACACGGCCCTCCTTATCGAGCACGAGGGTTGTCGGCACGGCCTGCGGCGGCACGTAGTCGGTCATCGCCAGCAACATCTTGGCGGTGCGGTCCTCGAAAGACGGGTATTTGATGTTGAAGTTGCGTTCGAAGGCCTCGGCTGTGCCCTGTGCGTCGCGGACGTTCACGCCGTAGAACTTCACGCCCTTACCCTTGTAGTCCTGATGCAACTCGGCCAGATGCGGGGCCTCGATGCGGCACGGAGCGCAGGCTGCGTACCAGAAGTTAAGGACCGTGACCGAGCCGATGACATCGGCCTGGGTGACCGTGGTGCCGTCAAAGAGTTCGCTGGTGAACTCGACCGGCTCCTTGCGGTTCTCGGGAGCGTATTCCTCCACCGAGCCGTCCCCTGCGATGTAGTTCTTGCTGCCACCTTGTTCGGCCTGTTTCGCGAGGTCCGACTTTTCGGTGCACGCGGCGAGGAACGCCATTGATCCTGCAGCGGCTACGGCAAGAAAGCCACGTCGATTCAGTGGCGCAGAGGAAGAGTTGGAACGCATGCCTACCAAAATCTTCTAGACAGGGGCTTTTGAACAAATACTAGTCTAGCCAATCCGAAATGAAATGATTCGGCGCGGAAGCCCAGAGTAATCACAGCCTTTTCTCAGCATGTGAAGCGGACCACGTGGCGGGCGACTAGGCGCCCGGCAGGTTTGCCGCATCCGCGAGCAAATCTTGGTTCGGCTCAGAGTAATCCACCCCGGTCAGGATCCCGGACTCGAAGTTGAAGCTCGTCAAGGAGGTCAGGGTGCACTCGCGCTGCCGCGGGTCGTGCCACAGCGGTGCGCCGATGGCCGCCAACCGGGTCACCCAAATCGGCAGCTGGTGCGACACCAGCACCGCTTCTGCGCCGTCCCCGCCGAGCGCGTAGGCGTGCGCGTGCGCCTCGTGGATGCCCGCCACCATTCTGGCGACCTGGGCCCGGTAGGGTTCACCCCAGCTCGGTTTCAGTGGGTTGCGCAGCAACGGCCAGTAACGCGGGTTCTTCAGCTGCGTCTTGACGTTGCTGAGACCCTCGAAACTGTTCTCCGCCTCCAACAATCGATCATCGATGTGCACTTCCTGGTTGAGGGCCTCCGCCAAGGGAGCCGCGGTCTCTTGGGCCCGCTGCAGCGGCGAGGAACCCAAGTACACCGGCAACCGGCCGGTGATCTGTTGACGTTCCAAGAAGTATTCCGCGATCCGTTCGGCCATCTGTTGTCCGAGCGCGGAAAGCCCGAATCCGTCCAAGCGGCCATAGAGCACTCGGTCTGGGTTGTGGACTTCGCCGTGGCGCAACAAATGAACGGTAATTGAGGTCATGGTCTCCAGTCTGCCACAGCCACCAGCGGCTAGACTTAGTCCCATGAGCGAAAACCCGCAGCATTACGGCCAACAACCAGAATCAGGGCAACCACGTTACGGGCAGCGTTTGCCCGAGTACGGCGAGACTTCTTCGCAGCAACCGCCACAGCCGACCTACGGCGTGCCCGCCCAGCAATACGGTGCGCCGCACACCCCGCCCGCTCAGCAAGGCGTCGGCCCCGGGGTGCCCATCCCCCGGAAAGTCCAGCTCGCCTTCCAGATCATGGTGGGCGCCGCCGTCGCCTACGCGCTGGCTAATGCGTGGATGATCTTCCTGACTGCCACCGGCCAGCTCGACGACCAGATCCAAGAGGCCATCGACGTGATGAAGGAGATGTTCGGCGACGCGTTGGCGGCCGGGCTGCCGCTCGATGTGAGCCAGATGCGTCAGCAACAGGTGATCGGCAACATCATTCTGGCGCTCATCGGCTTGGCCCTGTTCATCGTGGTTGCGCTGCTGATCAAGCGCGGTTTCAAAGGCGGTCGCATCGTGGCTACCGTCTGCGCGGTCTTGACCGTCCTGTCCCTGCTCTCGTTCCCCGACATCATTTGGTGGGCGCTGGGCTTGGTCGCCACCATCTTCGCGTGGTCACGGGAGGCCACCGACTACAACAACGCCGCCTCGCGTGCGCGGGCGCAGGCTAAATTTGGCCAGTGGACAGGTAGGTAAGGATCTGCAGTTCGTGCGCGAGGTCGATCCCGCGCACCTGCACGCCTTCCGGAACGTGTAATTCCACCGGGGCGAAGTTAAGAATCCCCCGGATCTGGGTGGCGCATACCTGATCCACGGCTGCCTGAGCCGCGTGTGCCGGCACCGCGAGGATCGCGAACCCGATCCCGTGCTGCTCCACAATGTCTGGCAGGTCTTCCGGGGCTTGGACCCGGAGGCCTGCCACTTTTGTGCCCCACAACTGCGGGTCGGCGTCAATGATGGCGGCGATCCGGTAACCACGCGGACTGAAACCCCGGTACCCGGCGATCGCCTGGCCTAGGTGGCCGGCCCCGACGATCACCACCGAGTGAACCGTGTCCAACCCCAGAGCCTTCTCGAGGGCAGCCTTGACGGTGTCGATCTGGTAGCCCACACCGCGGGTGCCCATCGAGCCGAGCGCCGACAGGTCCCGACGCAGCACATCCGAGTTGACTCCGGTGGCCTGCGCCAACCAAGAGGAGGAGACATGGGTTTGCCCCTCTTCCGCCGCGGCGTTGAGCGCCCGCAGATAGATCGGCAGGCGTGAAATGGTGGCGCTGGAGAGTTTGGCTCGGCTCACGGCTGGCACCTAGCAGGTCAGGCCCGCTGGCGTGCGCCAAGCAATTGGCGCAACCGGTTCGGGGAAATCTTCAAGAAGTCCCGCTGCACCCCGTCGACCAGCAGCACCGGCAGCATCTGCCAGTACTGTTCGACCAGGTCAGGGTGATCCGCCAGCTGCTCAACGGCGAGTTCCAGACCGAACTCGGCACAGACCGGTGCCAGCTCTTCGGCCGCCTCGGCACAGAGGTGGCAGCCTTCTTTGCTCAACAGGACAACGGGAGAAGTCATTGACATAGCTCTCAACAATACGCGCTTTAAATGCAAAAAGGTGGGTACCCCACGATTGTGGGACCCACCTGATCACGCATTTATTTTTTGTTGCGGCGCTGGTGGCGCGTCTTGCGAAGCAGCTTGCGGTGCTTCTTCTTGGACATCCGCTTGCGGCGTTTCTTAACTACTGAACCCATAGGTCATCCTTACGGTAGGTGAAAGTTTCACAAAATCTTCTTGAACATCTTACAGTGTCCAAGGAGTTAATCATGAATTTAGGCTTCCCTGCGCTGCTGCTCGATGGCCTGCTGCACGTACTCGTGGACAGCGTTCTCGGGAACCCGGTAGGAGCGACCGAATCGTACGGCAGGAAGATCTCCGGAGTGGACCAAGCGGTAAACCGTCATCTTTGACACCCGCATCAGCTCAGCCACTTCAGCCACTGTCATGAAACGGGCCTCGGAGTAGTTAATCCCCTTAGTCATGCATTTCCTTTACCGCCACGAGCGCATTGCGACTCGGCATCTTAGAACAAAGAATCTCCACCGAAAGTGAAGGCCCCTCTGTTACTGTAACGATACTT
>CAYZBX010000100.1:0-7429 GCA_964476735.1 uncultured Micrococcaceae bacterium
TTGCCATTCATGGCTTCGCCGAGCTCTTTAATCTTCTCGTGATCGGGCCACACCACGGATTGTTGGCCTGCCCAGCCCACGCCCTTATTGGGCAGGGTAAACGTTGTCATGTTTGACCCCCGAATACCAGCAAGCTGCGGGGCAAGCCTGAGCATGGCGAAGCTGTCGAACTGATCGTCGAGGGTCATCGCCGGTGCCAAGGAGTTGATGGTGTCGCTCGTCTTGCCGGGGTTCAACAGAACGTCCGGCGAAGCGACCTGAGCGAAAACCCCCTTCATGAACGCCTGCTGGTTACGAACGCGCTGATAGTCCCCATCCGCGAACGCCTTGCGCTCCCGGACGAAGGCCAATGCCGTTTCGGAGTCCATTTCTTGGGGTCCGGCCGCAAAGTGGTGGCCCTTTTTCACGCCCGAGTCGAAGGCCTTGGGCACGTCGATAGTCACCGTGCCGAGGCCATCCACTACCTTGGTGAAGCCCTCGAAGTCGACTCCGGCCACGTGATCGACCCGCACGTTGAGCAGCTGCTCGACGGTCTCCACCACCTTGGGCACGCCGCCGAGAGCCAACGCCGCGTTGATCTTGGCTTCGCCGTGACCGGGGATATCGACCCAGAAGTCGCGCATGATGGACATCAGGTAGGCCTTGCCGCCGCCCTCCGGGATGTGCATGAGCATCATGGTGTCGGCGCGGCCGCCGTTGGGCACCGTCGGCAGGTTCTCGGATTCGCCGGACCCGCCGCGCGAATCCGAGCCGAGCAGCAGGATGTTGGTGGCACCGGTGTCGGCCGGCCGGTTGGCCTCATCCGGGAAGCTGGCTTCGAAGGTGTGTGCCTTGTCCCGGAAGTTGTTCAGCTGGCTGAAACCGTACACGCCCACCAAGGCCACGATGCCCAGCAGCACAATGAGGATGTTAGTGATCACCCAGAAGCCTCTGCGGCGCGGCCTCTCACCACGTCTGGCGCCACGGCCTTCGGTCAGGTGACGTTCTGGGTGTGAGTCGCTCATGTGACATTTCTTCCGCTTTGGGTAACAGGTCCGTGCGCAGGCCGGTCCAGCAACGCACTCCGGATATGATAGCCGGTATGCCTGCAAAGACCCCGATTCGTCTCGTGCTGTCCCTCTCCGTCTCCGCGATCGTCCTCGCGGGTTGTTCGGCCCCGGTCGATATCACCGCCGCGGAGGACGCAGCGAACCCGGATTGCGCGCACACCATGATCGCCATGCCGGACGAACTCGCCGGGCTGAAGAAGCGCAAGACGAACGCTCAGGCCACCGCCGCCTGGGGTGAACCCGCTCAGGTGGTGCTGCGCTGTGGTGTCCCGGAACCGGGGCCCACCGCGGGGCTGTGCGTCGGTGCCAACGGCGTGGATTGGCTCACCCTTGAGGGCGAGCCCAACTGGACCCTAGTCAGCTACGGACGCAACCCGGCGGTGGAAGTGATCTTCAACCCGAACGAGATCTCCTCCTCGGCGGTGATGACCGAATTGGCGAAACCGGTGTCCATGATCGAGGCCACCAAGTCCTGTCCGTCACGGGCCCAGGATGTTGACCTCGGCAAGACGAAGCAGGGCGACTAGTTTACTAGCGCAACCCGATCGGGCGTTCTAGCGCCAGCGTCAGGAGCTCGTCCACGAGCTCCGGGTACGCAACGCCGGTCTTGTCCCACATCTGCGGGTACATGCTGATTGGTGTGAACCCGGGCATGGTGTTGATCTCGTTGATGATGAATCGGCCGTCCGGGGTGTAGAAGAAATCGACCCGGGACAGTCCCTCCGCGTCGACGGCATCGAAGCCGACGATCGCTTGCCGCCGCACCTCTTCCTGCGCCTCTTCGGGTAGCTCGGCCGGGCAGGAAAGCTCGCTGGCCGCCTTGTCGAGGTATTTGGCCTCGAAGTCGTAGAATTCGTCCTGGCCGCCGGTCACCACGATCTCCCCCGGGAAGGAAGCGCGGGCTGGGTTGTTGCCCCGGCCTTCAAGGATGGCGCATTCGATTTCCCGGCCCGGGATGGCCGCCTCGATGATCACCTTCAGGTCGTGTTTGCGGGCCTCTTCGATCGCCGCAATCAGCCCCGGCCGGTCGGTCACCCGGGTGATGCCCAAGGAGGAGCCGCCGCGGGCTGGTTTCACGAACAGCGGGTATCCCAGCGCCTCGGCGGCGGCGTAGCCGGCCTCCTTGTCCCGGGAGAACTCCTTGTTGTTCAACACCACGTAGGGTCCGACCTCAAGGCCAGCCGCCACGAAGGCGAGCTTCATGTAGTGCTTGTCCATGCCCACGGCCGAAGCCAACACGCCCGGTCCCACGTACGGCAGGGCCGCGATCTCCAGCATGCCCTGTACCGTGCCGTCTTCACCGAACGGTCCGTGCAGCAGTGGGAACACCACGTCGATCTTGCCGAGGCTCTGTTCTTGGCCGTCGCGCTCGATCACCAGTTCTTGGCTGCCGCCGGTCACATCGAGGCGCGCGGGCGTGGTCACCTCGGTGATCTCCGGCAGTTCCCCGTTGCCGAGATCGGCCTTGTACTCCGTGGCCGGGATGTAGGTCCACTGGCCGTTGCGGGTGATGCCGACCGGGAGAGGCTCGTACTTGTCTTGGTCGATGGCCTGCAGCACGGAGGAGGCGGTGATACAGGAGATGGAGTGTTCCCCGGATACCCCGCCGAAGAGCAGCAGGACTCTGATTCTGGTGCCGTTCTCGGTCATGGTCGTACCTCTGCTTTCAAGTCACGTGAAAGCAGCAGCGTGGCCATGTCTTTCACGACGAGTTGTTCTTCAAGGACACGCACCACAGCTTCGCAGATCGGCATTTCGACTCCGTTGCTGCGGGCTACGTGGGTGACGGCTTTAGCTGATTTGATGCCCTCGGCCACTTGCTTCATTTCCTCTTGGATCTGGGTCAGGGTTTTTCCCTGGCCCAGCATCTTTCCGGCGGTCCTGTTCCGGGACAGCGGGGAGGCGCAGGTGGCCACGAGGTCACCGAGACCGGCCAGCCCGGACATGGTTTCCGGGTGGCCGCCGAGTTTGAGCGCCAGCCGGGTGGTTTCCGCTAGGCCGCGTGTGATCACCGAGGCTTTGGAGTTGTCTCCGAGGTTCTGCCCGTCGCACATGCCGACGGCTAGGGCGATCACGTTCTTGACCACCCCACCCATCTCCACGCCGGTCACATCGGTGTTGGTGTAGGGCCGGAAGTAGCTGGGGTTGCAGTGCGCGACGACCCGCCGGGCGTTGTCTTCACTGCGGCAGGCGACCACGGAGGCGGTGGGTTCGCGGCGGGCGATCTCCATGGCCAGGTTCGGTCCGGAGACAACGACGATCTGCGCCTCGTCAAGCTCCAGCTCCTCGGCGATGACCTGGCTCATCCGCAGCCCGGTCTCGCGTTCTAGGCCCTTGATCAGCGAGACCACCAGCACGCCCTGCTTCAGGTGCGGTTTGATCTGGGCGAGATGGGAGCGCAACGCCTGCGCTGGTACGGCGAGGATCACCAGGTCCGCACCTGTCACGGACGCTGCCAGATCGGTGGTCGCCACGATGGCATCCGGGAGCACAATGTCCTTGGTGTACGCGTGGTTGAGGTGATCGGCGTTGATCGCCTCGGCGACCTCTTCCCGGCGCGCCCACAGGCTGATCTCCACGGCACGATCGTTCTCCACGGAGGAGTCCGCCAGGACCTTGGCGAAGGTCGTTCCCCAGCTGCCGGCACCGAGCACGGATATGCGCGTCGTCATCATGCCCGGTCTCCGTCAAGGTTCTCGTACTGGCTGGTCTTCGGGTTCCAGCGGCCGACCGGCGGTTGCGCACCGCGGATCACCGCGAGTTCGGCGGTAATCGCCTGCATCATGCGTTCCGTTGACGAGTCGAGGATCGAACGGGTCAGTGGCTGGTCGTAGTAGTCGCTGAGGTCCACGTTCTCCCCGACCCGGACGACCGCCTTCTTGCGGGGGAACAGGTGCAGCTTCTTCCCGTACGGGACCAAGAGTTCTTGCGCGCCGAACTGCGCGATGGGCACGACGGGAGCCTTGGTCTTCAGGGCCAACCGCGCCGCCCCGGTGTGCCCGCGCATGGGCCACAGGTCCGGATCGCGCGTCAGCGTACCCTCCGGGTAGATGATGATGGCGCCGCCGGCATCAAGGGCGAGCTGCGCGGCTTCTAGGGACTTGCCTGCGCCGGTGGTGCGCCGCTCCACGGGTATCTGATGCAGGCCCGCCAGCGCCTTGCCGATGACAGGGACCCGGAACAGCGAGTCCTTGGCAAGGAAATGCACCTCGAAACCCGCGCGATGCACCGCGAGGGCCACCGCGAGCGGATCGATCTTGGTCACGTGGTTGGCGACCACGATGATCCCCTCGCCGCGGTGCGCGAGGAGTCGGTCGAATTGTTGGTATTCGCTGCCGATCAACGAACCGAAGGTCGGCCCGATAGCAAGTCCGGCAAGCCGTTGCCCCAGTGAACGGCCCATGGATTACCTGCCTCTGCTAGAAAAGGAGAGACCGGAGGTGCGCGTCAGATCGAACTCGGCGCCGAGGTCTTCCAGTTTTTCGGTGAAGCGCTCGTAGCCGCGGTTGATAATCTCCAGACCGGTGGCGCGGGAGGTGCCCTCGGCGGCCAGCGCGGCGATCAGGTGCGAGAAGCCTCCGCGCAGATCCGGCACATCGAAGTCCGTGCCCTTGAGTTTGGCTGGCCCGGAGATGACCGCGGAGTGTAGGAAGTTCCGTTGACCGAAGCGGCACGGCGTGGAGCCGAGGCACTCTCGGTGCAATTGGATGTTCGCGCCCATCTGGCGCAGCACGTTCGTGAACCCGAAACGGTTCTCGTAGACGGTTTCGTGCACGATCGACACGCCCGCGGCCTGCGTGAGCACGACGACCATGGGTTGTTGCCAATCGGTCATGAAGCCGGGGTGCACGTCGGTCTCCAGCACCAGCGGGCGCAGGGGTGCGCCGCTGTGGTAGAAGCGAATGCCGTCGTCATGGACATCGAATTCGCCGCCGACCTTGCGGTAGACGTTAAGGAAGGCCGTCAGATCCCGCTGCATGGCGCCTTGGACAAAGATGTCGCCCTTGGTCACCAGTGCCGCGGACGCCCAAGAGGCGGATTCGTTCCTGTCAGGAATGGCCTTATGGTTGTAGCCGCGCAGCTTCTCCACGCCTTCAATGCGGATGGTGCGGTCCGTTTGCACCGTGATGATCGCGCCCATCTGCTGCAGGATCGCGATGAGATCATGGATCTCCGGTTCGACCGCGGCACCGGAGAGCTCGGTGATGCCCTCGGCCTTGACTGCGGTGAGCAGGACCTGTTCGGTAGTTCCCACCGATGGGTAGGGCAGCTTCAGCTTGGCGCCTCTGAGCCCGGAGGCCGGTGCGGAGAGGTGGATGCCACCGGGAAGTTTCTGCACATCGGCCCCGAATTGCCGCAGCACGTCGAGGTGAAAGTCGATCGGCCGGTCGCCGATTCGGCAGCCGCCCAGATCCGGGATGAACGCTTCACCGAGTCGGTGCATCAGCGGGCCGCAAAAGAGGATAGGAATCCGCGAGTCGCCGGCATGGGCGTCGATCTCGGCGCTGTCCGCCTTGCTTGCCTTGGCTGGGTCCATGGTCAGGGAGCCTGCGGAGCGGTCGTGGTTGACCTGGACGCCGTGGGCCTGCAGCAGCGCGGTGACAATCTCGACGTCCTTGATCTCCGGGACGCTGCGCAACACCGATGGCTCGTCCCCAAGCAGCGACGCCACCATGGCCTTGGGCACCAGGTTCTTCGCGCCACGCACTTCTACACGGCCAGACAGCGGTTTGCCACCTTGGATTGTCAACAGTTTTGCCATTGTGCTTAGGGGTGTCTCTCTCTGCTGGGGATCGCGGATCACTCTACCTGTTCTAGCCATCCTACCGGTAATCAACCGGAGATTACGGCAAGCAAAGAGCGGGGCAACAGCGGCATGAGTGGCGCCGCGGCTGCCCCGCTCCGGGAGGTTTTTGGTTAGGCCGACTGTTCGCTGAGTGTGCGTGCCGGCAACGTCTTCGGTTTGAAGGAGGGGCGGTTCTTCTCGAACTCGCTGATCTGGTCCTTCTTCTGCATGGTCAGACCGATGTCGTCCAGTCCTTCCATCAGACGCCAGCGTGTGTAGTCGTCAATCTCGAAATCGACCACGAGCCCACCGCAGGTCACGGTGCGGGACTCTAGGTCGACCGTGATCTCCGTACCCGGGTTGTTGTCGATCTCTTTCCAGATGAGCTCGATATCGCCCTGGTCGAGCTGTGCAGCGACCAGACCCTGTTTGCCGGAGTTACCGCGGAAGATGTCCGCGAAGCGAGACGAGAGCACGGCCTTGAAACCGTAGTCCTTCAACGCCCAGACGGCGTGCTCACGGGAGGAACCGGTGCCGAAGTCGGGGCCGGCGACGAGCACGGACCCGTTCTTGTAGGGTTCCTGGTTCAACACGAAGTTCTCGTCACGGCGCCAGTTGGCGAAGAGCGCGTCGTCAAAGCCCGTGCGGGTGATTCGTTTCAGGTAGACGGCCGGGATGATCTGGTCCGTGTCCACGTTGGACTGGTGCAGGGGAACCCCAACACCGGTGTGGCTGGTGAATTTCTCCATCAGTGTTCTCCTCCAAGAATCCTAGTTCAGCAAGTCCGACGGGGACGACAGCGTGCCGCGGATCGCGGTCGCTGCGGCGACCAGTGGGGACACTAGGTGGGTGCGGCCACCCTTGCCCTGCCGGCCCTCAAAGTTGCGGTTGGACGTGGACGCGCAGCGCTCCCCTTCGGAAAGCTGGTCGGGGTTCATGCCCAAGCACATGGAGCAGCCGGCGAACCGCCATTCCGCGCCGAAATCCTTGAACACCTTGTCGAGGCCCTCCGCCTCGGCATCCAAGCGCACCCGGGCCGAGCCCGGGACCACGATCATGCGCACATCGGGATCCTTTTCCTTGCCCCGGATGATGTCTGCGGCTGCCCGCAGGTCCTCCAGCCGGGAGTTGGTGCAGGAGCCGAGGAAGACCGTATCTACCCGGATGTTCTTCATCGGGGTGCCGGCTTCCAAGTCCATGTATTCGAGGGCGCGCTCGGCGGCGGCACGCTCGTTGGCGTCGTCAAAGTCGGCCGGGTTCGGCACGGACTCGGACAGGCTGACGCCCTGACCCGGGTTGGTACCCCAGGTGACGAACGGTTCCAACTCGTCCGCGTTGAGGTAGACCTCGGCGTCAAACTTGGCGCCTTCGTCGGTCGGCAGGGTCTTCCAGTACTCGACGGCAGCATCCCAGTCCGCGCCGGTCGGTGCGTGCGGGCGGCCCTTCACGTACTCGAAGGTCGTCTCGTCGGGCGCGACCATGCCGGCGCGCGCACCGGCTTCGATGCTCATGTTGCAGATGGTCATGCGCGCTTCCATCGACAGCGCGCGGATCGCCGAGCCGCGGTATTCCAGGACGTAGCCCTGGCCGCCGC
>CAYZBX010000101.1:0-685 GCA_964476735.1 uncultured Micrococcaceae bacterium
ACGCCGACAGCGGGTCGCAGGCGTGGGCCTTGCGGTGGGCGTCGGCGGCCGGGTCGGTCGCGTTCGGCGAGGCCACCGCGGTGCCGCACGGGTTGGCGTGCTTGATGATCGCCACCGCCGGCTCGTCGAAGTCGTAGGCGGCACGCAGCGCGGCATCGGCGTCCACGTCGTTGTTGAAGCTCATTGCCTTGCCGTGCAGCTGCTCGGCCTGCGCGATGCCCGGCGCGGCCGCGGCCTCGGTGTACAGCGCGGCCTGCTGGTGCGGGTTCTCCCCGTAGCGCAGGGTTTCGGACCGCTCCAGCACGAGCCCGGCGTACGGCGGGAACAGCGGGGCCTTGGAGCTGGCGGGCTCGGCCGGCTGGTCCTCCTGGCCGAAGTGTTCGGCGGTCCAGCGGGCGACGGCGGTGTCATAGGCCGCGGTGTGCGCGAACGCGAGCGCGGCCAGCCGCTTGCGGGTCTTCAGGTCGAAGCCGCCACCCTGGGCCGCGGCGACCACCTCGGAGTAGCGGGCCGGGTCCACCACGACGGCCACCGAAGGGTGGTTTTTGGCCGCGGCGCGGACCATAGAGGGCCCGCCGATGTCGATCTGCTCAACGACCTCGTCCTCGGAGGCGCCGGAGGCTACGGTCTCGGTGAACGGGTAGAGGTTGACCACCACCAGATCGAAGGGTTCTACGCCCAGCTC
>CAYZBX010000101.1:695-7396 GCA_964476735.1 uncultured Micrococcaceae bacterium
AGCTGATCGACGTGGTCTTGGCGGCGCCGGTCGGCCAGCACGCCTGCGTGAACGCGCGGGTGCAGGGTCTTGACCCGGCCGTCGAGGCACTCGGGAAACTCGGTGATGGAGGAGACCTCGGTGACCGGGACACCGGCGTCGGCGATGCGCCCGGCGGTGGAACCTGTAGAGACCAGTTGCACTCCGGCGGCGTGCAGCCCCCGGGCTAGCTCTTCCAGACCGGTCTTGTCATAGACGGAGATCAACGCGCGTTTCAATGGGACACGGTCTTGAACCAGCACTTTTGGGCAGCCTCTTTCTTGAATGGGTTTTGCAGCAGGCCTACGCTCTACCAGTGACAAGTCTAGTACGCTCTAGATAACCCGGCGTCATCGTTGAGCCCCGAGGGAGAGTTATGCCCACCACAGCACCGAAACCAAGCGCCGGAGAGGGCCAGTTACCCACCGCCGCCGCGGTCTTGCAGGAGTTGCCCTTCAAGTGGTACGTGCAAGGCCGCATCTTCATCATCGGCGGTCTGGGCTTCATGTTCGACGCCTGGGATGTGTCCCTGAACTCCATCCTGATGCCACTGCTGCGCACCGAGTGGGGGCTGAGCACCGGGGAGGCCGCCTGGATCGGCACCGCAAACCTGATCGGGATGGCCGTCGGGGCCTTCCTGTGGGGCACCATCGCGGACCGGCTGGGCCGCAAGGCGGCGTTCTCCTGGACCTTGGCGATCTTCGCGGCGTTCACGGTGGCCGGGGCGCTGACCGATTCGCTGGGTTGGTTCGTGTTCTTCCGGTTCTTGGCCGGCATCGGTTTGGGCGGGGCCGTCCCGGTGGACTACGCGCTGGTCGGCGAGTTCACTCCGCGGAAGCAGCGCGGGGTCATCTTGACGGCGATGGACGGCTGGTGGCCGATCGGGGCCGCACTGGCCGGGGTGGTGTCCGCCTGGTTGATGGCGACCTTCGGGGATTGGCGCTACCCGTTGCTGGTGATGGTACTGCCGGCGCTGCTGATCATGTTCGTCCGGCTCTTCATCCCCGAATCCCCCATGTACCTTCTCAAGCAGGGCCGCAGCGCCGAGGCCCGCAAGGTAATCGATGACATGGTGGCGCGCACGGGGGCTGAGGTGCGGCCGTACCGTACTGACGCCGTCGCGGTGCAGGAGGAGAAGTTCAGCCCGCTGGCCTTCGTGGAGCAGCTCGTGCAACTGTGGCGGTACTCGCCGCGGATCACCGCGGTGTCCTGGCTGCTGTTCTTGACCATCATGACGATGTACTACATCGGCCTGCAATGGATGCCGACCTTACTGATCGAGGCGGGCTACGAGCAGCAGCGGGCGTTCCTCACCTCGGCAGGCATGGCCGGGGTCGGCTTCCTCGGCGTCGTCATCGCCTCCGTGCTGGTGGAGCGCACCGGCCGCAAACCGGTGCTGGCGGTCTTCGCCCCGACCTCGGGGGCCTTGCTGGTGCTGTTGTCTTGGGTGCTCAGCGCGGACAACCCGGCGGTGCTGTGGCTGGTGCTGGCGTACGGCACCGTGGTGCAGGTGGCGATTCCGGTGCTGTACGCGTACGTTTCCGAGATGTATCCGACGCGGTTGCGCGGCTCCGGCTTCGGTTGGGCCTCAACCATTTCCCGGGTGGGTGCCGGTTTTGGGCCGCTGCTGTTCGTCACGCTGCTGATTCCGGCTCTCGGGCAGGTCGGCGCTTTCCTCACGGTCACCGTGATCGTCGCGGCGGCGGCGCTGCTGATGGTGTTCTTTGCCCCGGAAACCAAGGGCCAGAGCCTGGACTAGGCCGGTTGGTCGGCGGCGCTGACCGGTTACGGGGTCCGGCCGCGGGAGATCAGGTCTTCCACCTGCACGCCGCGGGCGAGCTTGCCCAGCACCTCCAGCAGCAGCGCCCGTTCGTGCATCTTGATCCGCTCGTGCAGCGAGGCCACCGTGTCAGCCTCGTGCACCTCCACCGCGGACTGCGCCAGAATCGGCCCGGTGTCCACCCCGGCGTCGGCGATGTGCACCGTGCAGCCGGTAATCTTCACCCCGTAGGCAAGCGCGTCCCGGACGCCGTGCGCGCCCGGGAAGGCCGGCAGCAGGGCCGGGTGGGTGTTGAGGTAGCGGCCCGCGAAGGTGTTGATGAAGTGCTCGTCCACGATCCGCATGAATCCGGAGGACAGCACGTAATCGGGTTCGTAGGAGGCCACCTTGTCGGTGAGTGCCTTGTTCCAGTCGCCGCGGTCCGGATAGTCGGCGAAGTTCACCACGAAGGTCTCCAGCTCGGCCTGCTGGGCCCGGTCCACCCCGCCGGTGCCGTGCTTGTCCGCGCCGACGGCGGCGATGTGCACGTTGGCCAGCTCGCCGGCGTCGATCGCGTCGATCACCGCCTGCAGGTTGGAACCGGATCCAGAGACGAGGGCTACAATTCGCATGGTTTTTCTCTTACCTATCGATGTTCGTTCACAGGAGGGACACGGCCGCCTCAGTCACGGGGCAGTTCCCGTTCGGCGGTGATGCTCTGCGGTGGTTGGGGCGTTGTCGTGGGGGCGCGGCGGGGGCGTTTCAGCCGCCCGAGCCGCTTGGCGCCGGGCATCTTGGTGGTGCCCGCGGCCCGCGGTTTCGGTGGTCCCGGCGGCAGGTCATCCGGCAGGGCCTTGCTGACCGCCACCCCGGCCGGGGTCTGGTGTTGTTGCGGCTGCTGCGCTGGCTGCGTGCGGGCGACGGACCGGGCCCTGCCGAATCCTTCCGGCAGCAGCTTGGTCAGGGCCTCGCCCAGCAGCGGCGCGACGAGGTAGCCCAGCATGCCGCCGGCGGCGCCGAGGAGGGCGCCCCAGAGTGCGGCCGTGACGGGTTCCGGTCCCAGCCCGTGGAGTCGGCCCACGCCCAAGTCCACCGCGGCGAAGAAGTACAGCGGGGTCAGGAACAACCACAGAATCCCGGCCAGCAACACCCCGAACGCGAGGGTGGACAGGCTCAGCGACATCCAGCGGTGGCTGACCCGAACGTCGAGGGCCTCATCGAGGTGGTTCTCGCCTTCGCGCATGAACCACCAGCCGCCGAGCCCGCCGGCCAGCAGCGGTACCAGCAGCACCAGCCACATCCACGGTTCGGTGCTGGTGGGCACCATGCCCAGCAGCGGGAAGGCCGGGACGGGGCCCACAGCGGTCTCGAACAGCCCGGCGACGCTGCCCTCCCCCAGCCCGAAGCCGGCACCGGTAATCCAGGCCATCGTCCAGCCGATGAAGTTGGCCAGCAGGGTGAAGTTGATGCCTGCCATGGCGAGGGCGCCGCTGACGCCGAGGTTGAGTTCCTGCTGTAGGTTAACCACGTCCATCCAGTGCACCGCCAACTGGATCCCGAAGATGAGCGCGGCGCCGGCGAACAGGCCGAGCAGCGTGACGGTGGCGGCGCGCACGCAGGCCCACAGGTAGCTCAGCTGCCAACGGCTGCGCTGACCCAGCCGCTCCACCCGGGCGGCGACGTGGTCTTCCCACCAGTGTGTCCAGCTGCCGTAGTGACGGATCACGCCCAGTCCGAGGCCGACCGCGAAGAGGGCCAGCGGGATGGGGATGGCACTGTACCAGGTGGCCGAGGTGACCACGTGAAAGCTTGCGGCCCACGCTGCGGTGGCGGCCAGCCCGTACCCGGCCAGCGCGCCCAACAGCGGCAGGTAGACCCTGCGCGGGGTGGTGGCTCGGGCCAGCCTGCGTCCAGCGCGGAAGGCCAACCAGATCAAGATTGCGATGATGGCCAACGGCCACACGTGGAAGCTGCCCGGGGAGGCGGTGGAACCGAGCGTGTTGGCCGGAAGGTCCGCCACGTGGATGCTCAGCGGCGCCCCGTGCAGGACCAGCCAGCTCTGTGCCCACCAGACGCCGAGGTCCTTCCACTCCGCGCCGGAGACTCCGGCCCCGATGTAGACGGCCAGCGGGCCGATCAGCGCCAGAACGGCCATCGCGGCGGCGACCAGTAGTGCCTCCACGCAACCCTGCAGCCACAGCGGCAGCGGGATGGTGCCGGAGCGCGTCCGCCAAGACATGACTCTGTTGGCCAGCCTAGGCTGCTGACCGGCCGTCTTGGGGCGGGAAGTGTTGGCGGACGTCATGGTGACTCTATTGTGTCATCTGAACCAGTGCAGCGCTCACGCCCACACACCCGTAACCTGCAGAATTCCCTTGATCAGGGCGGTGGCGGCGCCGAAGAACGCCACCACGATGACGAAGTTACGCACGACGGTGGCGCTGATGTGCCTTTCCAGCTTGGCCCCGGCCCAGACGCCCACGATCATGGCTGCGAAGCAGCCGATCCACGCACCCATCGGCATGCCCGGCATCTGTTCGGGGGTCAGGATCAACTTGGTGAGAAAGGTGATCCCCCCGATCACGATGAACAGCGGCTGGATGGTGGCGGCAAAGGGCCGCGGGTCCCAGCGGGAGATCAGCGCGTAGGCGGTCAGCGGCGGTCCGCCGACCCCGGCGACGGCGTTGGTGAACCCGGTCAGCAGGCCGGTGCCGGCGCGCAGCCCGGTGTTGTCGAAGGGTTTGGCCTGGGCCTGCATGAAAATGGCGACGAGCAGTCCGATAGCCACGAAGGCGCCGATGACGATGCTCATGGGCGCGGTGGGCAGCACCGCCGTCGCCCAGATGCCTAGGAAGCTGGTGGGGATGGCGGGCAGGGCCAGCTGGAAGAAGCGTTGCCAGTCCACTCGGTCCCACACCTGCAACAGGATCATTGTTGGAGAGATCGCGCCGAACAGGTTGGTGATCATCACCCCTTCGTGCGGGCCGAGCAGGATCGCCAGAAACGGTGCCAGCATCAACGCGAAACCGAGGCCGGAGATGCGTTGGGCGGTGGAGCCGATGACGACCAGTACGACGAGAGTGAAGATCAGACCGAGGGACATGGATTGCGGTGGAGCTCCTTAATAGCTGGCGCGGGGGCCGCTGGACTCGTCGCCACCCGCGCTGCGGGCCGCAATGACCTCGGCGGGGATGAACTCGTCGGCCAGCTTCTCGCTGCCGCGGGCCAGGATCGCCACGTCTGCTCCGACAAGGATGAAGTCGGCGCCGTCTTCCAGGTAGCCCTTGGCCTCGAAGGGATCGAAGGCGTTGATCCCGACAAATTTGCCGGCGTTCTTGGCCGCTGCGAAGCATTTCTTCAAGGCGGCAACGACATCCGGGTGGCTTTGCTGACCGATCAGCCCCATGGAGGCCGACAGGTCCGAAGGGCCGCAGAAGATACCATCCACACCGTCAACGGCGAGGATTTCTTCCACGTTCTCCACCGCGGTGGCGGACTCGATCTGCACGAACAGCGTCAGCGTATCTGAGGCGGTGGTGAGATAGTTCTCCACCCGGTTCCAGCGGGCCGAACGACCCAGCGCGGAGCCGACGCCGCGGACCCCGCGTGGCGGGTAGTGCAGCGCCTTGACGATGGCCTCCGCCTCGGCCGCGGTGTCCACCATCGGGACGATGAAGTTTTGGATGCCCAGATCCAGGTACTGCTTCAGCAGCACGGTGTCCCCGATGGGTGGCCGGACGATGGCGTGCACCGGGTAGGCGGCAATGGCCTGGAGCTGGGCGAGCAGGGTGCTTAAGGTGTTGGGCGAGTGTTCGCCGTCGACCATGATCCAGTCGATCCCGGACCCGGCACAAATTTCCGCGTTCAGCGCGGAACCGGAGCAGACCCACATGCCCACTTGGGGACGCTGCGCGGTCGCGTTCTTGAAGGGTTCGGGGAGGTTTAGACGAATCGGCATGTCACGGTTCCTAGCGGGCCGTAGTCGGCGTGGACGGTGTCACCCTTGTAGACCCACATGGGGCGGGTGAAGGAGCCGGCGAGGATGATTTCCCCGGCCTCAAGCACGTCTCCGTGTGGGGCGATCTTGTTGGCGAGCCAGTGTACGCCGGAGGCGGGGTGGTTGAGCACACCGGCGGCGACGCCGGTTTCTTCAATGGTTTCATTCTTGGACAGCAGGCCGGCAACCCAGCGCAGGTCTACCTCGTCGACGGAGACGGGGCGGCCACCGGTGACCATGACGCCCATGGCGGCGTTGTCGGAGATGGTGTCGATGATGGAGCGGCCTTCCATCTCAATCCGGGAGTCGAGGATTTCTAGGGCTGGTACCACGTATTCGGTGGCGCGCAGCACGTCAAAGATGGTGCAGTTAGGCCCGGCGAGTTCGTCTTTGAGCACGAATGCCAGTTCCATCTCAACGCGCGGGTGGGTGTAGGCGTCCCATTCCAGGGTGCAACCGGTCTCGAAGACCATGTCATCGAAGATGACCCCGTAGTCCGGTTCGGTGATGCCGGTGGCGTCCTGCATGGCTTTGGAAGTCAAACCGATTTTGTGGCCGACTTTTTTGCGGCCCGCTTCGATCTGACGCTCGGCCCAGATCTTTTGGATGGCGTAAGAGTCCTCTACCACCATGCCCTCGTACCGGGCGGTGAGCAGCGGGACGGGGGTACGGCTGCGGCCGGCCTCGTGTAATTCATCAGCAATGGCGACGTGGACGCTGTGGTCAAGCACTGTGCCTACTTCCTCTCTTCTCCCATGAGATCTCTTGCGCGCACCTGCGGTCGGGTCGGCAAAACAGGTGGCACGACCTATATCCTACGTTGCCTTGCAATAGATTTGCGCATGGCTGCGCAGTGCGTAGTAAAGTAAGAACATCGACTTAGAGCCGCAGCGGCGCGGATGGGTTCGCACTTCTTGCTGACCCTTC
>CAYZBX010000102.1:0-7374 GCA_964476735.1 uncultured Micrococcaceae bacterium
GGTCGGGAACGAGCACGCGGCATCCTGGAGTCCTCCTTCGCCCAGTTCCAGGCCGACCGTTCCGTGGTTGGACTGGCCCAGAAGGTGCGGCAGCAACAGAAGTCGCTGGCCGGGTATGAAGAAGCCTTCACCTGCCACTTGGGTGACTTCCGCGAGTATGCTCGACTGCGCCGTGAACTATCCACGGCGGAGAAAGAATACGCCAAATCAAAGTCCAAGGACCGGTTCCATTCGATCGTGACCTCGCTGCACAACCTGCAGGTGGGTGACGTCTTCACGGTCGCGGGCAAACGCCGGATCGGTACCGTGGTGGTACTGAGCCGAGCCCATTCCCTCACCGACCCGCGGGTCGCCGTACTCAACGAACAGGCACAACTGCGCACCGTTTCGGCCCATGACCTACGGGAACCGGTGGAGCTGGAAAGCCGGGTGCGAGTCAGCAAAGACTTTAACTCCAACGCACCCAAACAACGCCGGATCCTGGCAACCGAGGTCAAACACGCCGTGGAAACCGGGGTGCCCCCGCGCAAGCAGCCGGCAGCAGAGAGCTTCGTGTACCAAGATGACCCGCTCAGCCAACAGATACACCAGCTGAAACAGCGCCTAGCGGACCACCCCTGCCACGCTTGCCCGGACCGGGAAGACCACGCCCGCTGGGCCGCGCGTTGGTCCAAGTTGGACGCGGAAGCCGAGCAACTGCGGGCCAAAATCTCTGGCCGCACTGGCACGATCGCCAAGCGGTTTGATCAGTACTGCGCCTTGCTGACCGACTACGGCTACGTGCTGGCCGAGACCGAGGGCATAAACGCCGACAGCGGTAAGCTGGTCACCGAGCGGGGCGAGCTTCTCCGGAAAATCTACGGAGAGAAGGACATGCTCACCGCCGAACTCATCCACCACGGTAGCCTGAACCACCTCAACCCCCGCGAGCTCGCCGCGTTCGTCTCCGCACTGGTCTACGAGGCCAAGCGCGAGGGCGCTGACTACCATTACTCCATGCCGACCGAGGCGATCAACGAGTCCGTCCTAGACGCCCAAGCGATTTGGAACGAGCTACGGCAGGCCGAACGACGCCACGGGTTGCCGACTACAACCGAGCCGGACACCGGGTTGATCTGGCCGGTCTACAAGTGGGCCGGTGGCAAGTCACTCCGCGAATGCCTGCGCGGAACGGAGCTGTCCGCCGGCGACTTCGTGCGCTGGATCCGCCAATGCATCGACGTGCTGGAGCAGATCGCCAAGGCGACCAGCCAAACCGAGATCCGCGACCACTGCCACGCCGCAGTCGATTCCATTCGCCACGGCGTGGTTGACTACATCGGCGCAGAGATCACCGAAAACCGAGAAGAAACCGAAGAAGACATCGACGAAGATGAGCCAACAGAACACAATCACCCTCTACCGTAACGGGATCGTCCACTCCACCGCGGACCCGTACGCCTCCGCCATGCTTGTTGAAAACGGCCACGTGGCCTGGGTGGGCGGGGAAGAGGCGGCCACCTCGCTGGCTGATTCCCGGATGACAGTCATCGATCTGGAGGGCGGGTTCATCGCGCCCAGCTTCGTGGACTCCCACGTTCACCTGACGGAGACCGGGTTGGGCGTGGAACAGGTCGATCTCTCCGGTGTTGGTAGCGCTCAGGAAATGCTGGACGCCGTAGCCGCTTGGGCCGCGCAACGGCCCTCGGCCGGGCTGATCTTGGGGCGCAGCTGGGACCACAGCGCGTGGCCGGACACCACGCTGCCGACCGCCCAAGAATTGGCCAATGCGGCGGGAGACCGCATCGTGGTACTGGACCGGGTGGATCTGCATTCGGGGCTGTTCAGCTCCGCAGCCTTGCAGGCGGCCGGGTTGGACACCGATCAGGCGTGGCATGCCGAAGACGAATACACCGCGGTACGCGCGGCGGTGCTGAACTTTGATGCCAAGAAGCGCGAGTACTTTCAACGCCAGGCCATCCGGCAGTTCCAAGCCAACGGCTTCACCGCCGCGGTGCAGATGGGCACCGACTTCGGTGGCGGCGACGTCGACTACGAGGCCTTCGCCGCCCTACACGAGGATGAGAATCTCGGATTCGACCTCTACGGGTACAAGGGCACATTGATTACCGAGGCAGCTCAGATCCCGGCGATTCAGCAACGGTGGGGCAGTGCCCTGACCGGCATCGGCGGCGACCTCTGCTTGGACGGCTCCATCGGCTCCGGAACGGCCTTGCTCCGCGCACCCTACACCAACTCGGATCAAGGAGCGGACAACATCGGCGAACAGCTCCTCTCGGAAGAGGAGCTGACCACCCACTTGCTGCACTGCACGAATGCCGGAGTCCAGACCGCCTTCCACGTCATCGGAGACGGTGCACTGGGCCTGCTCTTAGACTGCTTGGAAAAGGTCGAAGAACAGACCGGGCTGGCCGCCATTCAGCGTTGTGGGCACCGCGTCGAGCACTTGGAGATGGCAACCAAGGAGGACATCGTCAAGGTGGCCCGATTCGGTCTCGTCGCCTCCATGCAGCCGCTCTTTGATCAATATTGGGCGCATGACATGTACGAGCTGCGCCTCGGGGCCGTACGGGCTGATCGAATGAATCCCGTGGGCGAACTCCTGGCCGAGGGGGTCTTGGTCGCCTTCGGTTCAGACACGCCGGTGACCCATATCAACGGTTGGGACACTGTCGCGGCCGCCATGAATCTGCGTAACGTGGCCTCCCAGATCTCGGCGCGAGCCGCGTTCAAGGCCCACACGATGTCCGGTTACCGGGGGGTAGGGGAGAGCCGACCCATGGCAGGGATGTTGGTTCCGGGGGCGCGGGCTGACTTCGCGATCTGGGACGCCGACGAGCTTACGGTCCAGTCCAGTGCATCGCGAGCTTCGGCTTGGAGCACGGACGTGCGGTCTCGGACCCCGTTGCTGCCAGTCTTGGAGTCGAACGGTCCACGTCCTCGGCTGCGCGAGACCTTCCGCGCCGGACTGAGCGTCTACCGCGCCTAAAAACGTCACCTCAGCCAGCATGCGGTACGCTATCACCTGAATGTTTTTTCCGAAAGGTTATCTTCCGTGCGTATTTTGACGATCATTCCGACCTACAACGAGTTGGAATCACTCCCAATCACGGTAGACCGGCTGCGTGCGTCCGTCCCCGAATCCGACGTGTTGATCGTTGACGACCAGTCACCGGACGGCACCGGCGAGCTTGCCGACAAGATGGCGCAGGAAGACGCCCAGATCCACGTCATGCATCGCAAGGGTAAAGGTGGGTTGGGTGGCGCCTACATCGCCGGTTTCAAGTGGGGGCTTGACCGCGACTACGACGTGCTCATCGAGCTTGACGCCGATGGTTCCCACCAACCGGAGCAGCTACCAACCCTGATCAGCCAGATCGATCGGGCCGACCTCGTCATTGGTTCCCGCTGGGTGCCGGGCGGCAAGGTCGTGAACTGGCCGGTACACCGCCAGTTCATCTCCCGGTTTGGCTCTTTCTATTCGCGCACCCTGCTGGGTCTGAAGGTCCGCGACATCACCGCAGGCTACCGAGTCTTCCGGGCCAGCACGCTGCGCAAGATCGACCTCGATTCCATCCAGTCCGTCGGCTACGGTTTCCAGGTCGACATGACGTTCCGGGTGGCGAAGCTGGGGCTGACGATCGTCGAGGTGCCCATCGCCTTCATCGAACGTGAGCTAGGGGACTCCAAGATGAGCACCGGCATCGCGATCGAAGCCATGATCAACGTGGCCAAGTGGGGTCTGACGGAACGCGCCAAGACCCTCGGACGCAAGCTCAAGAGCCTGTCTTCGCGGTAATCGCGCTCACTCAGCGCAAAGGGCGGGGCCGGACACCATCATCGGTATCCGGCCCCGCCCTTTGTTGTGTTGATTCGCTTAGGCGTCGGTCTTCTCGCCGCGAGACTCGCGCAGCTTCTTCAACCGTTCCTGGAGGATCTCTTCCAACTCTTCGAAGCTACGGCGTTCCAGCAGCATGTCCCAGTGGGTCCGGACTGGCTTGCCAGCCTCTTCCTCAGGCTTCTCACCATCGACCAAGATGGCTTCCTTACCGGTCTTGGTAGTCCACACCGGCGGAACTTCGGCTTCAATGGCGAAGGTGACAATCACCGATTCGGTACCGCATTCGGTGCGGTACTCGACACGCTGACGCGGTGCCGGCTCAACACCGGCTTCCGACTCCATTGACTGCGACCCAAGACGCATACCACGTAGGCTACGCTCGCTCATACGCTGTTTCTCCCTTCAATCACCGTGCACAACGGAAAACGATAGGTTTTTATTCCCCAAGCACGGTGCAGCTCAGCTACGGCAGCCGAGGATTATTCTTTTCAGATTCTGGCTCGGTCTCTACATTACCAAGAGCATTACCGATGCCACGCAACGCTTCGCCGACCTCGGACGGAATGATCCACAGCTTGTTGCTTTCACCATCGGCGAGTTTCGGCAGGGTCTGTAGATACTGGTACGCCAACAGTTTCTGGTCCGGTCGCCCGGCGTGGATTGCATCGAAGACACGCTGAATCGCTTCGGCTTCACCTTCGGCCTTCAAGACGGTCGCTTTGGCCTCACCTTCAGCCTTCAGAATGGCGGCCTGGCGCTGACCCTCTGCGGTCAGGATGTCCGACTGCTTGGTGCCCTCAGCGGTCAAGATCGCAGCACGGCGATCGCGTTCGGCGCGCATCTGCTTCTCCATGGAGTCCTGGATAGACAGGGGAGGCTCGATGGCCTTGACCTCGACACGGGACACGCGAATGCCCCACTTGCCGGTGGCCTCGTCCAACACGCCGCGCAGCTGACCGTTGATCTGGTCGCGAGAGGTCAGTGCCTCTTCTAGGTTCAAGCCGCCAACCACGTTACGCATGGTCGTGGTGGTGAGCTGTTCAACGGCTTGGATGTAGTTGGCGATCTCGTAGGTGGCGTCTTTGGGGTTCATCACCTGGAAGTAGACCACGGTATCAATGCTGACAACGAGGTTGTCTTCCGTGATCACAGGTTGAGGTGGGAAGGAGACGACCTGCTCGCGCAGATCCATCAGGGGGAGGAGACGGTCGATGAAGGGCACGAGCATGGTTAGCCCTGCGTATCGAGTTGCTTGGTACTTACCGAGGCGTTCAACGATGCCTGCAAAGCCCTGGGGGACGATGCGAATCGAGCGGATCAGCACGACGGCAACGAAGACTATGAAAATGACGAGCAAGATCATGCCAAAGTCGAAATACATGGGTGCCTTACTGTTGTGGGGGTGGGGTTGAGCCGAGGTAGGCCGTGGCTCCTCGAATTTCGTTGACATAACCTGTGGAGCCGGGTTGCAAGACCTCTCCGGGGACGGAGCTGCGCGCGGTCCAGGATTCGCCGGAGATTTTGGCCAGACCGGTCAGGTTGTTGGTCTCTTCGAGTATTAGGGCTGGCTCGCCTTGCAGGCGCATCACATTGGTTCTGTCTTGCGGGTTGCCGCGGCGCAGATGTCGGACTGCGACCGGCCTCAGGACCGCGAGCAGTAACACCGCAGCGATGGCAAAGACGATGCTCTGGAGGAGGAAATTCGCACCCAGCGCAGCAGGGACGGCTGCCAGTGCAGCGGCCACACCGAGCAGCAAGGCATTCATGTCCAGCAGAAACATTTCGAGAATGACCAGAAGCAGTGCGACACTGAGCCAGATGGCCCAAGCGTTCTGCGAGTACCACTGGAAAACCTGATCCATAGAATATAAGAACCTTTCTGGGCGCGAGCCCTTGACTCTAGTCTATGGTGTTTGGCTTCCTGGGTGATTACGGCACACAGAACATTGCGAAAACGGAACCAGTACGCGGAAGTGTGACGGCATTGAGAAATCGATTACACTCCGCGAGGATCTTGTTCACGCCGGTCGGTCCTTTGGAGGGGAAAAGTCGCCCGCGTGAAGCATCGCCAATTACGGTTGCCGCGTTCGTTCCGGCACCTCGGATTGTATCCCTGAGTCATCTCTGCCGGGGTGTTGTCGCAGCAAACCTTTCCACCAGCGCTGAACATGTCGACGCACTGCTTTTCAGCAGAGTCCATGCGATCCAGGGGCCGCGCCGATTTCTCTTGAATAGCGCAGCAGCGGTCAGGGACTCGGAGGAATGCCTGACCGCTGCTGTAACCAATCTAGGATGCGCAAACGATACCCAAGGCTATTGGCTACTTTGGTGAAAATTCAACGGCCCAGTTGATGAGATTGACGAACCGTTCGGAATTTAGCTCCGGCTGAGCGAGATACTCGGCACTAATGCCTAAGACCCCTCTGAGGTCTGCCGGGAAGAGTTCCTTGGAGATTTCAAACACGACTGACCCCTGAACCATCTTTAGGTGACAGGGCTCTTCGCTGGAATCTGTACAAATCAGTGTATGATCCGGCTGAGACAAAGGGTCAATTTCTGAGGCTGCGCCGTGGTAAACAGCAATGTGCAACTGGGACGGTAGTACCGATCCACTTAGCGCAAACTGAACCGACTCTGCTTCGGCGACAGGAATTGAGCTTGGCGGTTCACCCGTGCGATCCGAGAACTCCAGATGAGAGTCAGACTTCCAATCTAATCCGGATGACGAACAACATAGGAGCCATCCACCGGAAAGTCCGATAATATACATTATGTAAAGTAATGGTTGTGTGTGGCTTCGTCGTACCGCTCTCGGATCTCTTCCGATCGTGACCAACTCCCTCCCCCCTCCGTGCCAGGCGGCATCGCGTGACTAGGATTAGCTGAGAATCTCGTCCAAATCGACCAACCAGCGAACTTCACCCTCCACGATGTCTCGTGTGGGGATCATGTCAAGACTTCTGGCCACGGCCTGCGACGCCGCATGCTGCGGATGGATGTGCGCCACGAGCTTGCGAACGCCTTGGCCTTTGAGAACTTCGACAAGTCCCTGGGCGGCCTGCGTGGCGTAACCACGTCTCTGCCACGGACGCCCGATGACCCAAGAGATCTCGGCGGTTGCCTCCGAAGGTAAAACAGTGGCTTGAACGAAGCCGATCGGTTGATTTTCGGTAAGCGCCACCAAGTTAATCCACTCTTCGGATCCGTCAGCAGAGTGACCGCGAGTTTGCATCGCATAGCGACTTTCTAGTTCTGAAACGCTCGGCGGTTCTCCTCCGGTGAACTCGTAGAGCGATGGATCGGCGAGCACGGCGGACATCACGGCAGCATCACTGACTTCAAGTGGTCGCAAAACAACGCAGTCGTTCATCGTGCCCAGTTAACCACCGACCCAGTGGTCTGGCCATAGCCGTTTGAGGGTCTAAAGTCATCACGCCTGCAGTCGTGACCGAGTCGGTTTCCGGGGTTAAGCTGATTGCACGACCTCCGCTCCACGCCCGGCTAATTTCCAAGATGCGCGCGGTGCGTCTGAC
>CAYZBX010000103.1:0-7194 GCA_964476735.1 uncultured Micrococcaceae bacterium
CGGGACGCCGCCAACCACTACGGTGCGATCGGCGCGGTCATCGGTCACGAGATCGGGCACGGCTTCGACGACCAGGGCTCGAAGTACGGCGGCGACGGTGTGCTGCGCGATTGGTGGACCGACGCGGACCGGGCGGCGTTCAACGAACGCACCCGCGTGCTCGTCGACCAGTACGCGGCGCTGGAGCCGGCCGAAACCCCGGGCAGCTTCGTCAACGGCGAGCTAACCCTCGGCGAGAACATCGGCGACCTGGGCGGGCTCGGCATCGCCTATCAGGCGTACCAGCTGCACTTGGCGGAGGTCGGCGAGGAGCCGAGCCGTGAGCAGGACCAGAAGTTCTTCGCAGCCTGGGCGGAGTGCTGGCGCCAGCTCACAAGGCCGGAGACCATGAAGGTCCGCTTGGCCACCGACCCGCACTCGCCGAACGAGTTCCGCTGCAACCAGATCGTGAAGAACCTGGACGCGTTCCACGCCGCCTTTGGCACCAAGCCCGGCGACGGGCTCTGGCTGGACCCGCAGCAGCGCGTTACCATCTGGTAGCGGCCGGCTAGCTGGCGGCCTTGGCCACTTCGTCCGGGTCCGTTGTTTTGGGCTTGCCCTCGAAGTAGTCGGCCATGTCCGCCAGCACCTCCGGGTGCATGAACGGGATCGCCCCGTGCACGGACTTGGGGGACAGCTCGAAGGTGGAGCCCTCGATGGCTCGGTGCAGGCGCAACGCGGTGTCCTGGAAGTAGTCCGCGGACAGCGCGCCCGCCATCAGGTGGGTCGAGGCCGGCAGCGCCGCGAACGATTCGGCCGTTTCCACTTCCTGCAGGGCGGCCTTGAGCTCGCCGACCGCGGTGGGCAGCAGCGAACGGACCATCCGACCAAACTTGGTGGGCCGGGTCATCGCGATCAGCCCGGTCATCAGCCACGACGGGACCTTCTGGAAGCTGCCGCGCTCATCGAGCTGGCGTTGGACGAACTTCAGCGCGGTGTTGTACCGGCGTTCGTTGACGGCCCGTTCGAACGCCGGCAACCAGTCGGTGTTGATGGAGCCGTCGATGTTGATGGCCGGATCGTAGACGCACAACCGCTGCGGCACCAGCGCCGGGTCCGCCTCGAAGCGGCGGCGCGGATCGGCACCCAGATAGGCCTGTACCGCGTTCAGCGCCACAGAGCCACCGAGGGAGTGGCCCATGATGTTCTTGGCCCCGGTGTGCCGCAACACCAGGGCGAGATCGGCGATCTCGGTGGACATGGAGTAGTCCGCCGGCTGTGGGGAGGAGTCCCCTCGGCCGCGCCGATCGTAGATGTCAACCGCCCAGCCGTCCCCGAGTTGGCGGGCCAGCAGGGAGCAGAACGGCCGGTAGATGGCCGCGGTCAAGAAGGCGCCGCCGACCACGACGACCCGCTTGTGTCCCTCGGCGTGCAGATCCGCCTCGGTGGAGGCGTAGCTGTGCACACCCAGGGTGCCGCCGTCGTCGGTGCGCAGGGTGATGGTCTGACCGGGCACGTCGATTCTCCTTGGTAAGCCGATGCCCCTCTAGCTTATGCGCTAACGGAGTACCGGATTGACGTGGCAGCGGAGCTATTCACAAGCCACCGGTTGGGTGCCAGAATAAGAAAACTGGCACGTCGCATAGTGGATTTCAGGCGGCTGGTGGACGTTGGCTGGATATTGCTCGGAGAAAGACGGAGTGGTCAGATGTCTGCAGAACTGAGTTACACCATCGATGAGGTCTACGAGCTCTACCGGCCGCCGCTCAAAGGGCTGGAACAGGACGGGCGCGGCGTCATCCTGCTGAACGTCGCCGCCGAAATCACGAATTACCTTTACGGCGCCGTCTCGCGGCCGAGCCCGACGCCGAACCTGACACTGATGACCCTGGCGGTCTCCGACATCTGGCGGCTGGTGCCGCCGCAGGGCGGCAACGAGGCGGAAGGCCAGCTGATTGCCGCCGGTGCGGTGCTGGCGGCGACGGCGGTGCTCCCGGACGAGGACGATCCGGACGCAGGCGACCAGGATCTCAAGGCGCTGATCCTCAAAGAGGCGCACCAGAAGGTGGCGGGGATGCTGGGCACCAACGAGCGGTTCCAACCATGGTGGCAGGCGGCCCAAGAGATCGGCCGGGCCGCAAACTTCAGCTTGGCGACCGACGCGGCACGCGCTCGCCGACTCTGGGACGCTCTCCTGTGGTTCGTCGCGCTGGACACGGAAGTGCTGGACATCGACCCGGGACGGTTGGGGACCGCGGAACTGCGAAACATCCGATCCAAGGTGTCCGAGACCCAGCTTGCCGGGGGCAAGCAGATCGGCGAGGAGCTGACAGCGGCAACCACGTCACCGCCGATCCCCACGGTCGACACCTTCGAACTGGTGACGGAGGTTCAAGGCGTTGGCCCAACCGACGGCGACAGCTTCATGAGACGCCAAGTCTCTGACGAAGATTTCGCACCGCTGGAAGACGATATGGAGGACCTCGAGGTTGCTCTGGCGGAGGAAAAAGTAGTGCCCCCGAAAGGCGTCCGCGTGTGGTTCGGAACGAACCGGACGTTCCGAACAACGGCATCGAACGACATCGTCTTCGGCACAACAATGGCCGAATCCGTGACCTACGGTCACTGCTGGGTCGACGTGCCCGAGGTGCCCGACGCCTCCAAGGAGGGCTGGCGACGCTTCCTAAAATGGCTGACGAAGAGCACCGGGAAGAAACGGGGTTCCAAACGCGGTCAAACCACAATCTTTAAGGCTCCCGACGAGTTCGTCCGGGCGCTGCGGGACGACGTGTCCGCGGGGGCGACCAGCTGCCTGATCTACGTCCACGGCTATAACAACTCCTTTGATGACGCCGCCATCGATATTGCCGAGATGGCGGTCGCGGTCAAGCACCGTGGGCCGACCGCCATGTTCTCTTGGGCATCGAAGAACAGAACGCTCAAGTACCTCGCCGACCGCAAGACGGTGGCCAGGAGCGTCCAGCATTTCCTGGCATTCCTGCGGACTGTCCATCAGGGTGCCGGCGAGTTGCCGCTCGATGTGATGATCCACTCCCTCGGCAATGAACTCTTCTTGCGGGCGTTGGAAGCGAGCATCGACACCAACGAGGGGTTCCCGTTCCTCCGGAATCTCTACTTCGGCGCACCTGACCTCGCGCAGCAGGATCTGCTGAAAAACGCGGAACGGGTTCGGGCCTGCGCGCGCAAGCGCACGCTCTACTTGGCCAGCTTCGACACACCACTACGGGCCTCGCAAATCCTCTCGGGCGAACCCCGGGCAGGGGAGCTGCCGGCCGTGCTCGACGCGGAATCCTTCGACACCATCGACGCGTCGTACGCGGACAGTTCGCCCTTTGGGCACGGCTACATCATGAACTCACTGGGCCTGCGCAGCGACATCTGGGCGGTTCAGTTTGGCAAGGACAATCCTGACGACCGGCCCAACATCGAGCTGGTCAACCGTGACGTTGTCTCCGCCGCCGGCCGGCAGAAGGGAACCTACTGGGCCTTCGGGCGCGGTCAGTGACCGGTTACCGAACGGCTCGTTGGATCTGCCGCACGAGAGTCGGGTCAGCGGTCGAGCTCCGCGGCCAACACTTTGGCCAGCTTCCGATCCCCGCGCATCGGGCCCTCGTGGAAGTATCCAGCCGCCCGGCGCAACCGCACCTCCGGCAACTCGGCCGCCAACGCCTCGGCGGCGGAGGCGAAGTACTTGGGGGAGAAGCCACCGGTGAACAGGGTGGTGCTGGGCAGCGCCGCGAAGGTCTGCACGGTCGGGTGGCTCTGCACCACGGCGCGCATCTCGTTCAGGCAGGTGCCCATCAGCCGCAGGTGCTCCCGACCGGAGCCGGACAGCGGCAACACCCGGGATACCAGGGTCAGTACCGGCACCGGCAGCCAGGACAGCGGCCCAGCTGTGGCCAACCGGTTCACCAGCAGCGCCCACGCCCGCCCGGTCTGGCCGGCGGCGAGGGCGTCGTCCGCGTCCGGCGCCCACATGTGGTTCAACCGGCCGGCCAGGTTGATCGGGGCGTCGAAAGTGACCACGTTGGTGATCCGCTCGTCTTGTGCCGCGGTCAACAGCGCCACCATGCCGCCGAAGGAATGACCCAGCACGCGGGTGGCCCCGCTGGCGGTCAGCAGGGCCTGCAGATCCGCAACCTCGGTGGCCGCCGAGTAGTCCTTCGGCTGCGGGGACGAGTCCATCCGGCCACGCCGGTCGTAGGTGATCACCGGTGCCCCCAACAGCGGCAGCAGCTGGCCGGCGGCACGGTAGTAGGCCAACTGGGTGACGAGGGTGCCGTGGGAAATGATGACGGTCTTCGCACGCTCGGCCCGGGGCAGGGCCGCGAGCACGTCGGCGAGGGCGGCCCCCGGGGAGGAGGCGTACCGCTGCAGCGCAGGGGGCAGATGCAGGGTCACGCCGAGCACCCCGCGGCCGCCGGCCGGCACTTTCCCGCGAATCTTCACCGCCGTCTTCCCTTCCTCGAGGACCGTCCCTGTGAGCTGCGCAACCCGAATTCGGCAACAGCGTAGAACCATCTAGAATATATAGCTGTGAGTTCCAAAAATCCTGTGCAGTCTGCAGACGTATCCGAATCCGGTCTCTCCGCCGGTGAAAAAATCCGTGAGGGCCGCATCGCCAAGCGCAACGAGCTGTTGGCATCCGGCCGCGAAGCCTACCCGGCCGAGGTGGCCCGAACCCACTCGTTGCAGGAGATCCGCGACCAGTTTGACGGCAAGCTGGAGCCGGGCGAATCCACCGGTGTGAAGGTCGGCATCGCCGGCCGCGTCGTGTTCGCCCGCAACACCGGTAAGCTCTGCTTCGCAACGCTGCAGGAATCCGCGCTGGACGGCACCGCCGTGCGCTTGCAGGTCATGCTGTCGCAGGCCAACGTTGGCGAGGAATCCCTTGCCGAGTACAAGCACTTGGTCGACTTGGGCGACTTCATCTTCGTCGAGGGCGAGGTCATCGCCTCCCGCCGCGGCGAGCTGTCCATCATGGCGGACAGCTGGCAGATGGCTTCCAAGGCGCTGCGCCCGCTGCCGGTGCTGCACGCAGACCTGAACGAGGAGACCCGGGTCCGGCAGCGCTACGCCGACCTGATCGTGCGCGACGAGGCCCGCCAGATGGTCTACAAGCGCGCCAAGATCGTCCAGTCGGTGCGCCGCACCCTAGACGAGGCCGGCTACCTCGAGGTGGAAACACCGATGCTGCAGCTGATCCACGGTGGCGCGGCGGCGCGCCCCTTTGAAACTCACCTGAACGCCTTCGACCAGGACATGACTCTGCGCATCGCGACCGAGCTGTTCCTGAAGCGGGCCATGGTCGGCGGCATCGACCGCGTCTACGAGCTCGGCCGGATCTTCCGCAACGAAGGCGTCGACTCCACGCACTCCCCGGAATTCACCACGCTGGAGTGCTACCAGGCCTGGACCGACATGTACGGCATGGCCAAACTGATGCAGGAGATCATCCTCAACGCGGCCGAAGCGATCGGCGCCGAACTGCAGATCGAAACCGAGAACGGCACCATCGACCTCAGCGGCGAATGGGCGTGGCTGGAGGTCTACCCCGGCCTGTCCGAGGCCATCGGGGAGGAGATCACCCCGGACACCACCGAGGAACGCCTGCGTCAGATCGCGGCGCAGCACAACATCGCGCTGCGCCCGGAATGGGGCCCGGAGAACATCGTGCTGGAGCTCTTCGGGGAGATCGTCGAACCGACCCTGATCAACCCGACCTTCGTCTACAACTATCCGCCGGCCGCCCAGCCGCTGGCCCGCCCGCACCGCAAAGACGCCCAAGTGATCGAGGCCTGGGACCTGATCATCGGCGGCATGGAACGCGGCACCGCGTTCACCGAGCTGATCGACCCGGTCATTCAGCGCGAGCGGCTGACCGAACAGTCCAAGCTCTCCGCCGCCGGCGACGACGAGGCCATGCAGCTGGACGAGGACTTCCTGCGGGCCCTCGAGTACGGCGCCCCGCCGATGGGTGGCATCGGCCTGGGCATCGACCGGCTCGTCATGCTGTTCACCAACGTGGGCATCCGCGAGACCATTCTCTTCCCGCTGCTCAAGCCAGAAGCCTAGGAGTCATCACCTCATGGATCAGTTCTGGGAGTACTTCTCCGTCCTCGCCCCTTCGATCGGCGTTTTTCTGGTGTTTTGGTTCGTTTACCGAGCCATCACCAGGGCGGACGCGTTGGAACGCGAAACCGAAGAACAGGTCCGGCAGGAGGCCGGGACGGAGCCGCAGCAGCCGGCGACTCCGGGTGCGGCCCGGGCCGCCGCGGCCGAAGCTCCGGAGGCGAACGGGACGGAAGATACCGAAGCAGAAGGTAACTAAAAAAATATCCGTTGCGCACTTTCGGCGGATAAAAAATCTGATTAGTATTTAGATAGAAATAATATTTTGTTGTTTTCTTGCAATTGAACGCTAGTCAGCGAAATGAGGCCTGAAATGGCACAGCGAATTGAAGTCATTCTCGTCGATGATTTGGACGGCTCACCGGCAAAAGAGACCATTCAATTCAGCATTGACGGAAACCACTACGAGATCGACCTTTCCGAAGAGAATGCAAAGGAATTTCGTTCGGCAATCCGCAAATACGTTCGCAAGGGCAGGCCAATGAAGGCCACGCCGGCAAAGAATGAGGCCGCGGAAATCCGCAAATGGGCTGCGGAAAACGGTTTTGAGGTCAACGAGCGAGGCCGCCTGCGCCGCGACGTGGTGGAGGCCTACCGCGAGGCCCAGCGCGCCTAAAATTCCGCTGAGCGCGGAGCCGCCCCGGTATTGTTCACCCGGTGGCGAACAGGTGCCACAGCACCACCTGTTGCTGCATAGCATTTAGCTAACAGAAGCGAGGAGTGTGCTGAATGTTTGAGAGATTCACAGATCGTGCCCGTCGGGTCGTGGTCCTAGCCCAAGAAGAAGCTCGGGGGCTCAACCACAACTACATTGGCACGGAACACATCCTGCTCGGCCTGATTCATGAGGGCGAAGGCATTGCCGCAAAGGCATTGGAAGCACTAAACATTTCCCTTGGCGCAGTCCGTGAGCAGGTCACCGAAATTATTGGAAAGGGACAGCAGACCCCATCGGGGCACATCCCTTTCACCCCGCGCGCCAAGAAGGTGCTCGAATACTCACTGCGTGAGGCCCTCCAGCTGGGCCATAGCTACATCGGAACCGAGCACATCCTGCTCGGG
>CAYZBX010000104.1:0-7120 GCA_964476735.1 uncultured Micrococcaceae bacterium
GGCCGGGCCGATGCCGCGGCCAGTGGTGCCGATGGCCCGCTTGCCCAGGAAGCGTTCGGTGACCTTATCCATGGTCTGGTGGTACGGGGCCACCAGATGGGCGTTTGCGGAGACGCGCAGGCGGGAGGTGTCCGCGCCGCGGGCCTCGAGGCCGTCGATCTCCTCGAAGAGCGCCTCGAGGTTGACGACGACGCCGTTGCCGATCACCGGCACAGAATTTTCTGACAGGATGCCGGCCGGCAGGAGTTTGAGCTCAAACTTCTCGCCGTTCACAACCACGGTGTGACCGGCGTTGTTACCGCCGTTGGGTTTGACAACGTAGTCAACCCGGGAACCGAGCAGGTCGGTAGCTTTACCTTTGCCTTCGTCGCCCCACTGGGCTCCGACGATCACAATCGCTGGCATAAAGTCCTCTCCACGGGCACGCCTCACTCGCGAACTAAACAGCGGTACCCTGAGCTTTCAAGCAAATGCCCCTGCTGCCGCGACGGCAATTCTGCGCGGACAACCTCAGGGGCCTAACGGGCCAATTCTACATTATTAGTGTTTGGCTTGCTCAATGGCGGCCGCGGCGGTGGGATCCGAATCATGCAGAAACTGTTTGATCCGGGCCACTTCTTCGCTTTCCCCGATGGCGGCAGCCGCCCGGCCCAGCGAGTAGAGGGCCCGCAGGAAGCCGCGATTGGGCTCGTGGCTGTACGGCACCGGGCCGGTGCCCTTCCACCCGGCGCCGCGCAGCGCGTCCAAGCCGCGGTGGTAGCCGACGCGAGAGAAGGCGTATGACTCGATGACCCGGCCATCGGCCCAGGCCTCCTCGGCGAGCAGCGCCCACGCCAGCGAGCTGGTCGGGAACGCCTTGGCGAGGTCCTCGGGCTCGTCCCCGGCGTCGTAGCGGGCGTTGAACTCGGGTTCCTCCGGCAACAGGGTTGGCTTCATTTCCATCAGGTTTCGGCCGATCATCGATTCCACTGCGCGCACCACTTCTTCCATGCGTTGACGGGTAGTTTTGCTCTCAGTCTAGCCGGGGAGGGTACGTGCGCTGCGCCGTAACCGCCACCAGCGTAAGGCGACCAGCCCGCCGAGAACGGCAACCGTGGCCCAGGTCCCCTGGGCCGCACCCATTGACGCGGCCAGCAGGAGCCAGCCCAACGCAGGAAGAAAGCCACGCAGCATCCACAGGACCCACGTCACGGCGGAGGCATCACCAAGGGGAGTGATGATCGGGGCGAGCACGCCGACTGGTGTGGTGGTGGCCCCGGCCAAGAGCAATGCGCCCAAGATCGATATGCCTTGTGTGGCTGAGGCAATGGCAATACTCGGCGGCTGGTGGGCCAAGACCGCGCCAGCGAAGATGCCTGGCAGCGTCGCCGCCATACCGATGATCATTGGCGCCACGGCGTGACCAGCGAGCTGCTTAAGGACCGCCGGGTACTCGTGCGCTTCGGTGGAGATTGCGGCAATCCGGTCGGACAGACTGCTCGCGAGCGCGTTGAGCGTGTAGGCCAGAACCGCCGAGCACAACGCCGCCCCGAGGAAATTGCTGCCTGCAACGCCCAGCCCGACACCGACCAGAGCGGCAGTCAGCGTCAGACCAAACGTCCGCGTTGGCCTTCGGACTAAGCCGAGCGCGGAGGCAAGAATGCTTTGGCTCACGACGGATCGCGGCCAGCGGACAGTGAGGTGCCGGTAACGCTTCCGGGACGAGAACACGGCCGCGCGGGCCACGTCCGTTTGTTGGGTGAACACACCCACCCGCAGAATCCTCCGCGCCTGCGTGACGGCCTCAAGCTCGTGGATTCTGATCTGCTCAAGCAGCCAAGGGACGGTAAACCAACCGAGCAGGCCGACCAACACAAGGACAAGAGTTGCTGCTGGGAGCAGGGCGAAGGCGAGCGAGGTGGAGAACACGGCCAGCCCCAGCATGCCTGTCCCGACCGCGGCTGCGAAGACTCTGAAGGTGCGTGCTGCGGGCGTCTGAATGCCCAGCGAAATCCCGCCGCAGAGCAAACCCACACCAAGGCCAAAGCAGGTAAAGAGGACCTCCAATTGCGGCGTGTCCGCTGGCCCTAGATCCACCGCCGCCATGATCACCCCGAGCAGACCGCCGGCACATGCACTGAGGAATAGCGACCACCTGGTCCGGGATCGCAACGCCGGCTTGGTCCCCGCGCTGGCGACGATGTAGTGGAACTCGCGATAACCGGTGTAGGGGAAGCCAAGCACCTTGGGCGTCATGGCGAGCAGCAGGAAGACGGACCCAGCTAGGAAGAAGGCAAAGCGGGCACCAGTCTGGACCGTGAGCCCCAGTTCCTCGATCACTCCCGCTATGGAGAAGACCCCGGGTGCGCCCCAGAAGAGGGCCAGAATGAAGATCAGATACACCACGTACAACCGGTCTTTGAATCGGAAGGCGTGTTCGTTCAGATAGCCTCGCGCCACCCGAACGTTAAACTCGGGACTTGCTGGGCCCCTCACAGCTGAAGCTTCACATCCGCTACACGATCCACAAGGTCTTGGTCGTGGCTTGCCATGAGAACTCCGATGTTCTCGGATTTCTTTGCTTCAAGCACCTCCCCAAGGAGTCCGCGGCGGCGTTGATCGAGCCGTTGTTCCGGCTCGTCGAGAATGATCACCGTTGCCGGTCGCAGCAGCCCCATGGCCAGGCACAGCAGTTGCCGCTCACCCGAGGACAATTCTTCGATGAAGCTGTCCCGTATGTGCGTCATGTCGAAAGTCGTCATCAGGTCATCGACGTTTTCAGCGGGCAACCCCCAGCTTGCGGCAATGAGGCCGAGGTGCTCCCCCACCGTCATGTTCTCGTAGAAGGGGGTGCCGCCGAGCACGAGTGACATCGCGGTATCGGGGACCAAGTCTTCATTCCAGCTGAAGTGCCCACTACTGGCCGGCTGCTTGCCCGTGACGATGCGCAAAAGTGTGGTCTTCCCGGATCCATTCGGCCCAGTCAGCGCAACGCATTCGCCAGCGCGGAGTGTGAAGCTGTGCGGCTCCAGCAGTGTCTTGCGCCCCAAGGTGAGGCCAAGGTTCTCGATGGCGAGCAGCTGTTGGCGTGGTTCAGGCATGTCTTCACACTACTTTGGGCGGACCGGATGCCGGCTCATCCCCAGGTACGATGCTCGCCTTCGGTTTGCTCCCTATGCTGAGAACAGCTTCGGAGAGGAATGCATGAGAACGTCGCGCACGCTGTTTTGGCTGGGTTGGCTCTTTGCCACCCCCGTGCTTGCCTGCTCCCGGGAGTTTTCACCGGCATGCGGAAGACTTCGCCTTTCATCCTTGGCGACATCTTCGTGCCGCCGCTCCTTTTTCCTATCCTGTGTGTGGCGCTTGTGCTGGCGCTGTGGGTGACCGTTTGGGTCCGTTTCCTTCTGCGGCCACGGTCTCAACGGGGTCGGTGACAGCGGTTAGTCCCAACGGTGGTTTCCGTGGTGGTGGCGCTGCCTCTGGTTCTGTTCGTCGCGCTGATGTCTCTGTTACTCACGCCCTCAACCTTTGTGCCGGTGACGCCCCTTGGCCCGGCAGGCTGTCAGGTTGTTGTGGAGGTCGATGCACCATTCAAGGTCATCAGGGGCGACATTTTCCTGAAGCGACCCGGCCAGCTGCAACTTCAGAGAACCGGGGCGAGCTGGGCTGATGACATGCGGCTCAGCCCCTTCAAAGATGGGCACTGGTCGCTGAGCTGGGAAGGCTCACGAGCTAACCTGATGATCTTCAGTGAGGACCGCACCCGGGATCTGGTCCACCGCGGAGAGTTGATTGATTGCGGCCGCTAACAGCTCAACGCAATCTAAGCTCGGCAACGTACTGAATATCCACGACCGAGACGAGGGCCAGGGCATAGTTGCGCAGCGCGGCCGCGTAGACCGTACCAGCGGTCTCAGGGATTCCCTCTCTGGCGAGCGCGAGGATGCTCATCCCGACATCGGCAGGATGCACTTTGCCAGCGAAGGGTGTCACCGCAGTCTTGGCCCGGCCAATCAGACCCGCCAAGACTCCCCATTGCGCGCCGGCCGCATCCGCCAGTTCTTTGAGGTCTGCCCCGGCGAGCTCGCCCACGGCGCGGATTCCCCACCCATCCAGCTTGCTAACCCAGACGGGGCCGACGCCTTGGATGGCCGCCACCGGGAGCTGAGCGATTTCCTGCACCATCGGCTTGTCCGCTGGGTCAGGGGCCTCTCCCGTTTCGCCCTCTGAGGATCCGGCATACTGGCTGGCTTCGCCGGGCAGTAGGACCACCTCTCCCTGCCAGATCATGGAGGACCATTCGGCTGGCTCATGCACCCGCTTCGGCAGGGACGAGACTCGCGCGACAATCCTGTCAACCACCAACGCACCGGAGGCCTCCGTGCTCATCAGGGCCGCCGCAAAGCCCGCGTCAATCTCCTTGGCGAGAGCCGCGGCAATCTGGCTCGGTTCCCACCCTTCCTGGGTCATGGCACACCTCGTTTTCGCTGCTCACAGCTCGGTGTGGAAGTGGATCTCCACCTCGCCGAAAATGGTGGCCGACGATTCGTGCGTAGGCTCTCCGCCCTGCGGCGGCTTCGGATCCGCCGGTCTCACGGTCAGCCGAGTCTTCTGGATCGAGTCCATGATGCTCTTGTACAGTCCGGGCAACATCGGCCACGTGACTCCGCCAACCGGCAGCCCCGTGATCGGACCCATATCTGGAATCGGTGGCACCCGCGGCGGCTCTTGCGGTCCCGGTTCCTGGGGAGACGGCTCCGGTGGTCGTGGCTCGACTGGTCTGCCGGGCGGGCGCCCCGGGGTAGGCGGAACTCCAGATCCGCTGCCCGGTGGCATCCGCGGCACCGAGTCATCGTCACGCATCCGCAGCGACTGGATCACCGGTTCCTGACCATGCTCCGCTTTGGCCGCCAACCGCTTGTCATCCGTTTCGGCAACCCCGCGCTGAATCGCGCTGAAGGTGAGTTTGCTGCGTAGCACCCCACCGTCAACCCGAACGCGGGGCACCCCCTGCCGGGCCACCTCTTGCAACGCCGCCAGATTCTGTTTAGCAACCAGCAGTCGAACCGCCTGGCGCACGGTCCCAACGCCGGCGACTGTGAGCTTCTTACCTTCGGTATCCTTGGCGCCCAGCTCTATCCCGAGCGCCTCCAAGGCCTCCGCGCTAGGCACCGGCCCACCGGTCACGATGGTCGTTCCGCCTTGCCCATCGGGAAAATACTCCAACAGGCCAAGGTCGACCATGCCCTCGGTAATGGCGGATGCGGCGAATGCTTCCGGACCCTGACCAGCGGTCTCATCGAGCGTCCGCAAGCGCTCTTCCTGACTGGCATGTGCCGCAACGATCGAGTCCAGCGTCTCGACCAGCAGCATCGCGACGAAATCCGCAAACCCGAGCTCTTCGATCCGCTGAAACTCGACCATGGTCCCCGCCTAGTCGTTGGCGAGCGGCAGATAATCGGTGGTGAAGTTGATGCGCACCCCGCCGCGGATGTTCGCCTCCATCCCGGAGGTGCTCGTCTCGTGTTTGCTGGCGGTTTCCACGGTCATCTTGCCGTAGCTCGCGGAGGCGGAGAGGCCGATCCACTTGGCGATGGAGGGGCCGCTGGAGAGGTTGGCGCCCAGGTCTAGCTTGTCCCGGGTCATCTTCGAGGTGTGCGCGCTCGAGGTATCTGAGCCGTAGGCCCTGAAGTGGAGGCTAGTCTCGATTTGGCCGTCGGTGACGATCAACCGCAACAGCCCTTGGTTCGCCATGTTCTGCAACAGGGTGTACTTGTTGGCCGCGATGCGCATGGCGGCCGCGTCGAGGAGCTTGTTGTAGCTCTCCCTCGTGATCTTCCCCTTCTGGGCCACGGTGTTGTTGATGACCTCCGCACCGTCTTCGATGGCGAGTGCATCGTTTAGGTTGGTGACGTCCGCGTCGCTGAGCTCGCGGCCGATCTCCAAACCGGTCGGCAGCCCGCCGGCCACCGGCTTGGTCGGCGGTAGGATCTGGGCGAACAGCGCCAAAATCTCCTCGGGCCCCACGTCGTCCTTGGTGTCGTTGACGAAAGTGGACAGGGACTTGGTCAGCGCCTCCACCAGCTGAATGTAGGCCTCCTGCTGTTTGAGGTTCGCGGAAACAAGTGCGTCAAACGTGTCGATGATGAGTTTTGTGGTGAACTCGGGGAAACCGATTTCCTTAACTTGGGCCGCGTATTTGGCTCCAGCAGCTCCACCCTGACCAGCCATCGCTGGCTCCTTTCTGCGGACACATACCCCAACGCATGTGTTCGTAATTCACTGACGATAAATAATTGAGAATGCGCGCAAGGTAGCGGCCAAAGGGGCGAAGGCTCCGAAACCAAATACGCGGTGTACAGAGAAAGAAAGGAACCCGTCCTGCTTGAGTACTCATTCCTAAGCCTACTGTGGAAAAGCGGGTGGGTGGGAAAGTTTGTAGCTTCCGGCAGATGTGACCGGCCAGTCGTGTCAGCAAGCCACTAATTGATTTTCTTGGACACCCGTGATTCATTTTCAGCGGGGCAAGAAAGAACCCCGCTACCGAGCTTGAAGACTCGGTTGCGGGGTTCGAACGGCGAATCAGCGCGGTTGCCGGCGGGGTTGCTTTACTTCAGCGCGCGTCCTGCGGAGCCGAGCTGCTGGCAAGCTTCCACCACGCGGGCGGCCATGGAGGCTTCCGCTGCGGCGCCCCAGGTGCGCGGGTCGTAGGCCTTCTTGTTGCCCACTTCGCCGTCGATCTTCAGTACCTCGTCGTACTTGGTCAGCATGTGATCCACCACCGGACGGGTGAAGGCGTACTGGGTGTCGGTGTCGATGTTCATCTTGATGGTGCCGTAGGAAACCGCGTCGGCGATCTCCTGGGCGGAGGAACCGGAGCCGCCGTGGAAGACCAGATCGAATGGCTTGTCCTTGCCGTACTTGGCGCCCACGGCGTCCTGAATCTCCTTCAGGATCTCCGGACGCAGCTTCACGTTGCCCGGCTTGTAGACGCCGTGCACGTTGCCGAAGGTCAGCGCGGTGATGTAGCGGCCGTGCTCGCCCAAGCCCAGCGCCTCCACCGTGGCCATGCCGTCCTCGACGGTGGTGTAGAGCTTGTCATTGATCTCGTGGGCGATGCCGTCCTCTTCGCCACCGACGA
>CAYZBX010000105.1:0-7087 GCA_964476735.1 uncultured Micrococcaceae bacterium
GCTGACCGAGCACTACGCCGGGGCCTTCCCGGCCTGGCTGTCCCCGGTCCAAGTGATCGGCATCCCCGTCGCCGAGGCCTTCAACGACTACATGGGTGAGATCATCGCCAAGCTCAAGGCCGCCGGCATCCGCGCGGAAATCGACTTGGGCTCGGACCGTTTCCCGAAGAAGATCCGCAACGCATCCAAGGAGAAGGCCCCGTTCGTGCTGATCGCCGGCGGGGAAGACGCCGAGGCCGGCGCGGTGTCCTTCCGCTTCCGCGACGGCAGCCAGGACAACGGGGTGCCCGTTGACGAGGCCGTCGCCCGGATCGTGGCCGCCGTGCAGAACCGGGAACAGACACCATGACCCAGCGGTTCTCGGGGGAGCAGCGGGATCGGCGGGACGCCGCCGAGCAGGAGTACATCCCGGTCGATCAGTTCGATCTGGCCGGGGTGCCGGACTCCTTCCAACGGCTGTGGAACCCGCACCGGGTGGCCTACATCAAACGCGGTCAATCTCAGGTGAAGGACCCCTCCACCTGCCCTTTCTGTGCCGGGCCCTCCCGCTCGGACGAGGAAGCCCTCATCGTGCACCGGGGCAAGACCTGCTTCGTGCTGCTGAACCTGTATCCGTACAACTCCGGTCACCTGCTGGTGTGCCCGTACCGGCACGTTCCGGACTACACGGACATCACCGCCGAGGACGCCGCGGAGATGGCCGAGTTGACGCAGATCGCCATGACCTGTCTGCGCCGAGTGGCCCGGGCGACCGGCTTCAACATCGGGATGAACCAGGGTGTCACCGGCGGCGCGGGCATCGCCGCGCATCTGCACCAACACGTGGTTCCCCGGTGGAGCGGGGACGTGAACTTCATGCCCATCATCGCCCAAGCCAAGTCCATGGTGCAGACGCTGGGGGAGAACCGTGCGGAGATCGCTCAGGCCTGGGACGAGGCCGCCGCGGCCTTTCACGCGGAACGTGACCAGGGACCCGAGGCCTGATGCTCAATCGCTACGCGAAGACCTTCTTCACCAGGCTGCTTCGCCCAGTAGCCAAGGCCCTGCTGGCCCGCGGCATCAACGCCAACTGGGTGTCCGTGATCGGCACCCTCGGCGTGGTGGCCGGCGCCTTGATCTTCTACCCGCTCGGGCAGCTGTTCTGGGGCACCGTGTTCATCACCGTGTTCATCTTCTCCGACGTGCTGGACGGGCTGATGGCCCGCGAGGCCGGCAAATGCAGCAGCTGGGGAGCCTTCCTCGATTCCAGCCTGGACAGGGTGCAGGACGCGGCGATCTTCAGCGGCATCATCTGGTGGTACTTCACGGCAGGAGACAACCCCGCGATCGCCTTGGCAGCACTGGCCTGCATGGGCACCGGGTTTCTGGTCTCCTACGTGCGCGCGAAAGCCGAGGCCCTCGGGTTCAGCGCAGCACTGGGCATCGCGGAGCGGCCCGAACGCATCGTCGCCACCCTAGTGTTCACCGGTTTCACCGGCCTCGGGCTACCGGAAGTGGCCCTGTTGATCGTGCTGACGCTGCTGGCCGTCGCCTCGGCGGTTACGGTCGGCCAACGCATGCACACGGTGGCCAAACAAGCCCAGGCCCCGCTCGCCGACCGCTCCCAACCGTGAGGAGCCGATGAACGCCGAACTACCCGAACTGATCCCCGGCACCCGGTTGAGCCTGCCGCAAGCCTTCCTGCTGTTCTGCCTCAAGGAAAAGGAAGGCACCCTGCTGGCGGACACCGTGCGCGCCCAACACGGGCTCGCCGGCGCCATCCTCGCCGAACTGGCCCTGGCCGGGGCGATCAAGATCGACGACGAAGCCGATGGCAAACCCGAGCGCCGCTTCCGGTTGCGCCGCACCGTCAAGGGGCACGACGTCAACGCCGTGTTCGTGCACCCCACCGGGTTGCCCGACGCGGACGAGGCGCTCACCAATGTGTGCGCCAACGCGCTGGCCAAGATCCGGCGCAGCCGGCACACGCAGACCGCCACGGACTGGGTCTCCGACCTCGCCCCGGCGGGTCTGCGCCACCTGATCGCCCAGCCGCTCATCGACGCCGGCGTGCTGACTCGCCGCAAACGCCGGCTGTGGGGGCTCATCCCGTTGACCAGCTACCCGGAGGCGCGGCCCGAGGTGGAGGAGCAGCTGCGGGCCCACGTGGCGGCCCGGTTGGCGGGGGAGCACAAGGGCGAGGCTGCTGCAGCGCTGCTTGGCCTGTTGCAGGCCACCGGGATGACCGCCAAGGTGCTGGGCGCGCAGCTGGACGTCGAACGGGTCTCCGCGGTCGTCGCATCAGCGGCCCTGCCGACAGCCGTCCAGGAGGCCGTGCAGGCGGCCTACTTCGCCACCGTGGCCTCCGTCTCCGCCACCGGAACGGACCTCAGCTAGGGCTGCTACGCGGCTAGGCCCCGGCGACGCAACAGGTGCTCGGCCGAGGGCTGGCGGCCGGTGAACGCCTGGTAGGACTCCATCGGATCCCGGGCGTCGCCCATCGCCAACACCTCGTTGCGATAGTGCATGCCGGCGCTCCGATCCAGCCCACCGTTGGCCCGGATCCACGCCTCGGCATCGGCGTCCAAGACCTCGGACCAGAAATACGAGTAGTAGCCGGCTGCGTAACCGTCGCCGGCAAAGACGTGCTTAAAGAAAGTGGAGCGGTAACGCGGCGGCACGATGGCTGTGTCGATCCCGGCTTCGGCGAGCACCCGCTCCTCGAACGCCCGCACATCGGTGATCGCGGCGGCCTCGGCCACGCTGAGCCGGTGCCACGCCCAGTCGATCAGCACGGCCGCCAAATACTCCACCGTCGCGTAGCCCTGACCGAACTTCTGTGCCCGCTCCAGCTTGGCTAGCGCCTCCGCGCTCAGCGGTTCACCGGTCTGCACGTGCTTGGCGTAGTTGGCAACCACCTGCGGCCACAACGCCCACATTTCGTTGAACTGCGACGGGAACTCCACGAAGTCCTGCGGCACATCGGTGCCGGACACGCTGAGGTACTCCACCGTGGAGAGCAGCCCGTGCAGGGCGTGACCAAACTCGTGGAACACCGTGGTCACCTCGTCAAGGCTCAGCAGCGTCGGTTGGCCCTGCGGGGCCTTGACCACGTTCATCACGTTGATGATGACCGGCAGGTCACCGAGCAGATCGGTGGCGTCCCGGAAGGAAGTCATCCAAGCTCCACCCTGTTTGGTGGGCCGGGCAAAGTAGTCGCCCACGAAGAGGCCGATGGCGGCCCCGTCACCGTCCCGCACCTCCCAGATGCGCACGTCCTCGTGGTACCCGGCTAGGTCCGTCCGCGGCGCCATGGTGATGCCGAACAGCTGCTGCGCGGCGTAAAACGCGCCGTCAACTAGGACCCGCTCCAATTCGAAGTGGTTCTTCAGCGCTTCCTCGTCCACCGCAAAGTCGGCGGCCCGGACCTTGCCCTCGTAGTAGGCGTGGTCCCAGACCGCGAAGTCGGTCAGGCCGTCGGTGTCCCGGGCAAACTCTGCCAGCCGGTCCCGTTCCGCCTTCGCCTTGGCCATCGCAGCCGGAACGACGTCGTTGACCAGCGACTCCACCGCGGCGGCATCGGGCGCGGTGCGCAGCGGCAACACGGTGTGCGCGTAGTCGGGCTGGCCCAACAGCTCGGCCTTCGCCGCACGCAGGCGGACCAACTGCAGCACCAGCTCATCGGTGGCGTGCTCGCCGGCCGCCCCGCGCCGGGCCGAGGCGGAAAAGATCTCCTCGCGCAGCGCCCGGTCCGTCAGTGCGGAGGTGATGGACTGGATGAGCGGCAACTCCAACTCGATCAGGTACCCCTGCTGGCCGCTTTCCTTGGCCGCCGTCGCCAAGGACTCGATGTGGGCGTCGGTCAGACCAGCCAGCCGTTCCCGATCGGTGACCAGCACGGCGCCGGCCCGTTCGCCGGCCAGCTGGGCCTTGGTGAACTGGGTACCCAGCTCGGCGAGTTCCGCGTTCAGGCTCCGCAGCCGCTGCTTGGTCTGCCCGTCGAGATGGGCACCTGCAGCCAGGAACCGGTCCAACCACTTTTGGCCGGTGCGCTGCTGTTCAAGGGTCAGTGCCTGCGCGGTATTCTTCAGGGCCGCGGCACAACGCTGATAGAGCTCGCCATTGAGCAGCAGGGCGTCGCGGTGGGCGCTGTACAGTGCGGAGATCTCCCCGATCAGTTCTTGCCGGGATGCGGTCCCGTCGGCGGAGTAGAGCGGGTAGAAGACCTGCAGGGCCCGACGCAGCGTCTGCCCGGAAGCCTCCAGCGCCTCGATGGTGTTGACGAAGTCGGGGGTGGCTGCGTCGGCGATGATGGCGGCCACCTGCTGATTCTGTTCCTCGATGCCCGCCTTGATCGCCGGGACGAAGTCGGCGTCGTCGATGCCGGCAAAGTCCGGTAACTGGAAAGGCAGGGTCGCGGGGGAGAGCAGCAGATTGGTCATGCAGAAGAGTCTAATCAGCGCCGGGGACTTGGGGCTAGTTGGCCCTGGGCGGACCCCGTTCAGCGTACGTCAGGCGTGAAATACGGTGCTTTGGACGACAGGGAGTAAACTGTAGGACGGTAGAAAAACTTATTAGTGAGTCTTTTGAGCAAGGAGCATGAATGGCTGGCCACTCCAAATGGGCAACAACCAAACACAAGAAGGCTGTGATTGACGCTCGGCGGGCCAAAGCTTTCGCACGCTACATCAAACAAATCGAGGTCGCCGCACGCGGCGGCGCGGACCTGGCGGGCAACCCGGCCCTAGAGCTCGCGGTGACCAAGGCCAAGAAGGCCTCGGTGCCCAACGACAACATCGACCGTGCCGTCAAGCGCGGGGCGGGGCTCACCGGTGAATCCATCGAATACACCGAGATCATGTACGAGGCACGCGGCCCGCAGGGCTCGGCGCTGCTGATCGAATGCCTGACCGATAACCGCAACCGTGCCGCCTCGGAGACCCGGGTGGCGATCACCCGCAACGGCGGCACCATCGCCGACCCGGGATCGGTTTCCTACCTGTTCGAACGCAAGGGCGTGGTGCGCCTGCCCAAGAACGAGCTGACCGAGGACGACCTGCTGATGGCCGTGTTGGATGCCGGTGCCGAAGAGGTCATCGAAGAGCCGAACGACTTCGAGATCCACTGCGATCCCTCCGATCTGCGCGAGGTCGTCAAGGCGCTGGAGGAGAACGGCATCGAGTACGAGACCGACGAGGCCGAATTCGTCTCCTCCATGAAGGTGGACCTTGACCTCGACGGCGCCAAGAAGTTCCTGAAGCTCGCGGACGCGCTGGAAGAACTTGACGACGTGCAGAACATCTACTCCAACGTGGACATCTCCTCCGACGTCATGGCGCAGCTCGAGGCCGAGGAAGAAGACTAAGCGGCCTCGTGTCTTTTCCGCAAAAAGCCGTCAACGCCCAACTCGGCACGTTGCGGGTGCTGGGCGTCGACCCAGGGCTCACCCGCTGCGGCATCGGTGTCGTCGACGTGGCGCGTAACCGTTCAGCGGTCATGGTCGACGTTGCCGTGGTCGGCACCAAACCGCTCGATGAGTTGGACGTCCGCCTCGGCCACATCGACCGGCAGATCGAAGCGCATCTGGCGCGCCACCGTCCCGACGTGTTGGCGGTCGAACGGGTCTTCGCCTACGACAACGTCTCCACCGTGATGGGTACGGCGCAAGCCATGGGCGTGGTCATCGCGGCCGCGGCACGGCACAACACCCCCGTTGCGCTGTTGACGCCGACCGAGGTCAAGGCTGCCGTGACCGGCAACGGCCAAGCGGGCAAGGAACAGGTCGCCAACATGGTGACGCGCATCCTGAAACTCGACAGCCCGCCCAAGCCGGCAGACGCTGCCGACGCGCTGGCGCTGGCCATCGCGCACGCCTGGCGGGGCGGCTCGGGGCTACGCAGCACGACGACGGTCACCCCAGCGAAGGCCGGGCAAAGCACACCGGCGCGGCGCACCGCAGGCGGCCTCACCAAGGCTCAGCAGGCCTGGTTGGCCGCGGAAAAGGACGCCCGACGCAATGCCGGTCAATTCAAATCCAAGCACCGCTAACCGAAGACGACTACACTATATTCGTAGATTCGTTCGAGTAAGTATTCTCCTCAGTGGGGTGGCATGATTCATTCTCTGACCGGTGAGGTCCAGCACCTTGGCCCCAGTTCCGTGGTCATCAACGTCAACGGGGTGGGCATGTTGGTCAACACCACGCCGCGCACCCTCGCGGATGTCCGGTACGGGCAGCAGATCCACGTGCAGACCGCCCTCATCGTGCGCGAGGACGCGCTCACCCTTTACGGATTCGACAGCGCGGACGAACGCGCGACGTTCGACACCCTGCTGACGGTTTCCGGGATCGGCCCCAAGCTGGCGCTGGCGATGCTGGCCCTGTACGAGCCTGCGCAGATCCGCGCCGCCGTCGCCGAGCACGACGACAAGGCGCTCTCCAAGGTTCCCGGGGTGGGGCCGAAAACCGCCAAACGCATCATCTTGGAGCTGGCCGGAAAGCTGTTGCCGACCGAGGCTGACGCGAGCGCACAGGCAGAGCCCGCCGCCGCCAGCGACGCCAATCAGGAGCACGTGCTGGCCGCGCTGACCACGCTTGGCTGGTCAGCCAAGGAGGCCGGTGCCGCGCTAACCGCCACGCTGAAGGCGGATCCGGAGCTCGCCGGCGCCTCCGTCGACCGGATCCTGCGCCGCACCCTCGCGGACATGGGTCAGCACGCCGGTACCCGCACCGGCGGCCGGAAGTAGGCCAGCATGACGGAGCAGAATCCCTACGAGGAGCGGACGGTGGGGGCCACCTCCAACTCCGAGGAGCGCGAGCTTGAGGCGGCCCTGCGGCCCAAGAACCTCGACGAGTTCGTCGGCCAGCCCCGCGTTCGCAAGCAACTGTCGCTGGTCCTGCAGGCCTCGCAGCTGCGCCAAGCGCCGGCGGAGCACGTCCTGCTGTCCGGGCCGCCCGGCCTGGGCAAGACCACCTTGGCGATGATCATCGCCCAAGAGATGAACGCGCCGCTGCGGATCTCCTCCGGGCCGGCCATCCAGCACGCCGGTGATCTGGCCGCCATCCTGTCCTCCCTCGCCGAGGGCGAGGTGCTGTTCGTCGACGAGA
>CAYZBX010000106.1:0-7059 GCA_964476735.1 uncultured Micrococcaceae bacterium
GTCGGCGGCAAAGTAGGTAGGTTCGCCGTTGGAGCGGATGATCACCCGGTCCTTGTCGTCGCCAAAGTCGGTGGTGCGCAGCCAGACGGCGCCGTCTTCGTCGAAGACGTGCCCTTCTTCGCGCAGTCGCTTGATCGCGTCCTCGACCGCGCCGCCGGAGTGCAGATCCGATTCGGAGAACCACACATCGAAGTGCACGTCGAAGGCCGCCAAGGTGTCCTGGATGTCCTTGAGCTGCAGCAGGTAGCCTTCGCTGCGCAGCACCGGGATGGCGGCTTCCTCGGTCAGATTGCGCACATCCGGATGCTCCTTGAGGATCTGCTCCCCCAGCTCCTTGATGTAGGCGCCCGGGTAGCCGCCCTCCTGGACCGGCAGGCCGTGCAGCTGGTTGTAAATGGACTGGGCGAAGACGTTCATCTGGGAACCGGCGTCGTTGATGTAATACTCGCGCACCACGTCCGCGCCGGAGGCCTTCATCACCCGGCCGATGGCGTCGCCCAGAGCAGCCCAGCGGGTGTGACCGATGTGCAGCGGGCCGGTCGGGTTGGCCGAAACGAACTCGAGGTTGATCCGCTGGCCGGCCATCTGTTGGTTGTGCCCGTAGCTGGCGCCGGATTGCACGATGGTGCGCACCAGCTCCGCGGCGGCGGCGGTGTCGAGGGTGAAGTTGATGAATCCTGGTCCGGCGATATCCATCCCGGCGATGCCTGCGGTGCCGGCGAGCTGATCCACCAGCAGCTGCGCGAAGTCCCGTGGGGCCATCCCGGCGCGCTTGCCCAGTTGCATGGCGATGTTGGTTGCCCAGTCACCGTGGTCACGGTTCTTTGGCCGTTCCACACGGACCGTCTCGGGTAGGTCCACATCAATCTTGCCGTCGGCCGCCAATTGCTTGAGGGCGGCATGGATTACCAGGGAGAGTTCTTCAGGAGTCACTGTCCCAGTCTACCGACAGAAAACCTATTCTTAGAATTGCGCAAACCGGCATCGATGCTGATAAGCTTTTCTCCGTTGCCCTCGTAGCTCAGTGGATAGAGCGTCCGCCTCCGGAGCGGAAGGTCGTAGGTTCGAATCCTGTCGAGGGCACTTTTTCTTTTAACCGCCGCAGACCCGCACAGGCAGTCGAACCTTTTTCATTTTGCTCACAGCGGCACGCCTAGATTGTGGGGCATGAAACAGTTTGCCTCCTTAACCGGCGCGTTGCTGATCGGTGGCCTCCTAGCGGGCTGCGCGGGAGCCGCTTCCGACCCGCCGTCACCGGATTCGCCCAGCCCATCCCCCGCCGCTGCCGACGATCAGGCGTCCCCGCCCGCCGCGACCAGCCCCGGCCCGACGGAATCCGCCCCGGCCCCCAGCCCCACTCAGGTGGCGAGCGGCCCGAGCTGCTTGCACGGGACCTGGTTGGCCGACAACGAGTACTTCCTCGCCACCCTGAAGGACTACAGCGCCGGCGCTAGCGCCGAGTCCGTCACCGGAAAGGTTTATGTCAGCTTCGACGCGGACGGAACCATGAAGACCGATTACCGCGGCTGGACCATCGACGTGAGCTACGAGGGCAACGAAACAAAAATCCGTCGCGACGGGGTGAACACCGGCACCTACAGCACCACCAATGATTCGCTGGACTTCGCCGAAAAGAAGGTCGGCTCCACCATGACCCTGACGGTCGCCGGTGTCGACATGGCGATCACGCCGGAACCAGCGACGCAGATTGGCGCGAACTACACCTGTACCGCCACGGCGGCCGCCATCGAGGCCAACGATGCCACGCTGAAGCTGACCCGTCAGGACGCTGCTGAGGACTGATCCGCTTAGACCGCGTCGGTGTCTTGCGCCGGTCCCCGTGACACGCTGCCCTGCGGTAGCAAACAGGGTCGGCGTCTGCGACCGCTCAACGAGAAAGATTGGGCACGTTCTTGCCGGGACGGTACGCCGAAACGGAAGGGTGCTTAAGGTAGTAGCGCCACGGGTAGGCGACCGGATCCCCGCCGGCCCCGGAGACCCCGACGCGGCCGCCGGAGTTGACCGGCAGCGGTGACCGGTTGGCCTCGATCCAGACGCCGGCTTCGGCCAGCGTCAACCCGCTGAATTCTCCGGTCAGCCCGAGGCTTTGGGCGAGATTCGCCGGGCCGGAGGCGATCTTGACGTTCATGCTTTCCTTGGCACGACGGGCCAAGACCAGGTCGTGGCCGGCGACCACTTCCGCTGCCCGCAACAGCACAGCCCCGACCTTGCCTTCTTGGTGCGCGACCAGGTTGGTGCACCAGTGCATCCCGTAGCTGAAGTACACGTAGAGCCGGCCAGGGGTGTCGAACATCGGCCGGGTTCGCGGGGTTTCCCCGCGAAAGGCGTGCGAGCCCGGATCATCGAGGCCGCAATACGCCTCCACCTCGGTCAGCCGGAGACTCACCAAGCCCTCCGGGCTGTCGCGATGCACCGTCGCGCCGAGCAACTCCGGCGCGACCTGCAGCGGTGAACGGGCGAAGAAGCCTTGGTCCAGCACAGAAGACATACGGCAGCGCCTAGAGTTGCCGGACCCAGATCTTGCCGGCAGCGGAGTGTCCCAGGCTGATGGACTCGGCACCCGAGGTGAAGTTCACGGTATCGGAGAAGGGTTCCTGCGCGCTCAGTTGAAGCTCGCTGCCCACGCCGATCTGTTTGCCGGCTAGGTACTGCAGCAGCTCCGGGTTGTCGTCAGAGATGCGCTCCACCACGACGCACTCGCCGGCGTCGAATTCGTGGAGCAGGCGGGCGTCCGGTTGGGTGACGGTGCCGTCGGCGTGCGGGATCGGGTCCCCGTGCGGGTCCCGATCCGGATGCCCGAGGAACGCGTCCATCCGCTGGATGAGCAGGTCCGAGACCGCGTGCTCGAGGTTTTCCGCCTCGGCGTGCACCTCGTCCCATTCATAACCGAGGGTCTCCACCAAGAACGTTTCGATGAGTCGGTGGCGGCGGACCATGTCGATGGCGTGCCGCTCCCCCAGTTTGGTGAGTGTCACCGGGGTGTAAGGGGCGTGGTTGACAAGGCCCTCGGCCGCGAGCTTGCGCATCGCATCCGAAACCGAGGAGAGTTTCAGACCCATCCGTTCGGCCAAGACCGAGACCGTGATGGGTTCGTCTGACCATTCCTGCAGCAACCACATCTCTTTGAGATAGTTCTGGGTGCTGGGGGTCAAGTCGGAGACAGACACTTAAGACCTAACTGCTCGGGCCATGCTGGATGGACTGGGCCGTAGCTTCGAAACTTCGGCCCTCTAAGCATAGCCCGAGCAGGTCGGTGGCAAATAGGTGTGCGGCTATTGCAGCAGCGTGCGGTCGGAGAGCTGCCCGCCCTTGATCTTGCCGAACTCGTTCAGCAGATCCTGCGGGGTCATCCCCTTCTTTTCCTGCGGCGTGACGTCGAGGATGATCTGTCCCTCGTGCATCATGATCAGTCGGTTGCCGACCTCCAGCGCCTGGGCCATGTTGTGGGTGACCATCAGAGTGGTCAGGCCGTGGCGCTCCACGATTTCCTTGGTCAGCCGGGTCACCAGCTCCGCCCGTTGCGGGTCCAGCGCTGCGGTGTGCTCGTCCAGCAGCAGGATCTTGGGTTCGGAGAAGGTGGCCATCAGCAGGGACAGCGCCTGACGCTGGCCGCCGGAAAGCAGGCCGACCTTGGCCTTGAGCCGGTTCTCCAGACCCAGCTCCAGCGAGGCGAGTTCCTCGCGGTAGCGCTTGCGTTTGGCGTCGTTGACCGCCAGCCCGAGGCCGCGGCTCATGCCGCGGCGTTCGGCCAGCGACATGTTCTCTTCGATGGTCAGGTTCGGTGCGGTGCCGGCCATCGGGTCCTGGAAGACACGGCCGACGAATTGGGCGCGGCGGTCGTCGCCGAGCTTTGAGACCTCTTTGCCGTCGATCTCGATGGTGCCGTGGTCCTGACGGATCTTGCCGGCGATCGCGTTAAGCACAGTGGACTTGCCCGCGCCGTTGGAACCGATGATCGTGACGAAGTCTCCGGCGTTCAGGTGCAGGTTGATGTCCCGGAGCGCCTTGCGCTCGTTGACGGTGTTCGGGAAGAAGGTCTGGGAAACGTTTTTCAGGGTCAACATTAGCGCTGCACCGCCTCTTCAGTCGTGCTCTCGGAGACCTCGGCGCCTTCGGCGGAGGCCGGGTTGTGCTCGAGCGGTACGGCCGCTCCACCGCGTCGACGGTTCATCTTCTTGAACACGTTCCACTTCGGTAGCAGCAGCGCAATGACGACCAGCGCGGCGGAGATCAGCTTCATGTCGTTGACATTCAGGCCGATGTTCAGCGCCCAGGAGATGAATAGACGGTAGAGGATGGCACCGACCACGACGCCCAAGGTCGCCAAGAAGATTGAACGGGTGCCGAGGATCGCCTGGCCCAGAATCACGGAGGCGAGACCGGCGACGATGATACCGACGCCCATCGAAATATCGGCGCTGCCGTTGTATTGGGCAAAGATGGCACCGGCCAGACCAACAAGACCGTTGGAAATCATCAGGCCGAGGATCTTCATGTTGTCGGTGTTAACACCGAAGCTGCGGATCATGCCTTCGTTGTCGCCGGTGGCCTGCAGCGCGGTACCCACGTTGGTCTTCAGGAAGTAATCCAGCACGAACTTGATCGCCAAAACGGTGATGGCCAAGATACCGACTGAGGCCCACGTGCCCATCAGCCGCCCGTCTTCCAGCGGTGTGAAGATGCTGTCCTCGCCGAGGAGCGAGATGTTGGAGCGCTGCATGATGCGCAGGTTGATCGACCACAGGCCGATCATGGTGATGATACCGGCCAGCAGACCGTTGATGCCGCCCTTGGTGTGGAGCAGACCGGTGATCAGGCCGGCCAACGAGCCGACGAAGAATGCCACGACGGTACCGATCCACGGGTTGCCGCCATTGGCAATCCAGATCGCGGCGGTTCCCGCGCCGGTGGTAAACGAACCGTCAACAGTCAGGTCCGGGAAATCGAGAATGCGGAAGGTGATGTACACGCCGAGCGCGACAATGGCGTAAATCAAACCTAGTTCGACCGCAGATGCCATGAGTTGAGCCTACATTTCTGATGGATTGTTTGGGCTGCTCACGCGTGGTGGTGGCTCGAAGATCCTTCCGAACCACCACCGGCGCGTGCGTTGTGCTAGTTGCAGCTGCGCGATACTCGCGCGGGTTGAGGGTATTGGTCGTGCTGCTTAGAACTTCTCGTCAGCGCGGTCCAGCACGGAGGATGGAATCTCCACACCGAACTTCTCGGCTGCGCCCTCGTTCACGTACAGCTTCAGATCCTTCGGGGTTTCGACGGCCATTTCAGCTGGGTCGGCACCGTCCTTCAGAATCTTTACAGCCATCTCAGCGGTCTGCTTGCCAAGGTCCTTGTAGTCCAGACCAATGGTGGCCAGCGCACCGTTCTTCACGGAGTCACCTTCAGCGGCGATCACGGGGATCTTCTTCTGTTCGGCGACACGGATGACCGAGCCCAGGGTGGAGACGACCACGTTGTCAGTTGGGACGTAGATCGCGTCCACATCCAGCGACTGCGCAGCCTGCTGGACTTCGGAGGCCTGGGAGACGGCCTTTTCCACGATCTCTACGCCCAGACCTTCAGCGGCTTCTTTAGCCATCTTCACCTGGATCTCGGAGTTTGATTCGCCAGAAGAGTAGACGATGCCGATCTTCTTGGCGTCCGGCACGATCTCGGTAATCAGCTTGATCTGATCCTCGACCGGGTTCATGTCGGAGGTACCGGTGACGTTCTTGCCCGGGGCGTCGTTGGAGGCGACCAGCTTGGCGCCTTCAGGGTCGGTAACCGCAGTAAACAGCACCGGCTTGTCCGTGATGGCCTGCGCAGCACCCAGAGCTGACGGGGTTGCGATAGCCAAGACCAGGTCCTTGTCCTGGAAGCCGCGGCTGATGGTGGCAACGGTGCCCTGGTCAGCCTGCGCGTTCTGCTCGTCAATGTTGACCTTCAGACCCGACTCTTCCAGACCCTCCTTGAAGCCTTCAGCAGCAGCATCCAAGGACGCGTGCGAGACGAACTGCGAGATACCGATCTCGTATGTCTTGTCGCTGTCGCCGCCGGCTCCGTTGTCCTTGCTGTCTCCGGAACCGCCGCAAGCGGTCAGTGCCAAGGAGGCGGCAGCGAAGGTAGCAGCCAGCTTGACGGGAAAACGCTTCTTCATCGCGTTACCTTTCGTATGAGGAGCCGCCCCGAGTGATCTTCAGACCCCTCAACACGGGAACGGCAACTTTCTCTTTATTCTTGAATGAGGCGAGCGACAGAACCGCTGCCCGCACCGATTGCAAGTTGTCCACCATTTTAGGGGTGACCTGAGTCACTTGCGCTGCAGTCTCCCCCGTCTAGCGGACATATTGCCACTTGCAGCCCTCGATGTTCTACAAACAGCAACGTTAGAATCGCTACGGATAACAATTCGTAAAGCTCGCCTTGTTTCCATTCTCACAGTTTTGCCCCTTTTGTGCAGCAGTTTGAGGCAATAGCGGGCCGCGGCGTGGCAACACGTAAACTAGTCCCTGATTCTTATGAGCGATATTTCTTTTCCGCCCCAGCTTCCCGTCTCCGCGCGACGCACCGAGATCATGGCAGCGATCGCGGCCAACCAAGTCGTCGTCATCGCCGGTGAGACCGGTTCGGGAAAGACCACACAGATCCCGAAGATGTGCCTGGCGCTAGGGCTGGCCGACCAGGGCTTGATCGGGCACACCCAGCCGCGACGGCTGGCCGCCCGCACCGTGGCCGAGCGCATCGCCGAGGAGCTCGGCGGCGATCTCGGTGGCACGGTTGGCTACCAAGTCAGGTTCACCGCCGACGTGAGCGCCGACACCAAGATCAAGCTGATGACCGACGGCATCTTGTTGGCCGAGATCCAGCACGACCCGCTGCTGCGCCGCTATTCCACGCTGATCATCGACGAGGCCCACGAGCGCTCTCTCAACATCGACTTCCTGCTTGGCTATTTGAAGCGCATCCTGCCAAAGCGTCCAGACCTGAAGATCATCATCACCTCCGCGACGATCGACCCGGAGCGCTTCGCCGAGCACTTCG
>CAYZBX010000107.1:0-7028 GCA_964476735.1 uncultured Micrococcaceae bacterium
GACACGGACATTTCGCCCGCAGACCTGCGCATCGACGTGTTCCGCTCCTCCGGCCCCGGCGGGCAGTCGGTGAACACCACCGACTCGGCGGTGCGCATCACCCACCTGCCCACCGGCATCGTGGTAGCCATGCAGAACGAAAAGTCGCAGATCCAGAACCGCGAAGCCGCGATGCGCGTGCTGCGCTCCCGCTTGCTGGCCTGGCAACAGGAACAGCTGGACGCCGAGGAGGCGGCCACCCGCAAATCCCAGGTGCGCACCATGGACCGCTCCGAGCGGATCCGCACCTACAACTACCCGGAGAACCGGATCGCGGATCACCGCACCGGTTACAAGGCCTACAACCTCGACGCCGTGATGGACGGCGACCTCGAGGCCGTGCTGCAGTCCTGCATCCAGATGGATGAAGAGGAACGCATGGCCGCCATCGGCGACAAGTCCGCCTAGGCCGGGCCACACGCCGATGAACTTGGATCAACTGCAGCTGGATGCTGCCCTGCGGGAGGGTGCCGGCATCTTGGCCGAGGCCGGGGTGCCAAGCCCGCGCGCCGACGCAGAGCTGCTGGCCGGGCACCTGCTCGGCGAAAGCCGGGGCAGGGTAGCGGCCCTCGCGCTGCTCGACACCCCAACCCCGGCGGGCTTTCACGAGCTGATCCGGCAGCGCGCCCTCCGCATCCCGTTGCAACACCTCACAGGCCGGGCCCCGTTCCGAGGCCTAGAACTCAAGGTCGGCCCCGGGGTGTTCGTGCCCCGTTTCGAGACCGAGATCCTCGTCGAGCACGCCCTCGCCGAGGTCCGCGACGTGCTGGCGGCCAAGGGCAGCTGCACCGTGTTGGATCTGGCCACCGGATCCGGCGCCATCGCCCTGGCGATCAAGACCGAGGCCCCCGCCGCGGAGGTCACTGCGGTGGAGCTCTCCGAACTGGCGATCGCTTGGGCGCAACAGAATCTGGCCGGTTCTGACGTGGACCTGATCCACGGTGACCTGCGCACCGCGGTGCCCGAGCTGGCCGGCCGCGTGGACGTGCTCGTCTCCAACCCGCCCTACATCCCGGCCGATCAGGTGCCGCTGGAACAAGAGGTGCACGAACACGATCCGCACATGGCGCTCTACGGCGGCGGGGCGGACGGCCTCGAGCTGCCGCTGGCGGTCGCCGAACGGGGCGTGCAGCTGCTGCGCTGCGGCGGTCTGCTGCTGATGGAACACGCCGACTGCCAGGGCGCCGCGCTGCGTAACGCGCTGGCTCGGCACCCGAAGCTGGCCGGACACTATGAGACGGCTCACACCCACCAAGACTTGGCCGGTAAAGACCGCGTCACGGTGGCCCGGAAAGTGAAACAATAAGACCGTGACCAGACTCTTTGATTGCACCGACGAGCAAGAACGCGAGGCCGGACTGACCGCGGCCAAAGACGCCCTCGGGCGCCGCGAGTGCATCGTGTTACCCACCGACACCGTCTACGGCATCGGCGCCGACGCCTTCTCCGCCCAAGCGGTCGCCACACTGCTGGCCGCCAAGGGCCGCAACCGGCAGATGCCGCCACCGGTGCTCATCGGCAGCTTCAACGTGCTGCCCGCCTTGGCCACGGACATCCCGACCGACGCCATCGAGCTCACCGAGCGCTTCTGGCCGGGCGCGCTCACCCTGATCTTCAAAGCCCAACCCTCACTGAACTGGGACCTCGGCGACACCCACGGCACGGTGGGGTTGCGCATCCCAGACGACGAATTCACCCGGCAGCTGCTGGCCAGCACCGGTCCGTTGGCGGTCTCCTCCGCCAACCGGCACGGCCAACCGCCGGCCGCCACCGTCGAGCAGGCACAGGAACAACTGGCCGCTTCAGTCACCGTCTACCTCGACGACGGACCCCGTCAGCAGGACAGCGAGCAGGAACCCGTGGTCTCCACCATCGTGGACTGCACCTCCGAGCCCTTCCACGTGTTGCGCCAAGGCGCCATCAGCCTAGCGCAATTGCGCGAGGTCGTCCCGGACATCTTAGGGGTGGCAGCCGAGCAGGAGTAAGCCTGCCAGCACCATGAGGGTCTATCTACTGGTCTTGATCATGAGCGCCGCGATCAGCTTTGTGCTGACCCCGCTGATGCGCCGCATCGGGCAGAAGGCTGCGCATCGCCAAGAGCTGCGGGCCCGCGACGTGCACACCACCATCATGCCCCGGTTGGGCGGGGTGGCGATGCTGTTGGCCGTCGCCGCCGGCCTCGCGCTGGCCGCCAGGATCCCGTTCACCACCGGGATTTTTACCCAGCAGACCCTGTGGTTGGGCATCTTCTCGGCGCTGGCGATCATCCTCGTGATGGGTGTCTTGGACGACCTGTACGACTTGCCCTGGTGGGTGAAGCTGCTGGGCCAGATCGGGGCCGCGTTGATGGTGGCGCTCAACGGCATCAGCATCCAGGCACTGCCGGTGGGCTGGATTCATATCACCCAGCCGTGGTTGCAGATCCTGTTAACCGTGGTGCTGATCGTCGGCACCATGAACGCCTTCAACTTCGTGGACGGGTTGGACGGGCTCGCCACCGGGATGACCATCATCGGTGGATCCGCGTTCTTCGTCTACAGCTACCTGTTGACCCGGTCCATTAACGAATACGACTTCTCCAACGTGGCCACCCTGCTGATGGCCGTGCTGGTCGGCGCCGCCGCCGGGTTCCTGCCGCACAACTTCTACCCGGCCCGCATCTTCATGGGGGAGGTCGGCTCCACGCTGCTGGGCTTCATCATGGCGATCGCCGCGATTCTGGTCACAGCGGACGTGGGCGCCCTCGACGGCTTCCGCTTCCGCAACGTGCCGGCCTATATGCCGATCGTGCTGCCGATCTCGGTGATGTTGGTGCCGATCATCGACATGCTGGTCACGGTCACCCGGCGGACCGCCCGCGGGGTCAGCCCGTTCAGCGCGGACCGCGGTCACCTGCACCACAAGCTGATCGACGGCGGCTACAACCACCCCCAGGCGGTCTGGGTGCTGTACGCCTGGTCCGCCGTGGTTGCCTTTGGCGCCGTGCTGTTGAACTTCCTCGACTGGCGGGTCTGGACGCCCATCTGGATCGTGCTCATCCTGTTGTGCGTCCTGCTGACCATCGGCCCCTGGATCAGCAAGCGCATCAGGCTCGCCAAGCTGCGTGCCCGCCGTCGCAAACTGGAAAAAGAACGCGCCGCGAGGCAAATGCGATGAACATCACAGTCAACGATAGTTTGTGGCGCAAGGTCGCCTTCGCCTGCATCAACGCGATGAGCTGGCTGGTGATCGCCTTCGGTACCGCGGGCATCCTGTACGCCGACTGGCACGCGGCCCTGTCCGGGGTCGGCGCCATCGTGATCGTGGCCTTCTTCTCGTGGGTGTCCGTGGCGTTAACCGATGTAACCTCACGGCGTGCCCCGGGCCTGGTGATGGCGGTGGCGATGTCCGGTTTCGTGCTGAAGCTGATCGCCTTCGCGGTCATCCTGACGGTCTTCGAGGCGCCCTTCTGGCTGCAGCCGGCGTGGGCCGCCGCGGGGGCGATCGGGGCCATCATCCTGTGGCAGGCTGTCGAAGTGATCGTGTTTTTACGTCACCGGCAACTCATCTATGACTGAACATCACAATTTGGTCAAGAGATGGGAATAAATTTTGGTAGTCTTAAGAACGGTCATTAGACAGGCCGAACTGAACAACGAAAAGTTCCGCGCCTTAGAAACTTGAAAATCTCGCAAGATGCCGTTCGCCACCGCAACTTTCACTATTCGTTGCGTGCGCGAAGAGATCGGCCTTCTAGACCGAGGACGGACACCGTAGAGAGGAAACGCGTTGCTTCCGCTTGTGCTCGCAGCCGCTCCAGAAGGTGGATACATTCCACCGACAATTTCAGACATGCATCTTCCGGAGATCGCTCCGTGGATGGCAGAGTACGGAACAGGCTTCGGCAAGCAGATGCTGATGGTGATCCTGTCTGTCATCTTGATCAGCTGGTTCTTTAGCGCCGCGATCAAAAACCCGAAACTGGTCCCGGGCAAGTTCCAGTACCTGGCCGAATCCGGCTACGCCTTCATCCGCAACTCGGTGGCCAAAGAAGTCATCGGTGAACGCGAATTCATGAAATGGGTGCCGCTGCTGTTCGCGGTGTTCTTCTTCGTGCTGCTGAACAACATCTTCGGCGCGATCCCATTCCTGCAGCTGCCATCCTTCTCGCACGCCGGTGCGGCCTACGCCATCGCCGGCATCATGTACTTCATCTGGATCGGCGTCGGCCTGCAGCGCCACGGCATCCGCTACCTGAAGCTGTCCGTGGTGCCTTCCGGCGTGCCCGGCTGGATCCTGCCGCTACTGGTACCGATCGAGATCATCTCCAACTACATGGTCCGCCCGCTGACCCACTCCCTGCGTCTGATGGCCACCATGCTGGCCGGGCACATGATCGTGGCGCTGGCCGGTACCGGCGCCGAACACCTGATCATGTTCCAGGAGAACCTAGCGCTGAAGGGTGTTGGCGTGCTCATCATCGTCGCTTCCGTCGCGATGTACTTCTTGGAGCTGCTGATCATGGTCCTGCAGGCCTTCGTGTTCACGCTGCTGACCGCGATCTACATCCAGGGCGCCATCGCCGCCGCCGACCACTAAACAACAACACAATCTTCCCTTCCCGTTTGGTGCGGAAGGGGATACCTCACAACCCGCCCAGCACGGGCGTCTTGAAAGGAACAAAATGGAACTCCACGGTTCACTCAACATGATCGGCTACGGCCTGGCCGCTATCGGTTCTGCAATTGGTGTGGGTCTGATCTTCGCCGCTTACATCAACGGCGTTGCCCGCCAGCCAGAAGCACAGCGCATCCTGCAGCCAATCGCACTGCTGGGCTTCGCTCTTGCTGAAGCACTGGCCATTCTGGGTCTGGTCTTCGCCTTCGTTATTGGCTCCTAACTCTCGTATCCACGAGACGTTCCGACGCTAGGTACAGCTCGGGGCAACAGAGATACCGAGTCAAGACCGACCGTCGGATAACGACCATACTTAGAAGGAATGGGTGAAAAATGATCAGGGCAGACTTGCTACTGGCCGCCGCTGAAGGCGCGAACCCACTGATCCCCAACTGGTGGGAGGTGCTCGTCACTGCCACCGGCTTCGCCGTCTTGATGATTATCGTCGTCAAGGTCATCGTGCCGGCCTTTGAGAAGGCCTACCAGGAGCGCGTCGACGCCATCGAAGGTGGACTGGAACGCGCCGAGAAGGCACAGGCTGAAGCCAACGCCATGATGGCCGACTACCAGCAGCAGCTTTCTGATGCTCGTGTTGAAGCCAACCGCATCCGCGAAGAAGCCCGTGCCGAAGGCGCGCAGATCCTCGCGGAACTCAAGGCCAAGGCTGCCGAAGAGGCTGCTCGCATCACCGAGCACGCTCAGGTGCAGATCGCCGCCGAGCGCCACGCTGCCATCAACTCCCTGCGCGGTGAAGTTGGCACGCTGGCAACCGAACTGGCCAGCCGAATTGTTGGTGAGGCTCTGAACGATGACGCACGCTCCCAGCGTGTTGTTGACCGTTTCTTGGCTGACCTTGAAGCCGAGCAAAACTCGAGTGCAGGTGCAGCGAACTAATGGCAGGAGCATCCAGCGAATCGTTGGCGCAGGCCAAACAGGAACTGCAGCCCACCATCAACGGGGCTGACCTTGGCTTGGCCAAGGAACTGTTTGAGGCACTGAACGTCCTTGAAGATCAGGCTGCCCTTCGCCGGGCACTGACCGACCCGTCACGGGAAGCGGAACAGCGTAAGAGCTTGGTGCAGAACCTCTTCGGCACCAAGATCAGCACCAACGCCGTGCAGGTACTGCAGGCGCTGGCAGCTAAGCGCTGGTCCAAGGAACGTGACCTGGGGGATGGGCTCGAAGAGATCGCAACCTTGGTGGCGGCTGCCGCCGCCGAACGGGACGGTCTGGACGGGCTGAACAAGTTGGAATCCGAGCTCTTGGGCTTCAACCGCACCGTCGCCTCCTCGCACGAGGTACAGGCGGCCCTGACCGACCCGCTGGCATCGCAGCAGGCCAAGGTGACCTTGGCTCAGCGACTGTCCGCGAACGTCAGCGCCGAAGCACGCTTGTTGATCGACCAGGCCATCAACGCCCCACGCGGTAAGAAGCCGCAGGCGCTGATCGGCGACTTCGTCAAGCAGATCGCCGCACGCCAGCAGCGCTACATCGCAACCGTCACGGTTGCTGCACCGCTGAACGAGGGCACGCAGAGCCGATTGGCAAACGCGCTGAACGCCTACTTCGGCCGCGATCTGAAGCTCAACGTGAACGTCAACCCGGCCCTCATCGGCGGGATGAAGATTCAGGTGGGCGACGAGGTCGTGGATTCCTCCATCGAATCCCGGCTTCAGGACCTCAAGCGCAAACTGGCTGGATAGCGAAGCAACAGTGGGCTCCGGCCAGTCATTGGCCGGGACCAACAAGACAAACTCACAAATTTAATTCGACTGGTCATCGCTTACGATGATCACAACACAGGAGAGCAGGGACTGCAGATGGCCGATTTGACCATCAACGCCGATGACGTCCGCAATGCCTTGAACGAGTTCGCGGCGTCATATGAACCAGACAGCGCTTCCCGCGTTGAAGTGGGCCGTGTGATCTCGGCAGGCGATGGCATCGCCCGCGTGGAAGGCTTGCCTTCCGCGATGGCGAACGAGCTATTGCGTTTTGAAGACGGCACCATGGGCCTCGCCCAGAACCTCGACACCCGAGAGATCGGTGTCATCATCCTCGGTGATTTCACCGGTATCGAAGAAGGCCAGGAAGTGCACCGCACCGGAGAGGTCCTCTCCGTACCCGTCGGTGAGGGCTACCTGGGCCGCGTGGTTGACCCGCTGGGCAACCCGATCGACGAACTCGGCGACATCGAAACCGATTCCCGCCGTGCACTGGAGCTGCAGGCACCAACCGTGACCCAACGTAAGTCGGTTCACGAGCCACTGCAGACCGGTATGAAGGCGATCGACTCCATGATCCCAGTCGGTCGTGGCCAGCGTCAGCTGATC
>CAYZBX010000108.1:0-4372 GCA_964476735.1 uncultured Micrococcaceae bacterium
TGATCGTCACCGGAGCCACCCGCGAGGAGGCGCTGCAGCGTTGCCGCCGCGCACTGAAGGAAATGACCATCGAGGGCATGCCGACCGTGCTGCCCTTCCACCGCGCGGTGGTCTCGGATCCGGCGTTCGCCCCGGAAGAGGGACCGTTCACCGTGCACACACGGTGGATCGAAACCGAGTTCAACAACACCATTGAACCGTTCGGCGCGCCAGCCGCTCCGGGAGAAGAGGGCGAGGTGGAACGCCAGAAGATCGCGGTGGAAGTCAACGGCAAGCGCATCGAGGTGACGCTGCCGTCCCAGCTGACCGCCGCCACTCAGGCGATCGGTGCCGGGGTGAAGTCAACGCTGCGCCGGAAGAAACCGCGCTCCGCCCGCTCCGGGTTGAGCGCGACCAGCACCGCCAGCGGAGACTCGCTGACCAGCCCGATGCAGGGCACCATCGTCAAGGTCGCCGTCGACAACGGCGCCACCGTGAGCGAAGGCGACCTGATCGTGGTGCTGGAGGCCATGAAGATGGAGCAACCGCTGACCGCGCACAAGTCCGGGGTGATCACCGGCCTCGACGCGGAGATCGGTTCCACCGTGAACGCCGGCGCCGTCATAGCCACCATCGAGGACGAGGGCTAGCACAGCAGACTTAACCGCGAGGGCGGGGTGGGGATCACGATCCCTGCCTCGCCCTCGTTGCGTTTGGGTTGGTTGCTGGCGCCGCGTTAGTCCTCGTTGCGCATGTGCAGACGGCGGGCCGCCTCGGCGATGGAACCGGACAGCGACGGGTACACCGTGTAGGTCTCCGCGACCGCATCCACATGCAGGTTGTTGGACACCGCGATCGACAGCGGGTAAATCAGTTCCGAGGCTCGCGGGGCGACCACGACGGCTCCGAGCACCGTGCCGGAGCCCTTGCGCGCGAAGATCTTCACGAAGCCGTCCTTGATGTTCAGCATCTTGGCGCGGGCGTTGGTCTCGAAGTCCATCTTGATGACGTCCGCCTGGACCTCCCCGGCGTCGACCTGAGCCTGGGTGATCCCGACGGTCGCGATCTCCGGTGTGGTGAAGATGTTGGAGGAGACCCGCGAGGGGCGGAACGGCTTGACCCCGTCCCCCAGCAGGTGGGCGACCGCGATGCGTCCCTGCATGGCCGAGACCGAGGCGAGTTGGAAGACGCCGGTGCAGTCACCGGCCGCGTACACGTTGGTGGCCGAGGTCCGGGACACCCCATCGACCTGGATGTGGCCGGATTCGTTCACCTCGACGCCGGCGTCCGCCAAGCCGAGGTCGGCGGTGTTCGGGATCGACCCCACCGCCACTAGGCAGTGCGAGCCGCGCACCTGGGTGCCATCGCTGAGGGTGACGATGACCTCCTCGCCGTGCCGCTCGACGGATTCTGCTCGCGAGCGCGCCAGCACCTCGACCCCTTGGCGAACAAAGACGTCTTCGAGCACCTCCGCCGCGTCCGGGTCTTCACCCGGCAGCACCCTGTCCCGGGAGGAGATCAGCGTGACGTGGGAGCCCAGCAGGTTGTAGGCGGAGGCGAACTCGGCGCCGGTGACGCCAGAACCGATCACGATCAGGTGCTCCGGCAGCTCGGTCATGCGGTAGAGCTGGGTCCAGTTGAAGATGCGTTCGCCGTCCGGCTTGGCCGTCGGCAGTTCCCGCGGGTGCGCGCCGACTGCGATCAGCACCGCATCGGAGGCGATCACGTCGCCCTCCTTCAGCGGCACCGGCGGCAACTCCCGGTTGCCTTCCTCCGGGTTCTCGCTCAAGGAGGTCAACAACACGTCACGGTCCGCGGTGAGCTTTCCGGTGCCTTTGATGATGCGGATCCCGCTGGCTTGGAGCAACCGGCGGATATCTGTGGCCTGGTTGCTGGCGAGGCGCAGCAGCCGCCGGTTGACGGCGGCGAGGTCCACCCAAGCTTCCGGATCCCGCACCTCGTTGGAGGCTCCGTCGCCGAAGCGCACCCCGATGGAGGGCGAATTGCGGATGCCGTTCATAGACTCTGCGGTGGCGATCAGCGACTTCGAGGGCACGACATCCGTCAAGACCGCCGAGCCGCCCATGCCGGAACGTTCCACGACGGTGACCTGTGCCCCGAGCCGCGCGGCGACGAGGGCTGATTCGTAGCCACCTGGGCCGCCGCCGATGATCGTCAGGGATGTTTTCAGTTTTTTCTGCTGCACACTCACAGGCCCTATTCTCTCCCATCCCCTACAAAAGTTCACCTTGCCGCACGTGCCTTGGCGCCACGGTGCGCGACGGACCCTAGGATGGAAGCATGAGTTCTTTTACCGACGCGTTGGCGCTCAACCACTCCGGCTTCAACGCCGCCGCCGCGAGCGCCCAGCACATCACCGAGCGGACCGGGTGCGCGCACATCGATCTGGCCATCGTGTTGGGTTCCGGCTGGGCCCAGCTGGCCGACGACCACCAACTCGGTGAGACCCTCGCCGTGCTGCCTGCCAACGAGATCGAGGGCGCCCCGCCGGCCGGCAGCATCGCCGGTCACAAGGGAACCCTGACGATCATCCGCACCCCGCGGGGCCGGAACGTGCTGCTGATCGGCGCCCGAACTCACTTGTACGAGGGGCATGGCGCGGTGGCCTGTGCCCACTGGGTTCGCACGGCGGCCGCTCTAGGCTGTGCCCGGCTGATCCTGACCAACGGCTGCGGCGGGCTGGATCCGAGCATCGGCCCCGGCACGCCGGTGCTGATCTCCGACCACCTGAACTTGACCGGGGCATCCCCGCTGGTGGGGCCGACCTTCGTCGATCTTTCCGACGTGTATTCCGCACGGCTCCGCGAGCTCGCCCGCGAACAGGTTCCCGGGCTGACCGAGGGCGTCTACGCCCAGTTTCCGGGTCCGCACTACGAGACCCCCGCGGAGGTGCGGATGGCCGGGACCATGGGTGCCAGCTTGGTCGGCATGAGCACCGCGCTGGAGGCCATCGCCGCCGCCCATCTGGGGATGCAGACCCTCGGGGTCTCGCTGGTCACCAACCTTGCCGCCGGGGTCAGCGCCACCCCACTCAGCCACGAGGAGGTCATGGCCGCCGGCGCCGAAGCGGCGCCGCGGCTCGTGGCGCTGTTGCGTACCCTGTCCACCGCAATCCTTGCCGAGGCAGACGCATGACGGACCCGTGCCCCGACGTTCGCCGGCGCGCCGAACGCTGGCTAACCCACGACCCCGATCCGACCACGCGCGCTGCGCTGCAGTCCCTGCTGGACGATGAGGACGACGCGCAGCTGCAGCAACTCTTTGCCGGTCGCCTCGCCTTCGGCACCGCCGGGCTGCGCGCGCCGGTGGGCCCCGGCCCGCTGCGGATGAACCAGTTGGTGGTCGCCCAGACCGCGGCCGGGATCAACCGTTGGTTGGCCGCCCGGTTGCCCGGTCCGGCCCGCATCGTGGTCGGACACGATGCCCGGCTCTCCTCAGCCGGTTTCGCCGCAGCGGCAGCAGCCGTCTTCGCCGCAGCCGGACACCGAGTGAGCGCCTACGGCTCCCCCATCCCGACCCCGGTGCTGGCCTACGCCGTGCAACGGGAGGACGCGGATCTGGGGGTGATGATCACCGCCAGCCACAACCCGGCCACCGATAACGGTTTCAAGGTCTATCTGGGCGGTCGGCTGGGCAACGGCGCCCAGTTGAATGCCCCGTACGACGCCCAGATTGCTAAGGCGATCCTGGCTGCGGCCGACGACCCGCCGGCGCCGCAGACACCGGTTGACGCCACCGACCCGGCTGAGCTGATCGACAGGTACGCGCACGAGCTGGCCACCAAGATGGCCACCCCCAACGGTGATCTGCCCTTCGTGTACACCGCGATGCACGGGGTCGGCTACCGTGCCTTTGCCGCCGCGCTCCAGAAGTCGGTCTTCACCGGGCTGAACCCGGTCCCGGAGCAGCTGGAACCGGATGGGCGCTTCCCCACCGCCCCGTTCCCCAATCCGGAGCTGCCCGGCGCGTTGGATCCGGCGATTGAACTCGCGGCCCAGACGAGGATCCCGCTGGTGGTCGCCCACGACCCGGACGCGGACCGTTGCGCCGTCGCCTTCCGGGATCAGGACGGTAGCTACCGGCAGCTCAGCGGGGACGAGTTCGGCATGCTGATCGGCGGCTGGCTGGTCGACACCGGTCAGGCCACCGCGGGCGACGTCTTCGCCCTGTCCATCGTCTCGCACTCGGCGCTGCCCGCCCTCGGCGCGGCGCACGGGATTCAGGTGCGCCGCACGCTGACCGGGTTCAAATGGATCGCCGCCACCGAAGGCCTGCGCTTCGGCTACGAGGAGGCCATCGGCTACTGCCTGTTCCCCGGGATCGTCCGGGATAAGGACGGCATCAGCGCCGCGCTCGCCGCAGTGGAGATCTA
>CAYZBX010000108.1:4472-6937 GCA_964476735.1 uncultured Micrococcaceae bacterium
ACGGCAAATCCGCCGGGCTGCTCAGCGCCCTGACCGACCAGATCGACGACATCGTCGCCACGCTAGGAGACTCATGACCACCGCCGAAACCGCCCTCGCCACCTTCATCGACCACACCCTGCTGGCCGCCGACGCCAGCGCGGAGGCCATCGACAAGCTGTGTCAGGAGGCGATCGAGCACGGCTTCGCCTCCGTCTGCGTGAACCCGCTGTGGGTGCCCCGCTGCGCGGAAAACCTCGCCGGCTCGGCCGTGAAGGTGTGCACCGTGGTTGGCTTCCCGCTGGGTGCGTTGCCGCCATCGTTGAAGGCTGTCGAAGCCCGCTGGGCGATCGAGCAGGGCGCGGCGGAGATCGACATGGTCATCGACATCGCTGCCGCCCAGGCCGGCGATCACGCAACCGTCCACGCAGACATCGCGACGGTGGTCGCCGCCGCCCGAGTGACGGCGAGGTCCAAACCGGTGGTGGTGAAGGTCATCATCGAAACCTGCCTGCTGAGCGAGCAAGCCAAGGTGCTGGCCTGCGAGGCCGCCAAGGCCGCGGGCGCCGACTTCGTGAAAACCTCCACCGGGTTCTCCACTGGCGGGGCCACCGTTGCGGATGTGCAGCTGATGCGCGCCACCGTGGGTGAATCCATGGGGGTCAAGGCCTCCGGCGGCATCCGGGATCGGGCCACCGCCGAGGCGATGCTGCAGGCCGGGGCGAACCGGCTGGGCGCCTCCGCCGGCGTGCAGATTTGTTCCGGTGCCACGAGCGCCGCCAACAGCGATTATTAATGCGGGAAAACGTCCCCCATCTTGGTAAGCTGGAGGACAGACAAACCATCATCGCCGGGGTGCAGGCCCCATCACTTGCAATTGTTGAGGAGCAACTATGCGTTCCAATGGAGAAATCGTGAACTACTCTGGCCAGGGGCAACTGGTCAGCAACATCATCATGTTCGTGGTCTTCTTCGGTCTCTTCCTCGGTTCCGTGTATGCCCTGAGCTTCTGGGACTTTGACACCGTCTGGATCCCGGGTCTGGTCTGCTTGGGTCTGCTGACCTTGGTCTTCTTCGTGCTGAAGACCGTCACCGGCCGCAGCGCCAGCAACAAGGAGCTGGCCGCAGACATGGCAGCGCTGCCACGCTCGGCCACCGATCACGACTACAACCAGTAAGGGTTGTGACCGCCGTTGGGCGGTCTACGTAGCTAGAAAACTGCGGGGAACGAGTCAGCCGTCCGGGCTGATTGGTTCCCCGCAGCGCTGTTTAACACGGATGACAGCGGCTGCGCTACACCTGCAGTTGGCGGACCTCTACGCGTTGCCCGCAAGCCTCCGATGCCGCCAATGCCAGCTGTTCGGCCGCAGCGAGGTCCTCGGCCTCCACCACCCAGAAACCGCTGAGGTGGACGTCCGCTCGGGGCAGCGGCGCCTGCACGCTGCGCGGGCTGCCGGTGGCCTCGACCGTCAGCGCGGTGTTCGGGTCCGTGAGTCCGCAGGCGAAGACGAGCGCGGCCTCATCCATCAGGCGCTGGTTGAAGGCACCAACCCGGGCGTAGGCGGCGTCCGCCTCCTCACTTGAAGCGTAGTTTCCGTGGGCTGAGTCTTGCACGCCGGGGGCGTGGAAGACCGCGAGCAGGTATTGTGCCATCGGGGCGTTCCTCTTCTGGGTTGGCGTGGCCAGCGATGACCCCTATTCTTCTCCTCGCGGCCGCCAGTTGTCCATGCCCTAGGCGTCGCTGGCCGGCGCGTTGAAGGTGAAGATATTGTCCAGCACCTCGTTCGTCCATTCCAGCAGCGCCTTGTCGGTCAGCGGCTCGGTGCTGAGCCGGCCCACCATCGGCCGCGGGATCAGGATGGCGTCCAGCGCGGCCTTGTGCTGCGCCTTGGGGTACATGCGGGCAAGGCGGAGCAACCGGGACTCCGGCACCTGGTTGGCGGGTGAGAACCGGATGTTCTTACCCATCAACGCGATCTCGTGGACGCCCAGCCCCCGCGCCTTGTTCCGCAGCTCGGCGACACCCAGCAGGTTCGCAACCGGTTCCGGCGGCGCGCCGTAGCGGTCCTTGAGCTCGTCCAAGACCTCTGCGATCGCGGCGTCGTCGTAGGCTTGGGCCAGATTCCGGTAAGACTCCAAGCGCAGCCGCTCCCCCGGCACGTAGTCGTGCGGCAGGTGCGCGTTGATCGGCAGCTCGACCTTGACTTCGGCGATCTTGGGTGCGTCCTCGGCCTTGAAGTCGGCGACGGCCTCCCCCACCATCCGGATGTACAGGTCGAAGCCAACCCCGGCGATGTGCCCGGATTGTTCGCCGCCCAGCAGGTTGCCTGCGCCGCGCAGTTCGAGGTCCTTCATGGCCAGTTGCATGCCGGAGCCCAGCTCGTTGTGCGCCGCGACGGCCTTCAGCCGTTCCAAGGCGGTCTCGTTGAGGTGTTTGCCGGCGTCGTACAGGAAGTAGGCGTAGGCGCGTTCCCGGCCTCGGCCCA
>CAYZBX010000109.1:0-6915 GCA_964476735.1 uncultured Micrococcaceae bacterium
GACCTCGTGCGTCGGGGTCGAATTTTCGGTGGTCGCGGTGCTCATCTAACTGAACCTTCCCTTCGAAGAAGTATCACCTAAGTTACAGGGTACAACTAGTTGTGCCTTATTGTTTATTCCGCATTGCCAGCGCCGCCAGGAAAATGGCTTCGGCCTCGATGGCGTGTTGGAAGTCGCCCAGGTGGAGGGACTCATTCGCCGCGTGCGCACGGGTGTCCGGATCCTCGATCCCGGTGATCATGATCTCGGCCTGCGGGAACTGCGCCTTCAGGTCCGCCACGAACGGGATGGACCCGCCCATCCCGATGGTGACCGAGTCCTTGCCCCAGGCGGCTGTGAAGGCGGCCATCTGCAGTCGGGCAATCTCACTGCTGGTGTCAGCGGAGAACGGTTGGCCCTGCTCCCCCTCCAAGAATGTCACCTCCGCACCCATAACGTCCTGGCTCAGCACGTGGTCCTTCAGCGCGGCCATGGCTGCGGCGGGGTCCTGCCCCGGGGCTAGGCGCACCGAAACCTTCGCCCGGGCCGTCGGTAGCAGCGTGTTGGAGGCCACGGCCACCGCCGGCGCGTCGAAACCGATGAGGTTGATGGCTGGTTTATTCCACAACCGGTCGGCTATCGAGCCGGTGCCGGCGAGCTGAACCGAGTCGAGGATCCCAGCGTCCCTGCGGTAGTCAGTCTCGGCGTAGTCGATTTCCGCCGTGTCGTGGCTGAGCAGACCGGGAACCGCCACGGAACCGTCTGCGGTGTGCAGTGATGCGACGATTCTGGCCAGCAGCGTCGGGGCATCCAGCACGGGACCGCCGAACATCCCGGAGTGGACGGCATGCTCCATGACTCTCACTTCGATGGTGGCGTCGAGCATGCCGCGCAACGAGGATGTCAGGGCGGGTTCGCCGACCTTCCAGTTGGAGGAATCCGCCACCACGATCACATCGGCATCCAGTACCTCGTGCTGATCGCGGAGGAAGTTGGAGAAGGACGGGGAGCCCGCCTCTTCCTCCCCCTCGATGAAGACAGTGATCCCGACGTTCTCCAGCGCCTGCGGGTAGGCCTCGCTGAGGGCCTGGATCGCGGCGAGGTGCACCATGATCCCGGCCTTGTCGTCGGCCGTACCCCGGCCATACAGCCGTCCGTTGACTTCGGTCGCCTCCAACGGCGGGGTGTTCCAGAGCGTCTCGTCGCCGACGGGTTGGACGTCGTGGTGCGCGTACAGCAGGACCCGGGGCGCACCGGCGGGAGCGGGCCGGTGGGCAACCACGGCGGGTGCGCCCTGAGTGCCCGGGCGGTCGGTTCGTTCGGCGCTGAGGATCTGCACGTCGGTGAAGCCGGCTGCGCGGCACTGCGCGGCCACAAACTCGGCCGATGCGTCCAACAGCGCCGGATCGTAGGCGTCCCACGCCATTGCGGGGATGCGCACGTGCTCGGTCAGGGTCGCGACGGTGGTATCGAAGGCGTCCGCAACGCTCCCCTTGATCTTCTCGACGGTGATCGCCTCGAGGGGCAGTTGGGCAGCACTATGTGAAAGAGTCATGAAGCAATTCTTGCACGTTCTTCACGTACAATGTTGGAGTGTTTGGACGTAAAAAAGAAGTGAAAGCTACCCCAGAAACGGTCGAAGAACCGGTCGAGCAGCAGCGCCCCGGTTCCCAAAAGAAGGGCCGGCCGACGCCCACCCGCAAGGAACAAGAAGCCGCGCGGCGCCGCCCGTTGGTTCCCGATGACCGCAAGGCCGCCCGGATGGCTGAGCGCGAGGCCGCTCGGCGCCGGCAGATGGAAACGCGCATCGCCCTAGAAACCGGAGACGAATCCCGGATGCCGCTGCGCGATCAAGGACCGCAGAAGCGCTTTGCCCGTGACTACGTCGACGGCCGTTGGAGCCTAGGCGAATGGCTCATGCTGATTGTCGTGGCCTGGTTGGTCTTCTCCTTTACGGTGACCGGTAACTTCCAAGCCCAAGCCATCATGTACGGCGTGCTCTGGGTCGTGATGGGCTTGGTGATTCTCGAAGCCTTCCTGCGCAGCCGCGCCCTGAAGAAGGCGCTGCTGGCGCGCTTTGGGGAGATCGAACCCGGCACCGTCTGGTACGGGGTCACCCGGCAGATGCAGCTGCGTCGACTGCGCATGCCCAAGCCGCAGGTGGCCCGCGGTGAGGAACCGCGCCGCTAGCTTCGGCAGCGACTGAAGCGATCAGCCGTCGCAGGGGCATCGACGAAGATGCAGCCGCGGCGGCTTTTTCGTGGGCTCACCGGCCCGCAGCGGGTTAACGCTTGATGGGCCGGGCCTTCAGCATCATGGCAAGTTCGGTGTTGATGCGGTGTGCCCACATCGGGCCTTCGTAGAGGAAGGCAGTGTATCCCTGAACCAGATCGGCACCGGCAACCATGCGCGCGTACACGTCGCGAGCGTCGGTCACCCCACCGACGGAGATGATCGCCTTCTCGGCCGGCAGGTGCTGACGCAGCAGCGCAAGCACCTCTTCACTGCGTTGCTTTACCGGGAGACCGGAGACACCGCCGGCGCCCATCGCCTCAACTTGGGCCGCGTCGGTCTGTAGCCCGTCGCGAGAAATGGTGGTGTTGGTGGCGACCACACCGGCCAGGTCCAAGCGCATAGCCAGCTCGGCGACCGCCACCACGTCTGCGTCGGCCAGATCCGGGGCGATCTTCACCAGCAGCGGCACGCGTTTGCCGGTCACCGCATCGGCGGTCTGCTGCACCGAGCTCAGCAGTGGCTCGAGGGCGGAGATCTCTTGAAGCTGCCGGAGCCCTGGGGTGTTCGGGGAGGAAACGTTGACCACCATGTAGTCCGCGTGCATGGCGAGCCGGCGGGTGGAGAACTCGTAATCCTTCACGGCGTCCTCGAGCTCGACGACCTTGGTCTTGCCGATGTTGACGCCGATCACCGGGCGGGTGCGGTAGGCGCGCTGGCGCAACACCTCTTGGGACCGCATCAGTCGGGACGCAATGGTTTCGGCACCGTCATTGTTGAAACCCATGCGGTTGATCAGCGCCCGGTCCTGCGGCAACCGGAACAGCCGCGGGGTCGGGTTGCCCGGTTGCGGCTGTCCGGTGATGGTGCCTACCTCGACGTGGCCGAACCCCATGTCCAGCAGCGCGGTGGTGCCGTCGCCGGCCTTGTCGAACCCCGCGGCCAAGCCGAAAGGTGTCGGGAAATCGATGCCCATCACGGTTCTGCGCAGGATCGGGTCCGGCGCCCAGAACTTGCGGGCCACCGACCCGGCGCCGGATTTCTCCGCAGCCTTGATCGCGTTAAAGGCAAAATGGTGTGCCTTCTCGGCGTCCATATGCGTGAAAAAGTTCTTGAAGATGAGCGGGTACAACCGAGGCAAAGACATACCTCTAAAATCCCACGTTCCCGCACGCCGGAGCAACTTCGGGACATACTTGTGAGTATGGTTGTGATCACCTACCCAGAGGGCTTCTCCAGTTCGACCAAACCGGGGGTCTGGGAACCGGACATCCTGGGCACCGGGTTTACCCAGCAGACGCTGTTTCTGGCCAATGACGAGGAGGGGCCGGTGGTGGCCACCCTCGTCAGATACGTTGGGCCCACAACCGATCGCAGCAAAACCCCGGTGCTTTATGTTCACGGCTGGAGCGACTACTTCTTCAACCACGAGTACGCTCGGTTCTGGGCGGACCGCGGCCATCCGTTCTATGCGCTCGATCTGCGCAAGTACGGCCGCAGCCTGCGCCAGTGGCACTCCCCCGGTCTCATCGACGACCTGATCCAGTACGACGAAGAACTGTTGCAAGCGTGCCGGCTCATCCGGCGGGACACCGGCGGCCTGCAGAGACAGCGCCTGCTGTTGACGGGTCACTCCACCGGCGGGCTGGTCCTGGCCTTGTGGGCCAACCGGCATCCGGAACTCGTGGCTGGACTGGTCCTGAATTCGCCGTGGCTGGAGTTTCAGGGTTCGGCGTTGATGCGCCAATTCGCCTCGGCCATGATTGACCCGTGGCACATCCTGACCCCGAGGCGTGAGCTGCACCTGCCCAAACCCGAGCACTACTACCGGTCGATGTCCGATGCCCACCACGGTCAGTGGCAGCTACATCAGCAGTGGCGCCCGGCCGGCGGGTTCCCCATCTACCCTCGATGGGTCAAGGCGGTGTTGAGCGCGCACGCCGAGGTGGCTAAGGGACTAACCATTCAGGCGCCGATCTTCACGGTGCTATCGGCCGAGAGCCAGTTCTGGTCGGCCTGGCAGACAAGAATGCAGCAGGTGGACATCGTCCTTGACGTGGAGCAGGTTGCAGCCCGGGTTGCCGGACTGGGGCGAGAGGTCACGCTGTACCGCCAGCAGGGAGCCATGCACGATGTCTTTGCCTCCCAGCAGCCGGCCCGCACGGAGGCCTACGCCGCGTTGCGCCGCTGGCTGGACGGTTACGCCCCGGACTAGCCGGTCGAGGTCTCCGACGTTTCGGCGACCCTGTCGATGGCGCCACCGAAACGACGCTCACGACCGGTGTACACGTCGATGGCGGACAGGATGCTTTCCTCGGTGATGTCCGGCCACAGCTCGTCGAGAAAGAGTAGCTCAGCGTAGGCGGATTGCCACAGCAAGAAGTTGGAGATGCGTTGCTCACCGGAGGTGCGCAGAAAGAGATCGACATCCGGCACATCCGGGAGTGCCAACCGCCGGGAGATCATGTCCTCGCTGATCTTGGTCGGTTTGATGCTGCCCTGCGCGGCCTCGACCGCGAGTTGCCGGACGGCGCCGAGGAGTTCGGCACGGCCCCCGTAGTTCACGCACATGATCAATTGCGTGCCAGTGTTGTTCTTGGTCAGCTCCTCGGCTTCCTTCAGCTCCTTGATGACCGAGGACCAAAGGCGATTCTCCAGCCCGTTCCACCGAATCCGCACGTTCCACGAGTTCAGCAGGTCGCGGCGCCGACGCAACACGTTGCGGGAGTATCCCATCAGGAAGCGGACCTCGTCGATGGAACGCTTCCAGTTTTCGGTGGAGAACGCGTAGACCGACACGTAGCGCACCCCGGCGTTGATCGCCCCGGCCAAGGCGCGTAGCAACGCGCCCTCGCCGGCGCGGTGGCCCTCGGTGCGTGGCAGTCCGCGTTGGTTGGCCCAGCGACCGTTGCCGTCCATCACGATCGCCACGTGTTCCGGGACGCTGCCGGGGGCGTAACCGGCGGAACCGGGCACCGGTGTTGGCGGTACCTCTGTGTTGGCGCTCATGCGGGATTGCTCCTTGGGGCCGGTGGACGCGACGCGGCAGCCGGGCCCGGGGTATGGGCGCGCTGCACGTGTGCCAGGGCTTTAACCTGACGTTCTAAATGGTAGTGCACGAAGGAATTCACGAACTTGGCGGCGTCCCCGCGGGCGTGCTCTTGGGCAGCGTCCGCGATCTGCCAGTCCCCCGCCAACAGGGCCGCCAACAGCGTGATGCTCTCCGCCCCCGGCGTCTGCGAGCCGGGCGGTCGGCACTCGGGACAACAGACGCCGCCGAGGGGCACGTTCAGCGAGACGTGTGGGCCGGGCGCACCGCAGCGGACGCAGTCCGTGAAGGACGGCGCCCAGCCGGCGGCGGCAAGAGCACGCAACAGATACGAATCCAGGATCAGCTGGGGATCGTGTTCGGCTTTGGCCAGGGTGGCGACCGCGCCGTATAACAACCTGTACTGGGTGCTGTAGAACCCGGTTTCGACGGAGGTGAGGCGTTCGGCGGTTTCCGCCATCGCACACGCCGCCGTGTACAGGTGGTAATCTGCGGCCAGATATTGGCCGTAGGGTGCTCGGGTCTGCGCCTGCGTCAGGATGTCCAGGCTCCTGCCGTGCACCAACTGGACGTCCACCAAGGTGAACGGTTCCACGCTGGCGCCGAATCGGGAGGAGGTCTTGCGGATCCCCTTTGCGACGGCCCGGATCACCCCGTGCTCGGCAGAGAGCAGCGTGATGATCCGGTCGGCCTCGCCCAGCGGCTGGGTGCGCAGCACCAAGGCGGTAGCCCGGTAGCTGCGCGCCGCGAAGGTGGCCCGGCCCATGCTGTTGTATCCCCGTGCAGGTGCCGCGTCTAGCGGTCCCGCAGCGCGCGGTTGGCGGCGGAGATCACGGCGCGCAGCGCGGCAACGTTGGTGTTGGCGTCGATGCCGATGCCCCATAGCAGCCGGTCGCCCACGGCGCATTCGACGAACGCGGCCGCTTGGGCGTTGTCGCCCTCGCTCATCGCGTGTTCAGTGTAGTCCAGCACGCGGATGTCTACCCCGTCGGCCTGCAGCAGGGACACCAGCGCGGAGATCGGCCCGGTGCCGGAGGCGATGCGGGTCTCCTGGGTGCCGTTGACGTCCCAGTCGATGTTGAGTTCGAACTCACCCTCGGTGTCGGTGGTGGCGGTCACCGCACGCAGCCGGTAGGTGCCCCAACGCTGCTCTCCGGCATCGAGGTCTGCCGGGAGGTATTCGCTGGTGAACATCTGCCAGATTTCCTCCGAGGACATCTCACCGCCCTCGGCGTCGGCGCGCTTCTGCACGATCTGAGAGAACTCGACCTGGGCCCGGCGCGGCAGATCGACGCCGTGCTCGGTCTTCAACAGGTAGGCGACCCCACCCTTACCGGATTGGGAGTTCACCCGGATGACGGCCTCGTAGGTGCGGCCGATGTCGTGCGGGTCGATGGGCAGGTACGGGACCTCCCAGACCATGTCATCGACGTCCTTGTTCTCCTGCTCGGCCTGCAGCTCCATGGCCTCGAAGCCCTTCTTGATGGCGTCCTGGTGGGAGCCGGAGAAGGCGGTGAAGACCAGATCGCCGGCCCACGGGGAGCGTTCGTGCACGGGCATCTGGGTGCAGTATTCGGCGGTCTGCCGGATCTGTTCCATGTTGGAGAAATCGATTTGCGGGTCCACGCCCTGGGAGAACAGGTTCATGCCCAAAG
>CAYZBX010000110.1:0-6905 GCA_964476735.1 uncultured Micrococcaceae bacterium
TCCAAGCGCGACCCGGAGTCCAACCTGTTCCTCCACAAGGAGCATGGCTTCATCAAGGAAGGATTGCTCAACTACTTGGCGCTGCTCGGCTGGGCCTACTCCGGTGACGAGGACATCTTCACGGTGGAGCAGCTGATCGAGAAGTTCGACGTGCGCAACGTGCTGCCGAACCCGGCACGGTTCGACGTGAAAAAGGCCGAGGCCATCAATGCCACGCACGTTCGCATGCTGGATGTCGATGACTTCGCCCAACGCCTCGTGCCGTACCTGCAGGCTGCCGGCGTTGTTGGCGAGGTTCTCAGCGGTCGGGAGCAGGAGATCCTGCACGCCGCGGCACCGCTGATCCAGACGCGCCTACAGCTGCTCGGCGAGGCACCAGGACTGATCGGCTTCCTCTTTGCAGCGGACGAGGACATCCAATACGCCGCCGACGCGCTCAAGGGCATGCCGGAGAACCTTGGAGAAGTGGTGGACGCCGCTATTGCCGCGCTTGAGAACATCCCGGCTGAGAGCTTTGTCACAGCCGAGACGGAGACCGCTCTGCGGGCCGCATTGATCGACGGATTGGGGCTGAAGCCTCGGCATGCTTTCGGTCCGGTGCGCACCGGTGTCTCGGGTCAGCGGATTTCCCCGCCGCTGTTCGAATCACTTGAGATTCTGGGCAAGGAGTCGACTCTCCGGCGCCTGAACAGCTTCAAGAACCACCTGCAAAACAACTAAAGACTGCCTGCCGAGGGCTCCGGAGACACACCGGAAAACACGCTCGGATGGCCCGTTTTGAAAAATCATTCAAGGCCATGTAGAGTTATATCTCGTGCTCAGGGGTTAGCCCCGGAGCCCAAGGCATAATGGGATATGGTGTAATTGGCAACACAACGGTTTCTGGTACCGTTATTCTAGGTTCGAGTCCTGGTATCCCAACGATGGCCCCATCGTATAGCGGCCTAGTACGCCGCCCTCTCACGGCGGTAACGCGGGTTCGAATCCCGCTGGGGTCACGAGAGTGAAAAGACGGTCAGCATCCGCTGACCGTCTTTTTGCTTTAAGATCGAAGTACTTATCAGTAGAGTTACTAAAAGCGGTGACTCACCGGTCAGGAAGTACAGGTGGCTGTGAAACCGAACCATCAGGCCAGCGACACGCACAAGATGTTGTCGCAGCTGCGCGAGGGGCTGCAAGACCTTACGTTTCCGCTCAACGTGGACGGTGTCGAAGAAGCCCGGCAGCAACGCGTTGAGGTGCTCTCGCAGCTCCAGGACTACATCATTCCCCGGTTCGAGTCGCTGCACGCGCCGCTGCTGGCCGTCGTGGGCGGATCGACCGGCGCAGGGAAGTCCACGCTGGTGAATGCACTGGTCGGATATCCGGTCACCCGCGCCGGTGCCATTCGCCCCACGACTCGGCAACCGATCCTGCTGCACCACGAGGAAGACACTCGCTGGTTCCAAGACAACCGGATCCTGCCGGAGCTCAAACGCATCGTCGGCAAGAAGGTCTTCGACCGTCCCGCCCGCCCCGTCCCAGCGCACGACATCGACGACGGGTTGAGCGGGCACCGGGCGGCCGATTCGCTGGTGCTGGTTCCCTTCGACGAGATCTTCCCACCCGGACTGGCGATCCTCGACGCCCCAGACATCGATTCGATCTCGGACGAGAACCGCGCCCTAGCCAAGCAGCTGCTAGCGGCTGCGGACCTGTGGATCTTCGTGACCACCGCGAATCGCTACGCGGATGCCGTGCCCTGGCAGCTGCTGCACCAAGCCGCAGGCCGGGACATCACCCTAGCCGTCGTGCTGGACCGGGTACCGGAGGGAGCCGAAGCGGAGGTCAGCGCCGACCTGCAACGCATGCTCAACGAGCAAGGACTCGGCGAGGCAAGACTCTTCGTTGTGCCGGAATCCGAGCTGGACGAATACGGCATGCTGGATCCGTATCACGTGCGTGAGCTGAAACAGTGGCTCATTCAGCTGGGCTCGGACGCGGAAGCCCGCAGCCAGGTCGCGCAACGCACGCTCTACGGAGTGGTCAGGCAACTGTCCGGCCAGGTCGATGAACTGGTGAGGGCCGAGCAACTCCAAGTGACCGAGCAACGCATGCTGATCAACCAACTGCAGCAGGCCTACCAGACCGCCGAAACGAACATTTCTGCGGCGGCCTCAGACGGAACCCTGCTGCGCGGAGAGGTACTGAGCCGCTGGCAAGACTTTGTGGGCACCGGCGAGTTTATGCGTGGCATTCAGGCCAGCGTGGCCCGCTGGCGCGATGAGATCGCGGCTTTCTTCACCGGAAAGCCCAAACCCATCGTTCAGGTGGAAGAGGCGATCGAGTCCGGGCTTCACGCGGTCATCGTGGCCCAAGCCGCGGCAGCGGCCGAGGAGACGGTGCAACGCTGGATTACCTCACGATCCGGCTCCGACGTGCTGCGCAATCGCGACATGGCGCAGCTTCCCGCTGGCTTCAACCAACAGGTGTCCGAACACATCCGCCTGTGGCAACGTGAATTGATGGAGCTCATCGAGAAAGAGGGTGCCGCCAAGCGACTTACCGCCAGGATGGCGGCCTTCGGGATCAACGGCGCCGCGGTGGCGCTGATGATCGTCGCCTTTGCCTCGACCGCAGGCTTGACCGGGATCGAGATCGGTATCGCGGGCGGATCGGCCGTCCTAGGCCAAAAGGTGCTCGAGACCATCTTCGGAGACGAAGCCGTTCGCCGGATGGCGGAAGAGGCGCAAAGACTCCTCGCCGCACACGTCCAAGAACTCCTCGGGGAAGAACAGACGAGATTCCTCGCAGTGTTGCCCGCAGTAGAAGAAAACTCGCTTCTGGCAGCGACGATTGAGCCGCTGCGCGAGCTCGCCCAGAACCTGCCGACGACAGAGGAGAACGCGTGAGCCGCCGCCGCAAGAAGACCCACCTGAGCCCGGTCGAGGCCAAACTGGGGCACCTCGCCCAAGCACGAGAGCTGGCGACCGGGGTCGTTGAGGAAGCCGATCTGCAACAGGTCCTCGACGTTCTGGAGTCGGCCACCGCGCGGCGCTCCCTTTCGGCGGAACACACCGTGGTGGGGTTCTTCGGCGCCACCGGATCCGGCAAGTCCGCGCTCTTCAACGCGGTGACCGGAACCGAATTGGCGCGCACTGCGGCCGTGCGTCCGACGACCTCAGCGGCCAAGGCTGCCATCTGGGGCGAATCCGGCGCTGCGGAGCTGCTCGACTGGCTGCAGGTGGACGAACGACACGTCATGGGCCAAGACGAATCGGTCCAGTTCAGCCACGACGCCGAGTTGGAGACCGGGCTGGTTCTGCTTGACTTGCCCGACTTCGACTCGGTGGAAACCAAGCATCGGGAAATCGTCGAGCGAATGGCGGGACAGGTCGATGTGCTGGTATGGGTTCTGGATCCCCAAAAATACGCCGACGCAGCGCTGCACCACGACTTCTTGATCCCGCTGGCCAGCCACGATGCCGTCACCGTGGTCGTTCTCAACCAAGTCGATCGCCTGCAATTGTCACAACAGCCGCAGGTCGTGGAGTCCCTGAAGTCCATCCTTGCCAGCGAGGGCATCAACCCGCAGCATCTGGTCACCACCTCAGCAGTCACCGGGGAGGGCGTCGAGGGGCTGCGCAAGATCCTGCGCCGGATCGTCGGCTCCAAGCAGGCAGCAACCGAACGGTTGCTAGCGGACGTGCACAAGAGCGCCGATCAACTGGCCGAGGTGGCCGCCGGCGAGCATCGCCTGAATCTGGCAGCCAAGGACAGCGAACGACTCGTCGACGAACTCGCGGCCGCCGCCAACGTCAACGTGATCGCTGACGCAGCCGCGGGTTCCTACCGTCACGAGGCAACCAAACGCACGGGCTGGGCCTTCACCCGCTGGTTGGGGCGGCTTCGTGTTGACCCGTTGCAGCGTCTGCACCTGAAACCATCCGGTGACAAGGAACAGCGCAAGGAACGGGACCCACAAGTCCACCGCAGCTCCTTGCCCGGCCGCAGCGCCGCAAGCGCGGCCCGGGCCGACAGCGCCATCCGAGAATTCCTGCACGCCACCACCGGGGACGCCCCGCAGGTGTGGACGCGAGCCATCCGCGAGGACATCTCAGTGAATGTGGCAAATCTGGAAGAACAGATCGATCAGGCCATCGTCACCACCGATCTGGGAGCGAACGCGAAGTCGTGGTGGTGGTACGTCTTCAACACGCTCCAGTGGTTGGCCATGTTCGCGACGGTGATCGGACTCGGCTGGCTGCTTGCCTACCCGATTGCCGGCTTCTTCCAGCTGCCCTTACCAGCGGCGCCGACCGTGGAGGGGTGGCCGATCCCAACCCTGTTGGTTGCCTTCGGTATCGCGCTGGGCATCTTCCTCGCCGCGACCGCTCGAGCGATAGTGGCAGCCGGGGCCCGCCAGCGCCGGCGAGCCGTGCGTAAACGCCTGCGCAGCAGCATCAAGGAAGTGGTGGACCGCGAGATCCTGGCGCCGACCCGCTCCGCGCTCGAACGCTACCACCGCTTCAACGATGAACTCGCGGCAGCAAGAAGGCGGCGATAATGGAGCTCAGCGGTGACTTACAAGGGCTGACCGAAGAAGACGTGCTTGCCCTGCTGCACCGAGGCGTCGGTCCGGAGCTGCTGACCGGGGAGTGTGCCGTGCTCTCCGGCGGTGATGACGCCGCTGTGATGGCCTCTTCCGGGGAGTACCTAGTCTCGACCGACACGATGATCGAAGGCTACGACTTTGTGGCCCGCTGGCCCAACGGAACCATCCAGCCGGCGCAAAGCGTGGCACACAAGGCGCTGGCGCAGAACGTCTCAGACATCAACGCCATGGGCGGCGAAACCACCGGGTTGTTCCTGTCCCTGTCCATGCCGCCGCAAACCACCAAGCAGTGGCTGCACGATTTCGGTCTCGGGATCAGACAGGCCTGCGAGCGGCTGGGCGCGCGCAAAGCCGTGCTCGCCGGCGGGGATCTCGGCGCCGGGCCGCAAATCCACGTGACCTTCACGGTCACCGGGGAAGCCTCGGGCGGTTTACTGCTGCGCACCAACGCGCGGGCGAGAGACAAGATCTATGTTTGCGGCAACCTTGGCACCGCCGCCGCCGGGCTAGCCCACCTGCTCTCGAGCGATGAATCCGATCAATCGACGGCGACGGCCAAGCAGTTCTTCCCGGTCCCGCCGCTGTGGGCCGGACCCGCCGCGGCCAAGGCGGGGGCAAACTGCGGGATGGATCTCTCCGACGGACTCGTCAGGGACCTGCGCCGAATCCTCCGCGCCAGCAGCGACGCGGCACAGCAACCCCTTGGGGCAGAACTGTCGCTGCAGGCGTTAGAAGCCTGGCGGCAACCGCTGGAGGAGCTAGCCCAACGCCACGGTCACAATCCGTGGCTGTGGCTGCTCAACGGGGGCGAGGACTATGCGTTGCTGGTCGTGGCACCCGAGACGGTGAGACTGCCGGCGGAATTCACCGAGATCGGCCGAATCGTTGATGTTGAAGAAGCCGGTGACCTCTCGATTGCTGAAGCGGAGCACCCGGAACGGACAAGGGCGCTCGACGCTCTGCAAGCATCGCTGGGTGGCTGGGACCACTTCGCATGAGCCTGCAGTCAGAACGCTAGGAGGGCAACGGGTTCTCGCCCAGCCACTCCGACAACTGGCTTGCCGCCCGGATCACGACTTCGGCGTGCACGCGCCCGGGTTGGGTGGTGAGCCGTTCGATCGGTCCGGAAATAGACACCGCAGCTTGGACCTTGCCGTTGCGACCGAACACCGGCGCGGACACGGAGGCCACGCCTGGTTCGCGCTCCGCGGTCGACTCCGCCCAACCCCGGCGCCGGACAGCCGCGAGCACGGTCGGGGTGAACTTGGCCCCCGCTAGGCCGGAGACCAGCCGCTGGTGGTCCTCCCACGCCAACAGCACTTGGGCCGCGGACCCAGCCTTCATGGAGAGTCGCGAACCCACCGGGATAGTGTCGCGCAGACCCACCGGGCGTTCGACGCTCGCCACGCAAACCCGCGATTGGCCCTGACGCCGAAACAACTGGGCGCTCTCGCCCGTGGCGTCGCGCAATTGCTGCAGGATGGGGTCGGCGGAGGTCATCAGCCGGTCCGAGCCAACGGCGGAAGACAATTCGGTCAAGCGTTGACCGAGCATGTACCGGCCCAGTTCGTCCTTCGCCAGCAAGCGGTGGCCCATCAGCGAGGTCGCAATGCGGTGAGCCGTGGGCCTAGCGATACCCGTCCGCTCGACCAGCACGGCCAGCGAAGCGGGGCCAACCTCCAACGCGTCGAGGATGTCGACCACCTTGTCGATGACCCCGACCTTGCGGGTTCCTGACCGCGGCAGATTTTCATTCGTCATTGACCCAGCATAGAATACCTGTATCTCAAATAGTGAGATTTCTTTTGACTCGGTGGCAAAGCTCTGAAACGGCTTGCGAAAATAGATGCATCGAATTCAGTACTACTTCAGGAGGTTGCTCTGGTGTCCGCAACTGTCCCTCAACAAGGGCCACGCACACTGGCAGAAAAGGTCTGGGCCGACCACGTTGTCGCCCGCGGTGAAGGTGAAGGCTCGGCGAAGCAGCCGGACCTCATCTACATTGACCTGCACCTTGTGCACGAAGTGACCTCCCCGCAGGCCTTCGAGGGCCTGCGCCTAGCCGGCCGTCCGGTTCACCGACCAGATCTGACGATCGCCACGGAAGACCACAACACCCCGACCATTGGCATCGACAAACCGATCGCCGACCCGGTCTCCCGCAAGCAGATCGAAACCCTGCGCGCCAACGCCAAGGAATTCGGCATCCGGATCCACTCACTGGGTGACGCCGAGCAGGGCATCGTCCACGTGGTCGGACCCCAGCTGGTGCTGACCCAACCAGGCATGACGGTGGTCTGCGGTGACTCGC
>CAYZBX010000111.1:0-6890 GCA_964476735.1 uncultured Micrococcaceae bacterium
CATCGATGGCCGCAGCGAAGTCGTCAGATGTGCCGATGTGTTTTACAGCGACCTGTGGGGCACCGAGCTTCTCGTTGGTAGGTGCAGTCATGTAGTAGGGGCTCCGATATGGAATAGTTATCTTTGGTCAGCCAAGGCTTAGGCTGATTCACTTACTTGGTAAAACTGAGTCTTGCTCAGGAAGCGCTGTTACGCGCGCACACAAGTACCTAGTCTAACCGGCTGGGAAAGGCTTAGACAAACTATTTCGCGTGTTGTGGCGCATAAGGCCTAAAAATATGTCACGCAATACGGTCTGCGATGCAGACGAAACATCGCATTGAGTCTATCTAAGGCAGTTTTGTCTACATTACCGGCTGCGGTGACGCTCCCGGCCGCCAGCAGGGTTCGCAGATCGACGTCACCACTGTAGAGCGACGCGAGCACGTGGGCGTCCATTCGCAACACGGTCTGGTCCGGGGCCACGGACTGGATCGCCACGGCGGTCCCGGCCTTATTGGTGACAGTGAGTTCCCACGTGCCATGGGTGATGCCCGTGCGATCGTTGATCTCGAGGACGCAGCTGCCGTCCCCGCCGAAGCCGCGCCCGGCGAAGGCTTTCGGCACGTCGAGGACCCGGACCCAGGTCAGATCGAACTGCTCCTTGATCTGGTAGTCGCGCGGATTGGTCATGGCCATGGTCAATGGATCTCTCACCGGTGCCGACCCCCACGTGGCCGAGGTGATCAAGTCCAACGACCCGAGGAACTTCCAGAGCTCCAAGTAGGCTTGGACGTCGTTGAAAACGAGGTCATGGATCTTGATACTGTCAGGAAAACCGGTGTCCTTTTGTTCCATTTCGTAAACCACGTAGGCGTCCACCTCGCCATCGGGGCAAACATGAATGGCGGCGCGCAGCGCGTCCGCGCGGGAGGTGCCGTCGCGCTTGGGGTAGTTGCCGGTGATGAAGTCGCGATAGTCAGCGGGCCTGCTGATCGAACCGGGGTTGTTCCGGTGAAAGGTGGCGAAAATCTGCGCGGCGAGGTCAGGGATCTTGGCGGGATCGGCGGCCACCACGCGACCGTACTCGGGGGTGTTGATCGCGAACCCGGGACCGGTGTTGACCTTGATGCGGTGTTGGCGGGAGGCAACCCCGTACCCGAACCGCTGGTAGATCGTCGCTTCGGTGGCGGTCAGCGCCGCCAACGCGCAACCGTTGCGCAGGCCGTGCAGCATCGCTTCGGTCATCATGTAGCGCAGGATTCCGCGGCGTCGGTAGCCTGGGTTCACCGTCGCGTCGGTACACATTACCACCGGCAAGAACGGGTCGGCAGCAGGTTCCTTCGTGACGTCCTGACCGGCGTTGTAGCTACCAAAGAATGTCGCGAAGGTACCGACCGGGAAGTTCTCCCCCAGCCCGTATTCGGCCTCCGGGCCACTCGGTGCCGGATCTGCTTTGACCACGGTGGCGCGCAGCTTGTCGGCAATGAAGTGCTCGGTCTTGGCTGCGAGGCGGGTCTGGCTGGGTTTGGGACCGTAGAAGCCGTAGGTCACGGCTCGTAGGAATTCTTCGGTCGCCGGGTCCGGGCCCGCCCCTGGTTCGGCGGTGTTCCCGCCCTTGCGTCCGGTCAGAAAATGGGTGGCCTTCAGTCCGGGTGCGAGTTCTGGGGTCTGCAAATGGTCTTGGGTCATGGGCGATGAACCCTCTTCCTTTTGTGCTTACAAGAAAATCCTAGTGAGCCGCCTCGTGCCAGCTTCGGCCGGTGCCAACGTGCACATCCAGCGGCACAGACAGGGTCGCAGCGGCGCCCATGCTGCTCCGGACCAACTCGGTGACCGCCTCCAGTTCTCCCGGCGCGACTTCGAGCACGAGTTCGTCGTGGACCTGCAACAGCATGCGGGATTTGAACCAGCCTTCGCTTAGTTTTTGGTCCAGTTCCAGCATGGCCCGTTTAATGATGTCTGCGGCGGAACCCTGAATCGGCGCGTTCAGCGCGGCGCGTTCGGCCATGTCCCGGCGCTGACGGTTGCTGGAGCCCAAGTCGGGCAGGTACCGGCGCCGGCCCTCGATGGTCGAGGTGTAGCCGTCCTTGCGGGCTTGGGCCACCACATTGTTGAGGTATTCGCGCACCGCACCAAAACGAGCGAAGTAGCCGCTCATGAGTTCGCGAGCTTCGTCAACGCCGATGCCTAGCTGTTTGGACAGGCCGAAAGAGCTCAGACCGTAAGCCAGCCCGTAGCTCATGGCCTTGACCTTGGCGCGTTGTTCGGCGGAAACGTCCTTGGGTTCCACGTGGAAGACTTGGGCGCCGACAAACTGGTGCAGGTCCTCGCCGTCTTTGAAAGCTTGAATCAGGCCCTCATCCTCGGACAGGTGGGCCATGATCCGCATCTCGATTTGCGAATAGTCAGCGGTCAAGAGGGTCTCGTAGCCTTCACCCACAACGAAGATATTGCGGATCTTTCGACCCTCCTCACTGCGCACGGGAATGTTCTGCAGATTCGGGCGCAGCGAAGACAGGCGTCCGGTGGCCGCGGCCGTCTGCGAGTAAGTGGTATGGATCCGGCCGTCGTTCGCCTGAGCCTCGGCCAGCCCCTGTACCGTCTGCTTCAGCTTGGTGACGTCGCGGTGCTTCATCAGCGCTCGCAGGAACGGGTGGTTAGTCTGGTTAAGCAGATCCTGGAGAGACTCCGCATCGGTGGAGTACCCGGTTTTGATCTTGCGTGTCTTGGGCAGATCCAGCTCATCGAAGAGCAACTCCTGCAGCTGTTTCGGCGAGGACAGGTTCTCCTCGCGGCCGGCCGCGTCGTAGGCCTCCTCGGTGATCTCCTCCAGCTCCTCATTGAAGTGGTCCAGAAGCTCTTTCAGTCCCTCGGTGGAAACGGCGATGCCCGTCATTTCCATTTCCGCGAGGACAATCGCCAACGGGATTTCCAGACCGAGCAGCAGCTGGTTCACACCCCGTTCAATCAGTTCGGGCGCGAAAACCTGGTGCAGGTGCACTAAGGTGGCCGCCCGCTCGACGCGTTCTTGGGCCTTCTGCTGGTTCAAGTCGTTGTCGTCGTCACCAAAGTCAAAAGACTGTTGACCGGCCGCCGTAGGTTCACCCAGTTCGGTCTTCAGGTAGAAGCTGGCGAGCTCTGGCAGCTCGTAGCTGCGGCGGTCGGGCTGGATCAGGTAGCCGGAAATGTTGGTGTCGTCGATGACACCGGCGATCTCCAAGCCGATGCCGTGCAGCGCCTTGATGATGCGTTTGAGATCGTGCACGATCTTCTCTTGGCTCTTATCGGCTAAGTAGTCGCCGACAGCGGTCAGCAGGGCTTCGTCCGCTTCACGCAGATCGACGTAGATCGCGTCCGTTTCACCGCTGAGGGCGACCGCGGTGACGTCGTCGGTAACGGGCGCGTTGTTGCTCCTGCTGGTGGTCTTCACCGGCAAGCTGTTGGGTTCGACAGGTTGGCCGGGGGTGCCCTTCACCGTGACCAGCGTGAAGTCCAACCCCAGGGGCTTGCCATTGTGTTGGGCGAAGAACTCTCGCGCTTCGGCAGCATCGCTCACGATTCGCGCCTCGGGGATTTGTGGCGCATCCTCATCCGCGGTGGCCTCAGACTGGCCGAAGAGCTCGCCAAAGGTCTCGAGGGCCTTCTTCCGCATGGTCCGGAACTCGAGGGCGTCGAAAAGCTCTTCCATTGCGTCCCGGTTGAGTTGTTCCAACCGCGTAGCTTCTAGGTCCAGCGGCAGATCTAGGTCCCGAACCAGCTTGTTGAGTTTCAAGTTGCGTTCCACATTGGCGCGGTACTCGCGCAGGTTCTCCCCCACCTTGCCCTTAATCTCATCGGCGTGGTCGAGGATCGCCTGAGTGTTCCCGTACTGGTTGATCCACTTGGCGGCGGTCTTTGGGCCAACCTTGGGGATGCCGGGCAGGTTGTCTGCGTCTTCACCGACGAGCGCGGCCAGGTCCGGGTAGTGTTCCGGGGTGACACCGTAGCGTTCGAACACCGATTCGGCGGTCATCGGCGGGATCTCCGAAACGCCCTTCTTCGGGTACAACACGAGGGTCTTGTCGGTGATCAGCTGGAACGTGTCGCGGTCTCCGGACACGACGAGCACCTCGTAGCCTTCCGCCTCGGCTCGGGTGGCCATCGTCGCGAGGATGTCGTCGGCTTCGTAGCCGTCCACCGTGATGGTCGGGATGTTCAAGGTGCCCATCACCTGATTGATCAGGTCGATTTGGCCGTGGAACTCCTCCGGGGTTTTGGCGCGCCCGGCCTTGTACTCGGCGTAGTCCTGCGAACGGAACGTCGGGGTGTCGAGGTCGAACGCAACCGCGACGTGGGTCGGCTGGCGTTCCTTGATCATGGTCAACAGCATGGAGGTGAATCCGTGCACCGCGTTGGTGTGTTGTCCGCTTTCGGTCATGAAGGCCTCGGCAGGCAGTGCGTAGAAAGCCCGAAACGCCATCGAGTGCCCATCGAGGATCAAAAGCGTTTTCTTCTCCGTGCTGGTCATCATGACCCTTTCTCACAGTCTTTTCACGTTCCAGGAACAGTGCGCCTAGGCTGGTGGGCATGAGCGCAACTGAGTCAACACCACTAGCCTATTACCCGGGTGTGACGCCCACCAATACGGATGCCGACCGCGCGGCCCGGCTCCGGTCAGCGAACGTGCCCGAGCAAATGTGGCCGTACATGGGCAAGTACGGGGTTTCCCCGTTGGCCGCGAAAATGGGTTTGGTCTATCACACGATGACGGTGGAGCTGCTCAGCGCTAGCGTCCCGGTGGCCGGCAACGAGCAGAACATGGGCATCTTTCACGGCGGCGCGCACCTCGTCTTGGCGGAGACACTGGGCTCAGTGGCGACCGTGATGCATGCTTTCACGCTCGGCGATGAGACGGTCACCGGGGTTGTCGGCACGGAGATTGGCGCCAGCCACACGCGTGCCGCGACCGAGGGACGTGTGCTGGCCGAATGCCGGCCGATCCGGCTGGGGAGAAACCTGTGCACGCACGAGATCGTCATGACCGATGAGCAGGGTCGTCGTTTATCCACGGCACGGATGACCAACATGATTCTGCGTAAAAAAGCCTGAGCCAACGAAAAAGCCGCGACCGTTTCAAACCTGAAACGTCGCGGCTGCCGATTGTGCCCGAAGTGGGAATCGAACCCACACACTGTTAAGTACCGCATTTTGAGTGCGGCGCGTCTACCAATTCCGCCATTCGGGCCGGAACACTCCACTAAGTGTACGGCAGAGAACTTCCAATTCCAAAAAACCGTTTGGCTGATTTTCCCTCCACAGTGCGATAATAAGAGAGATCCTATTTCACTTTAAGGAAAGCTTTCGTGTCCGAAGATAAAAGCACGGAAGAGCAGACAGCTGCTCGCTCCGTACTCGTAGTTGAAGATGAAACAATTATTCGCCTCGACATTGTCGAGCTGTTGACGGGTGCAGGCTACAACGTTGTAGCCGAAGCCGACAACGGCGAACTCGCCGTCGAGCTGGCCAAGGAGCACAACCCCGACGTGGTGCTCATGGATGTTCAGATGCCGGTCATGGACGGCATCACCGCCGCCGAGAAGATCGTCGAGGCTGGAATCGCACCGGTAGTCCTCTTGACCGCGTTCTCGCAGCCCGATCTGGTCGAGCGTGCGCAGCAGGCCGGCGCTATGGCCTACGTCGTCAAGCCATTCACCGAACACGACCTGTTGCCCGCGATCGAGGTCGCCGTGGGACGCTTCGCGCAGATGAAGCAACTGGAGAGCGAGATCTCTGATCTGAAGCAGCGCTTCGAGACTCGCAAGCTGGTGGACCGGGCGAAGTCGCTGCTGACGGAACAAATGAACCTAAGCGAACCAGAGGCCTTCCGCTGGATCCAAAAAACCTCCATGAACAAACGCATGAGCATGCAGCAGGTCGCCGAGGCCGTCATCGATCAGCTCTCCGCGGGCAAGGACGCCTAACCACGTTCTTACTTGACGAGATGGGAAACCGCGTCGCTCCTCGCTGTGAGGGGCAACGCGGTTTTTTACTTCACGGTCGTTCTTGTTGAAGCCGTCCTACTCGCCGACCTGGCCATCGATCTGTTCGCGCAGCAGGTCCGCGTGGCCGTTGTGCCGGGCATACTCTTCGATCATGTGGGTCAACACCCAGCGCAGGCTCACCTGTTCCCTACCACCCCACGCCTCGAAGCTGTTCGCAAGGGCCAGATCTCCATCCGATTCCAGTAACTCACGGACGATGTGGTTGGAGCGCTGCACCGTAGCCGACCAGCGTCCTGTCAGCTCCTCGGGGGAATCGTGGCAGGCCGAATTCCAGTCCCAGTCTTCGTCTGCTTCCCAGTCCACAGATACCCACGGTTCGCTCGTGGGTTCCCCACGCACGGTTTCTTCGAACCAGAAAAACTCGACGAAGGACAGGTGTTTGAGCAACCCGCCAAGAGTCATCGGAGACGGGTGACCATCCAGCCGGCACTGCAGCTGCGCCGCATCCAATCCTTCGGTGCGCCAACGCAGTGTGGCTCGTTGAAAATCGAGGAAGCCGAGCAGCGTCTCGGCCTCGCCAGCGGCAAAAGGTGGTTCGGGTCGGCCTTGCTCATCGATGCGCGCATTCATGGGCTTACTCTACAGACCACCAGCTGTCCAGAAAAGTTCTCCAGAGAGCAAAAGACCGCGACGATCCACCTCGTTGAGGGGATCGTCGCGGCCTTAGACGTTACTCGTTCTCGACCGACGGGTTAGCGCGGTGAGTGAGCTGGCCAGAAGCCGATCGGCTCGCGCGGGCCTGGCTCGATGCCCTGCTCCAGCTGCTCGCGGTCGGCGACGTCACCGATCCGGTGCACCTTGATCAGGTTGGTGGAACCAGAGACACCTGGGGGCGATCCGGCAGCAAGCACGACCAGTTCGTTGGCC
>CAYZBX010000112.1:0-6871 GCA_964476735.1 uncultured Micrococcaceae bacterium
TTTTACTCACAAGATGAAAACCTTATCAGCATCTCTGCCGTGTTGTCATCTTGAGTACCCCCAACGGGATTCGAACCCGTGCCGCTGCCGTGAAAGGGCAGTGTCCTAGGCCGCTAGACGATGGGGGCCTAACTTCTTCTGGCCGGGATGTTTCCCAGCGGTGAAGACTTTTCAACTATAGATGATCTTCTTGCGCTTCACCAAATCGGCCGCATTCGGGGTCGTTTTCCCGGGATTTTAGGGCGCCGCGGAGTACAAAACCGTCCATCACGGGGGCGTTACTCAAAAAATCTTTAAATAACGAGTTGATCACGAACTCTCGCGTAACTCTGCGCGAAAACCGCGTAATTACAGGCCTGTTATTCAAGTGATTCATGTCTATCAATGTTGCAGGTGTGACTAGTGTTGCCTTAGGATTTTCGGTGGAGAGAGACACATCTCGGCCTCTTTAACAGGCGGCCTACAGACACAATTCACCGCACCGAATGCACTGAGTCCCTCGGTCTCCTAGAGATAACTAGATCGTTATAAAGAAAACGTCGCGGTGAACTGTGCCTCAAAGACCAAAGGATGAGAGAACTTGAAACTTCGTCGCTCGCTTTCGATCGCAACGGTCGCCGTGGCTAGCACCGCGGTCATCGGTGGCGCCATCGCCCTGCCACCGGTGTTGGAAAAGATCGAGCAATCCAATCTGGTGAAGGCGCTCGAAGAAGAGGCCGCCAAGCGGGACACCCCGGCACCGGAAGTCCCTTCAGACGCGGAGCTTGCCGAAGCGCTCAAGAGCGAAGAGGGCAAGAAGGAATTCTCCAAGAAGATCGAGAAGACGGTCATCCAAGGCCGCAAGCACGTCGACGAGCGTGAGGCAGACGCCCAAGAGGCCGACGAACGCTACGTTGCCGTCGACGAAAACTACGCCGCGCGTAAGGCCGAGGCTGAGCGCCTCGCCAAGGAAGCGGCCTCCGCCCGCCAAGCCCAACCGGCCGCGCAGCGGACCAACGCCGGGGTCGCCGCGGAGCTGTACCGCAATTCCGGCAAGGATGCCGCCCAGTTGCTCGTTGACGACGAGGCCATCAACAAGCAGGCCCGGTCCGAGAAGTACGCAGATTCCGCCGCCAAGGGCGCACAGGCCTCCGAGCACAAGGCTCAGGCCCTAGAGAACATGGCGGACAAGGCCGAAGAAGCTAGGCTGGAGGCCGAGGCCACCGCCATGAAGCTGGCCGAAGAGAAGGAAAAGGCCGCTGAGGCGGCGAAGGTTCAGGCCGCTGCCCAGAAGAAGTGGGAAGAGGAAACCTTCCCGAAGCTGGTAAAGCTGTACGCCGAGGCCAAGGGCCTCAGCCTTGAGGCCGCCGAGCAGGCGCTGATCGCGATCGTCAACGAGGACATCGAAGAGCATGTCCGCAAGGTCGTCGAGGCCCGCACCGCTGCCGTCACCAAACTCGAGCAGGAAAAGGATAGGCAGGCCAAGGCCCAGAACCCAGACCGGGGCAAGAGCCCAGCGTCCGTGCCGAACCTGTCAGTGGCACCGGTTAGCCCGGCGCCGACGCCATCGACATCTGCACCGGCCAAGACAGCCAAGACTGACGCATCGAAGACCAACACCGCGACGACGCAAGCGCCACAGACCAACACGGTGAAGACGCCGGCGACGAACAAGCTCTCGACCAGCTCGGCGAAGACCTCCAGCAAGACCTCCGCCTCCACTCCGGCCAAGACGGCTTCGGCCCCGGCGCCAACACAGACCAAGAAGCCGGCGCCGCCGAAGTCCAGCCCGACGCCGACCCCTACCCCGGCCAAGACCACCCCGCCGCCGTCGAAGCCGGCCCCGGTGGTCCAGCCTTCCGCCTCGACCGGTGGCGGGCAGGCCAAGGCGGTGGCCTACGCTGTTGCCGTCACCCAGACCCCGAACGCTTTCTACGTGCTGGGCGGCAACGGACCTAACGGCTTTGACTGCTCCGGTCTGGTGCAGCAGGCGTTCGCCGCCGGCGGCAAGCAGATCTCCGGGCGCACCGCACAGGCACAGTTCAACAACGCGCCGACCAAGATCCCGCTGAACGTGAAGAATCTGCGCCCCGGTGACCTGGTCTTCTGGGGCAGCGAAGGCAACCTGTGGCACGTGGCCATCTACATCGGCAACGGCAAGGTGGCTCACGCCCGCAACCCGCAGGCCGGCATCACCATCACCGACGTGTACTACAGCTACACCGCACCGTACCCGGGGGCCGTCCGCTACTAGGCGCCCCGGACCCAAGCAAAAGGCGGGCCCCGGACCTGACGATCGAGGTCCGGGGCCAGCCTTCTTTGCGGGTTGGTCCGCGCCGGTTGCTTAGGCGCTCGGCTCGTCCCCGAGCACCGGGCCAAAGTCCTTGCGGGTCGCTAGCCGCGGATCATCGGCGTTCTTCTCCGGGACGACCAGCACCGGCCCCTGCGCGTAGGTCAGCAGACCCTGCGAGGTCGAACCCAGCAGCATGCCGGAGAAGCCACCGCGACCGCGGGTGCCGACCACGGTCAGCTGTGCCTGCTTGGTCTCCTCGATGAGCACGTCGACAGGGGCCCCGTCCACCAGCTTGGTGCTGATGTCCAGCTCCGGGTAGTAGGAACGCAGCCACGCCGCACCGGCGTCGAGCTTGGATTGGATGTCCTTGGTGATCGCCTGCTCGTCGATCATGGTCGGCAGCCACGCGACCGCGCCGCCCAGCGGTGGCAACGCGGAGACCACCAACAGGTTGGTGCCGCGGCGTTGGGCCGCCTCAGCCGCCTCGAGCGAGGCCAGTCGACCCTGATCGGAGCCGTCCACGCCGACGACCACCGGGCCGACTTCCTGGCCTTCAGCGGTGCTGCGTTCCACGATGTGCTTGGCGTACTCGATTGGCACCACCACGGTGCCGCACTTGGAGTGCGCTGGCAATGCCGAGGACACCGAGCCGAGCAGGCGGCCGATGAAGCCGCCGCGGCCACGGCTGCCCACCACGAGCAGCTCGGCACGTTCGGACAGATCCACGAGGACGCCGGCGGCGTCGCCAACCTCCACCACGGTCTGCACCGGGCCGGTGTAGCCGGAGAGGGCATTCAACGCGTCCTTCAGCACGGCTTCGGCGCCGGCACGGATGGCGCCGTCGTCCATGGCGATGTAGCCGGCGTCCATGGAGGAGGCGGCAAAGACCGGCACGGTGTACGCGGTCACCAAGGTCAACATGGTGCCGCGGCGATTGGCCTCGTCGGCAGCCCAGCCCAACGCGGCCATGGATTGATTCGAGCCGTCGATGCCGACGATGACGCCGGGATCCTGGATATCTTGGTTAGTATTCTCTGCCATCGAAGCCTCCGCTTGGCTGGTATTTATTGCTCATTTTTAGTCTAGTTCACGTGCCGGTTGCTGTGCGGAGGTCCCGGCGAATTGACGGACTTTCTTGCTCGTCCACATCTGGATGTTCTGCGCGGTCAGCAGCAGTTGACGGCGCAGCTGGTTCACGTCGAGTTCGGCCAGGGCAGGATCGTCGGAGCAGACGAACACGATGTTGCCGATCCGCCGGCCCTTGAGCATGGCCGCATCGGCGATGGCATAGACGTGCTCGAACACGCTGCTGAGCGCCGCCGCCTCCGCCCGGGCGTGGCGTAGCCCCGGCCGATCCCCGCAGTTGACCAGGTAGACACCACAGCCGGCGAGCACCCGCTGGGCACTGCGGGCGTATTCCGCGGTGCAGAACAACTCCGGGGTCTGTCCCTCCTCGAAGATGTCCCGGATGATCACGTCCCGGGAACCGGGGGTGATCTTGGCCAGCTCGGTGGCGGCGTCCGCCACCCGGATGCGCACCGCCGGTGCCGGTGGCAGATCCAAGTGTTCGCGGACCAACGCCGCCAGCTTGGCGTCGAACTCGATGACTAGGTTGTGGGCGTTGCGGAAGCGCACGCTGGCCCAGCGGGCCATGGTGCAGCCGGCCCCGCCCAAATGCAGCAGGCGCAGCTGCGGGCTGGCCGGGTCGTACAACTCCTCCAGCACGGCGGCCATCCACTCCATGTACTCGAACTCGACCACCAGCGGGTCGGGATCAAGATAGGAGGACAAGGTTCCGTTCAGGATCAGCAGGCGGCTGCCGGGCCGGAACGGGTCGTGCTCGATGCGCGCCTCGCCCTGGTCGACCTCCCAGCTGCCCACCAGCTGTTTGGCGGTATCGGTCGCGGGCTGGCTCCGCCTACGCTTGCGGGCCACGGACCAGCTGGGTGTCGGTCAGCTCCGCGCCGTACCGGCTGGGCAGTTCACAGCGGCGCTCCACGCCATCGGGGGCGAAGCCGTGCGCCTTATAGAAGTTGATGGCCGGGGTGTTGACGGACATGACCCACAACCGGGCCGGTGCGTCCCCGATCGCCTCCGCCATCAGACGCCGCCCGATCCCCTTGCCCTGAACGTCCTTGTCCACGTAGAGCAGCAACAGCTCCCGCACGCCCTCGGCGTCCGGTGCCGTGCCGGCGGCCGCCCCGACCACGGTGCCGCGGCCGTCCTCGGCGATGAACAGCTGCTGGCCGCGGTCCAGTTCGGACCGCCAGAAGTCGATCTGCGCAGCACGCTTCTCCTTCAGCGAGCTGAAGACGCGGCCGTCCACGAACTCCACATAGGTCTGCTCCCACGCCCGGGTCTTGAAGTCCACGAAGGCCGGCACATCCGCCTGCGCCGCCTCCCGCACCCAGTAGCGCTCGTCTTGTTGCTGCCCAAAAATTCCTGCCATGTTCTCAGGCTAGACTGAGAACCAGACCACCGCCAGCTACAAACCGTAAGGGGTTTTGCTCGTGTCCGAGGGCATTTTTGTCCATGCCGCAACCGCTGCCGCAGGAACATCCCTCATCTCGCTCGGCTTGGCCGACTCACTCTACAAACGGGCCGACACCATCGGCTTCTTCTCCCCTATCACCCCCGGCGAGCCCGCCGAGGACCCGATGCTCGGGTTGATGCGGCAGCAGTTCGAGCTGCCCGATGAGCGCAACGGTGCCGCCATGTCCGGTCAGGAGGCGATGCAGCTGATGGCCGACGGCCGGACCGACGAGATCCACGAGCGGGCCGTCGCCGAATACGCTCGCATCGCCGCCAATTGCGCCGTGGTGATCGTCCAGTCCGTGGATTTCGGTCCGAACCATTCGCTGGATCCCGCGACCGTCTTCGACCTGAACACCTCGCTCGCCAACAACCTCGGCACCCCCGTGGTCGCCGTGGTCTCCGGCCTCGGCAAGGACCCCGCGGCCGTCGCGGACTCGGTCGACGCCACCCGGCGGGCACTGGACGGCGCCCAAGTCGACCTGCTCGCGGTGCTGGTGAACCGCGCCGACGGCGCCCAGCAGGTCCCGGACGATCAAGCCGTGGACCTGGATGCCATCCGCCGGGCCATCCGCCCTGGCCGGATGCGACGCCCGGTGTACGTGCTGCCCGAGCTAACCGAGGTGTCGCTGCCCACCGTCGCGGAGGTCACCGGCATCCTTGGCCTAGAGCAGATCGCCGGGGACACCAACCTGTCCCGCGACGTCAGCGAGGTCAAGGCCGTCTCCATGGAGGGCGGCAACTTCCTGTCCATCCTGAACGAGGGTTCGCTGGTTATCGTCTCCGGGGACCGATCGGATGCCGTGATGGGCACCCTGCTCTCCGCGCTCTCGGCGGGCATGCCGGTGCCGGCGGGCATGATCCTGACCAACGACCTGCGGCCCACCAAGCGCCTCTGGGAGGCCCTAGCCAAGGCGCCCTTCCCGGTGTTCGCCACCGGCCGGGACACCTTCTCCACCGCAGGCAAGGTCGCCCAGATCCGCGGCGAACTGCACGCCGGTCAGGACCGCAAGATCGCCGCCGCCCTAGGTGTCTGGCACCGCATCGTGGACGCCTCCGAGCTGCTGGAGCGCACCACCCTAGACCGGCCGCGGCGCACCACCCCGATGCGCTTTTTGCACCGGCTGATCGAGCGGGCCCGCGCCGACCGCAAACGCATCGTGTTGCCCGAGGGCGAGGACATCCGAATCCTGCAAGCGGCCGAGATCCTGGCCCGCCGGGACGTCTGCGACCTGACCGTGCTGGGCAACGTCTCGGCGGTGAAGGAGTTGGCCGCCTCCCAGGGCCTCCAGCTGGACGGCGTGGAGCTGGTCGACCCGGCCAGCAGCGAGCTGCGCGGCAGGTTCGCCGAAGAATACGCGAAGCTGCGCGCCCACCGCGGCGTGGACCTGGCCCGGGCGCAGGAGGTCATGCTCGAGGGCGCCTACTTCGGCACCATGATGGTGCATCTGGGCATGGTGGACGGCATGGTCTCCGGTGCCGCCCACACCACCGCGAACACCATTCGCCCGGCCCTGGAGTTCGTGCGCACCCGCCCGGACACCAACATCGTCTCCTCGGTGTTCTTCATGCTGCTGCCGGACCGCGCGCTCGTCTACGGGGACTGCGCGGTGAACCCTAACCCGAACGCCGAGCAGCTGGCGGACATCGCGCTGGCCTCCGCGCGCACCGCCGAACAGTTCGGCGTGGAACCGCGGGTGGCCATGCTCTCCTACTCCACCGGCGGCTCCGGCTCCGGCGAGGATGTCGAGACCGTCCGGCAGGCCACCGAGCTCGCCCAGGCCAGTGCGCCCCAGCTGCCCATCGAGGGGCCCATCCAATACGATGCCGCCGTCAACGCCTCCATCGCGGCGTCCAAGCTGCCGGACTCCGATGTGGCCGGGCAGGCCACCGTGTTCATCTTCCCGGACCTGAACACCGGCAACAACACCTATAAGGCGGTCCAGCAGTCCTCCGGCGCGGTGGCCGTGGGCCCGGTCCTGCAGGGGTTGAACAAACCGGTGAACGACCTGTCCCGCGGCTGCACCGTGGCGGACATCGTCAACACGGTGGCCATCACCGCCATCC
>CAYZBX010000113.1:0-6806 GCA_964476735.1 uncultured Micrococcaceae bacterium
TCGCTAAGAACCATTCCGGCATCTTTTCCCAAATACCCATCGTGCGGTCACCTTGCACATTGGAGTGTCCACGGAAAGGGAATGAACCTGCCCCCGGTTTACCGATGTTCCCGGTCAACAGCAGAAAGTTCATCATTTCTTGAATGGTGGCTACCGCGTTTTTGTGCTGTGTCACGCCCAGCGTCCAAGCCACGATGATGTTCTCAGCTTTTTCGATGCGATCAACGATCTGCTCGACCTCGGCTTGGCCAATCCCAGAGCCTTTTTCAAGCATCACTGGGTCTAGGGACTGAAGGTGTGCGATCGTCTCCTCCGCACCTGAGCAGAACTGGTCAACAAAAGCGTGATCGATCAGATCCCGGCGAATGACTTCCCGATTGATTTGCTGGAAAAGTGCGCGGTCGCCATCGAGTCTGACCTGCACATACTGATCTGCCAGTTGTTGCGAAAAACCAAGCATCCCTGCCGGGGACTGTGGATCACTGAAGCGCATGAGACCAGTTTCAGGAAGCGGATTAATCGCTACAATTGATCCACCATTTTTCTTAAGCTTCTCAAATGAACCGAGAGCTCTAGGGTGGTTGGTTCCTGGGTTCTGTCCCACCGATATGAGCAGATCGGTAGTGTGCAGATCTGTCATCGTCGCAGACCCTTTACCAACGCCTACCACCTTGGCCAGTGCCGCACCTGTGGAGTCGTGGCACATGTTGGCGCAATCTGGAAGGTTATTGGTGCCGGCTCGGCGCCCAAGCACCCCGAAAGAGAAAGCTGACTCGTTCACAGCCGTTCCAGAGGTGTAGAAAACGGAACGATCAGGAGTTGTTGCCTTCAATTCCTCCGCAATGATTTCGAATGCTCGTTGCCAGCTAATGGGGTGGTATTTATCGTCGCCGGTGGAGCGATCGTACAGCATGGGCTCTTGCAGACGCCCCAGCTGGTCAAGCTCGTAGTCCGTCATTTGACGCATCTGTTGCACAGTTGTCTTCGCAAAGAATTCGCGGGACACTCTTTTAGCAGTGGTCTCTTGGGCGATGGCTTTGGCACCGTTCTCACAAAACTCAACGACACCGATCTCGCCCTGCGGCGGTTCCGGCCACGCACAACCTGGACAATCGACCCCACCATGCTTATTGAGGTTTATCAAGGGTAGGAGCCCGTGTGCGGGAATGGCATGCTGCATGGCATGCCGCACACCACCGGCACCAGCAGCTGCAGTCACACGGCGCCCGATCCGAGGATTGTCGAAAGCGTTCGCTTTGCTGTTCGCACGGGAGACAAGAGTTGGTTTCACCGGCGAACCGCTAAAAGAACCATACGTGTATTCGTTATTCGTTGAGCTCATATTTTCCGAGTGTACTGTGTTGTTACAAATGAGGAAGCTTTTGTCGTCAGATTTATTGCCACGGGCACGAAGTATTTCTACCGCCAACCAAGAGCCGGCGCTACGTGAGTCAGGATCGACTCAATGACGTGGGCGTTGTAGTCCACGCCCAGCTGGTTGGGCACGGTCAACAATAAAGTATCCGCTTCGGCGATCGCCTCATCCTGCCGCAGTTGTTCAATCAGTGCGTCCGGTTCATCGGCATAGGAACGTCCAAAGACTGAGCGCGTAGAATCAATGACCCCGAACTGGTCTTGTTGGTCCGCAGACCCTAAGAAGTAGCGACGGTCCTCGTCACTGGTGATGGCGAAAATAGACCGAGACACTGACACACGAGGGTCAAAACCATGATCGTGTTTGGCAAATTCTTCACGGTAAGCCCAGATTTGCTTGGCCTGTTGAATGTGGAACGGCTCCCCAGTTTCGTCGTCCTTCAGAGTGGAGGACATCAGATTCATGCCGTGTTTAGCCGCCCAGACGGCTGTAGCGTCAGAGCCCGCACCCCACCAGATGCGTTCGCGTAAGCCTTCAGAATATGGTTCGATGCGTAGCAATCCTGGCGGGTTCGGGAACATCGGGCGCGGATTCGGTTCAGCGAACTGTTCGCCGCTCAGCATCCGTAACGCGATCAACGCGTGACGCCGCGCCATGTCTTGGTCGTTCTGGCCCTCGGCAGGCTGGAACCCAAAGTAGCGCCATCCGTCGATGACCTGTTCTGGGGACCCCCGGCTGATCCCCAGTTGGAGTCGTCCGCCAGCAATCAGGTCTGCGGCAGCGGCGTTCTCGGCGAACGCCAACGGATTTTCGTACCGCATGTCGACAACACCGGTCCCGATTTCGATCCGGCTGGTCTTAGCTCCTACGGCCGCAAGCAGCGGGAACGGAGCGCCGAGTTGGCGGGCGAAGTGATGGACCCGAAAATAGGCACCGTCGGCTCCGAGTTCTTCGGCGGCCACCGCCAATTCGATGCTTTGCAACAGGGTGTCAGCCGCGCTGCGTGTCTGAGAACTGTGATGCGGAGTCCAATGTCCGAACGACAGGAAACCGATTTTCTTGGTCATAAGGGTATAAACCTAGCGTCTACTGCTCAGCGTCGTACTCGGCCAGTGCCTCTTTGGCTGTTTTGAAGGCCACGTTTGCGGCCGGCACCGAACAGTAAATGGCGGTCTGCAGCAGGATCTCTTTGATTTCTTCCACGCTCAGCCCATTGCGGCGCGCGGCCTTGACGTGCATGGCGAGTTCTTCCCAGTAGCCGCCGGCAACCATGGCGGTCAAGGTGACAGCCGAACGCATGCGCTTGTCCAACCCGGGTCTGGTCCAGATGGTGCCCCAGGCGTACTTGCTGATGAGGTCTTGGAAGTCTTCCGTGAACTCATCTTTGTTCGCGTTGGCGCGGTCCACGTGGGCATCCGAGAGGACTTCCCGCCGCACCTTCATGCCGGCGTCGAACACCTGCTGCAGGGTCTGCTCCCCGTCCTGGGCCGAGCCATCGCTGCCGGTAACGGCTCCACCAGCTTCTTGGCCGAGGAAGAACTGTCGCAGAGCCTCTGCGGTCTCTTCAGGTTTCTCTAGGGGAGCCTGATGCGCCACGTCCTGCAGGATCACGGCGGTACCATTGGCTACATTCTCAGCAATGAACTCAATGTCTGTTGGCGGGCAGACCGGGTCTACGGCGCCGCCAATAGCCAGCACCGGGATCTTGATCTGGTCGAGCTGATCACGAACATCGTAGTTGGCCAGACCACCGCAGACGTGGGCGTAGGCGAACCGATCAGCATTCTGCAAGGTGTGCAGCAGATTGGTGGTGCGTTCCGGGTGGTTCTCAATAAACCCTGGGGCGAACCAGCGTTGGGCGGATCCGGTCACCATGGTAGGGGTTCCGGCCTTGGCCACCAGTTCGGCCCGTTCCTTCCAAGCCTCGGGAGTGCCCAGTTTGGCGGCGGAGCAGATCGGGGCGACGGCTTCGAACTTGTCGCCGTGCTTCAACGCCAATTCGAGGGCGACGCCACCGGACACCGAAACCCCAGCGAAGAAGACCCGGCGGCCTGCTGTGGCGTGATCAGCGATGATCGCGGCTGCGGAGTCGGCCAGCTCCGCCAAGGTGAACGGTTCGGTCGAGGCCGGCGAGTGCACGTGTCCGGGCAGGTCGTAGCCGATCACCTCAAAGTCCTCGGCCAGCTCGTCTGCGGCCAGCTGCCAGAGGGCCTCGACCCCGGTGCCTAGGCCGGGGCCCACCAACAGCAGTGGCTTGGCCTCGTCGGCTTCGGTGAGTTGGACGGCAACGATCTTTGGTGCGCTCATGAATGACTCCAGTCGGTGTAGGTCTCTACGAGTTGGTCAACAATACTGCCGGCGTCTCCGGTGTACGCCAGCGGGTCCAGCAGATGGTCAAGTTCTTCAGCCGAGCAGAACCCGGCGGGCAGGCGCTTCGCCAACAGTTCGGGCAGCTCCGTCTGCTCGCGCAGGGCCTCGGCGATGATGTCCTGCAGGACCTGTTTGCCGAACCCTGCCGGCGCGTGCCCCTGTTCCTCGAGGCGCGGCGCCAGTTGCGCAACGAGGCGCTCGGTGGCCAAGAGTTGGCCGTGTCTGTTCAGGTTTTCCGCCATGCGGTCCGGGAACACCCGTAATCCGGCGAGCAGCTCGCGGGTCTTCTCCGCGGCTGCGCCGGCGCTACGCATCAGCTCGCGGAGCGCGGACCACTCGGTATGCCAGCCCCCGTCCGCGCGTTCTTCGACATTCGCGACTGCCCCGGCGTACACGGTGGCTAGCTGGTTTGGTGCGGTCAGCGCGGCGTTCTTGATGAGCACCGACAGCACCGGGTTCTGTTTGTGCGGCATGGCCGAGGAAACGCCTCGACCCTCGGCGAGCGGCTCCCCCAGCTCGCCGTTCTCGGCTCGGGCGCTGATCAGCACGTCGTTGGCGATCTTTCCGCAGGCGGCAGCGATAGTTGCGAAGGCGCTGGCCTGCTCCAGAATCGGGACCCGGTTGGCTTGCCACGGAAGCGGGTTGGTCAAGCCCAATCGGTCGGCCAGCTCGGTGACCAGTTCGTCAGCGCTCAGCTGGGCCTGTTGCCGGGCGAGGAAGTCTTGCAGGGAGGCCCGAGTCCCGGCGGCGCCGCCCCATTGCAGGGCGACGTCCCCCAGCAGTCGCTCGAGGGTCTGGCCGGTCTGGCCCAGCCCCTGCAGCCAGTGGCTGGCGCGCCAACCGAAGGTGGCCGGCAGCGAATGCTGGGTGAGCGAGCGTGCCACCATCGGGGTGTCCCGGTGTTCGGTGGCGAGGACCGTCAGCGCCGCGACGGCCTCCTTCACTGCGGCCAAGGTGTGCCGTCCGCTCCGTTTGATGAGCAGCATCAGTGCGGTGTCGATGATGTCTTGGCTGGTGGCGCCGATGTGTACGGAGGCGGTCGCGGCTGCGTTGCTGCCGGCGACCTTGGCGCGGAAGGCCTTCAGCAGCGGGATCAGCACGTTCCCGCCGCCGGCAGCTGCTGCAGCGAGCTGCGCAGGATCGTAGAGCTCGACCTTGGCGGCCGTTGAGATCGCGGCCAAGTGGTCGGCGGGGATGAGGCCGGCGTCCGCCAGCACGTGGGACCAGGCGCGTTCGACCTCGAGCAGCGCTTGCAAGAAGGCGGTGTCGCTGGTGAGCTCGGCGGCGCGCGTTCCGGCCCAGGCCGGGTTGAAAACTCCGTAGTCGACTCCGGGCACGTGCATCTCTCCTGTCCCTGCTCTGCTCGTTAACACTAGTATGTCCGCCCACGGGAGCAAGCGTGGGCGGACAACCTAGGGGGTGTTGGAAACGGTGTTTTCCTTAGGCACCGTTCGCCGGGTAGTCGATACCCGGGAACTGGAAGAACACGGTTTCTTTCTCTCCTTGCAGGTGGATGTCGAAGTGCAGCGACCCGTCCTCGCCGCGGGTGGCGATCAGGGTCTTGCGACGGTCCTCGTCCAATGACTTCAGCACGGGATCGTTCGCGAGCGCTTCTTCATCTTCCGGCAAGTACACGCGGGTGTGCAGCTTGTTGAGCAAGCCGCGGGCGAAGACGACCATCGCGATGAACGGCGCCTTGCCCTCCTCGGTCGGCCCGGGGTTCACGGTGGAGAACGTGTAGGTGCCGACGTTGTCCACGATGCCGCGGCCCCAGCCGGTGAAGGTGAAGCCGTCGCGGACCAGCGAGCCGTCCTTCTGGACGATCTCGCCGTTCTCGTCTGCCTGCCAGATCTCCAGCATGGCGTCCGGGATCGGGTCCCCGGCCCCGTCGTAGACGGTGCCGGTGAGCCGGACGGCCTTCGGGTGTCCCGGCGGGATCAGGTTCTGGCCGTCCCACCAGGGCAGGTGGACCTGCTCGTGCGGGTGGGCGTAGCCGAAGAACGGGCCGATGGTCTGCCCCGGGGTGGGCACAAGCTTTTCGTTAGTCATGGTCTTCTCCGTCCTCCATCCAGGTCCGGTTGGAGCCGGTCAGGATGATGTCCCACTGGTAGCCGGTGTTCCACTCGTGGCTGGTGACCGAGTGGTCGTAGTTGGCGACGAGCCGGTCGCGCGCCTTCTGGTCGGTGATGGCCTGGTAGATGGGGTCCAGCGAGAACAGCGGATCTCCCGGGAAGTACATCTGGGTGATCATGCGCTGGGTGAAGTCGGTGCCGAACAGGGAGAAGTGCACGTGGGCCGGGCGCCACGCGTTGTGGTGGTTCTTCCACGGGTACGGTGCCGGCTTGATGGTGGTGAACTCGTAGGAGCCGTCGTCGCCGGTGATGGCGCGGCCGACGCCGGTGAAGTTCGGGTCGATCGGGGCCGGGTGTTGGTCCCGCTTGTGCACGTAGCGGCCGGCGGCGTTGGCCTGCCAGATCTCGATCAGCTGACCGCGCACCGGCCGGCCGTCACCGTCGAGCACCTTGCCGCGGATCTTGATGCGTTCGCCGATGGGCTCTCCGGTGCCCTGGATGGTCAGGTCGGATTCCAGCACGTGCACGTCCCGGTGGCCGAAGGCCGGGGACCAGAGTTCGATGGTCTCCGGGTCCGCGTGGTGCATGTTCTTAGTCGGGTGCCGCAGCACGGAGGACCGGTAGGGCGGGAAGTTCACCCGCGGCTGGGTCTCCTCCTTGGCCGGGTCCGCCTCCTTGGCCTTTTCATAGGCGGCGTGAATGTCCGCCATCTCTTGGCTGATTTGCTCCTGCGAGTCGCTGGAGGCCAGTGGGTCTAGCACCGGCAAGTTCTCTTCTGCCATGATGTTGCTCCTTCCTCAGTGGTCAGAAAGTATCGAAAGCTTCTTAGTCTTCGTGCGGCCAGCCGGTGTAGGACTCGGCCAGGTAGGCCTGCCCGTACTTGGAGCTGACCACGGTGTGCAGCTCGCCGACGGCGCGTTTGGCCTCGAACGGGTTGGCGTCGTGCCGGGTGTGCAGCATCTGGGTCATCGAGTAGGAGAAGTTCTGCG
>CAYZBX010000114.1:0-6776 GCA_964476735.1 uncultured Micrococcaceae bacterium
CCTGTTCCTCGGCGGGCTGGCCGGCGGCTCCGCGCTGCTCAGCCTCGGCGCCGAACTCACCGGCCGAACCAAGCTGCGCCGCAACACCCGGCTGACCGCACTCTCCGCCGTCGGCTTGGGCACCGTCGCCCTGATCGCCGACCTTGGCAGGCCGGAGCGCTTCCTGAACATGATGCGCACCGTCAAGGTCACCTCGCCGATGAGCCTAGGCACCTGGATCCTCACCCCGTTCGCCACCGCGACGGGCGTTGCCGCAGTCTCCGAAATCGACAAGATGACCGGCGCCAAGCTGCCGCTGGGTCCGCTGCGCAAGGTCCTGCGCGCGGCCGAGGCCCCATCCGGGGTGGCAGCCGCCGTTTTCGCCGCGCCGCTGGCCTCCTACACCGGCGTGCTGCTGGGCAACACCGCCAACCCGGTCTGGAACGGCGGCCGCAACGGGCTGTCCTTCGTCTTCGCCGCCTCCGCCACCATGGCCGCCGGCGGGGCCGCCATGGCCACCACCAGCGTGGACGAGGCCGGCCCGGCCCGCACCATGGCCCTGCTCGGGGTGGCCGGCGACCTCGTCGCGGTGCGCGCCATGAAAGCCGGCATGCACCCGGTCGAAGTCGAGCCGCTGGAAACCGGGCACGCCGGGAAACTGCTGCACTGGGCCGAATACCTCACCATCGGTGGCGGCATCGGCGCCCTGCTCGGTGGCAAGAACCGCGTCGTCGCAGCACTGTCCGGGACCGCGCTGGCCGCGGCTTCCGCGCTGACCCGCTTCGGGGTGCTGGACGCCGGGCTCGAGTCCACCAAGGACCCCAAGTACGTGATCGAACCGCAAAAGGCGCGGCTGGCCGCACGGCAGGCCAAGGGCATCACCGACGATTCCATCACCACGGTCCCGCAGGACTGAACGGGCTGAACTTCTGGGTCTACTGGGTCTACCTCGGGGCCGCTTAGGCGACGCGAATGCCGGAGCCGGCCACGGTGTGGCCGATCACCGGGTAGCCCGGCACCTCGCCGACCACCAGCAACCCGCCGGAGGTCTGCGCATCGGCTAACAGCACCTGCTCCTCCTCGGAGATCCCAGCCGCGAACTGCAGCTGGTCACCCAAGGAGTCCTGCACCCATGCTAGGTTGCGGCGGCTACCGCCCGGGATGAAGCCCTCCGCCATCGAGGAACGGACGTCATCCAGCACCGGCACAGCGGCCAGATCGATCACGGCGCCAACGCCGGAAGCCCGCATCATCTTGTACAGGTGGCCCAACAAGCCGAACCCGGTCACATCCGTTGCCGCCTTGACTCCGGCGGAAACCGCTGCTTGAGAAGCCTCCCGGTTCAGCGTCGTCATGTTCGCGATCGCCTGCTCGAACACCTGACCGGTCGCCTTGTGCCGGTTGTTCAGCACGCCCACGCCGATCGGCTTGGTCAGCGTCAGTGGCAGCCCCGCCTCGGCCGCATCGTTGCGCATCAGCTTCTCCGGAGCAGCGGTGCCGGTCACCGCCAACCCGTAGGTTGGTTCCGGCGCGTCAATCGAATGCCCGCCGATCAGCGGGCAACCGGCATCATCGGCCACCGCTAAGCCGCCGGCCAGCACCTCGGAGAGCAGCTCCATCGGCAACTTCTCTCGCGGCCAGGCCACCAAGTTCAACGCCACCACGGGGGTACCACCCATCGCGTAGATGTCGCTCAGCGCATTCGCCGCGGCAATCCGGCCCCAATCGTAGGGGTTGTCCACCACCGGGGTGAAAAAGTCGGTGGTCGCCAGAATCGCGAGTCCGTCCTGCAGCCGCACCGCGGCGGCATCGTCGCCGTCTTCCAAACCCACCAGCACGGATTCGTGTTCGTGGCCGATCAGTGCGGACACGGCGTCTTCAAGCTCGCCGGGCGGGATTTTGCAGGCGCAACCGCCGCCGGCGGCAAAGGAAGTCAGACGTTGAGGAAGTTCGACGTTGGTCATGGAACCTAGTATATGTTCGCACCCCCGCCGATGATAGATTGGCCACTGGGGAGGCGTCCGGTGCCCTGGTGGGCCCCCCGGTCTTCAAAACCGGTGAGGCCGAGGATCTCGGTCTGGCGGGTTCGATTCCCGTCCGTCTCCGCCAAAACTTTCACGCCCGAGAACATGTGGGAAAGGAAGCAGTGGCCCAAGACGACTTCCGCCGGGCGATCCCGCGCACCGACGCACTGCTGGCCGAACCCGCCGTCGCGGAGGCCAGCGCAGCGCTGGGCGACAACGTTGTTCGTGGGGTGGTCCGCCACGTGCAAGACCAGGCCCGCCGCGGCGAGTTCCCGCCCACCGAAGTGCTGGACCGGCTGCTCGCTGCCCTCGGTAACACGCGCACTTCCTCATTGACCCCGGTGCTCAACGCCACCGGTGTGCTGATCCACACGAACCTAGGCCGGGCTCCGCTCTCGGCGGCCGCTCGGGCCGCTGTCGAGGATGCGGCCGGCTACGTGGATCTGGAGATGGACTTGGTCACCGGGGTGCGCTCCCGCCGAGCCGCACCGCTGCGCCAAGCCCTGCTCGAGGCGGTACCGGAGGCCGAAGATGCCCTCGTCGTTAACAACTGCGCCGCCGCACTGCTGCTGACCAGCACCGCCCTGGGCCAGGCCGGGGACATCGTCATCAGCCGCGGCGAGATGATTGAAATCGGGGCCGGGTTCCGGCTGCCCGAGCTCATGGCCTCCGCTGGTGCAACACTGCGGGAGGTCGGGGCCACCAACCGGACCCACCTAGCCGACTACGCCGCCGCGGTGGAACATGGCGCCGGCTGTGTGCTGAAAGTGCACCCGAGCAACTACATCGTCCGCGGCTTCACCGCCGAGGTGACGGTGCCGGAGCTGGCCGAACTCTGCCGCGGGCAGGGTGTCCCGCTGGTGGTGGACATCGGCTCCGGACTGCTCGCACCCGAACCGCTGCTGCCGAATGAACCTGACTTCGCCACCGCACTGAAGCAGGGCGCAGACCTCGTCATCGCCAGCGGGGACAAGCTGCTGGGAGGCCCGCAGGCCGGCATCCTGCTAGGCCGGAAGGACCTGATCGCCACGCTGTCCCGCCACCCGCTGGCCCGGGCGGTGCGCGCCGACAAGCTGACCATCGCCGCGCTGGAAGCCACAGTGCGGGCCGGCACCTCACCGATCGCCGAGGCCTTACACACCGATATCGACGCGCTGCGCACCCGGACCGAGGCGCTCGCCGCCGAACTGGAGGTGCCCGTTATTGAGCATGAGGGGCGAGTCGGCGGCGGCGGGGGCGTGGAGGTCCCGCTGCCCGGGGTCGCGCTACGCCTGCCCAGCCTGGCGGCCCAGCTGCTGCGTGCCGGCAGCCCGGCCGTGGTGGGCCGTGTGGCGGACGGCGCCTGCCTGATCGACCTTCGCTGCATCCCGGAAACCGAAGACCAGAACCTATTGCACGCCATCAAGGCGGCGCTGGCGAAGCTGGAGGAATAAGTCATGTATGTGGTGGCCACTGCCGGGCATGTTGACCACGGCAAATCGACCCTCGTCAACGCCCTGACCGGGATGCAACCGGACCGCTGGGAAGAGGAGCAGCGCCGCGGCCTGACCATCGATCTAGGCTTTGGTTGGACCACGTTGCCCTCCGGCCGCGAGGTCTCCTTTGTGGATGTGCCGGGCCACGAACGGTTCATCGCCAACATGCTGGCCGGCGTTGGACCGGCCCCGGTGGTCTGCTTCGTCGTCGCCGCTGATCAAGGCTGGCAGCAACAATCCACCGATCATTTTGACGCCATCGGCGCTCTCGGGATCCGGCACGGGATCATTGCGCTGACCCGCTGCGACTTGGCCACCGAACCCATTGACCGCCTCAAGGAGCAGATCCGTCAGCGCATCGCAGGAACCCGGCTGGCCGACGCCCGCATTGTCCCGGTTTCCGCCCGCACCGGCGATGGCATCGAGGCATTCCGGGAAGAACTCGATAACCTGCTCGGCACGCTGCCCGCACCGGATCCCGCCGGGCGGCTACGCATGTGGATCGACCGCAGCTTCTCCATCACCGGGGCCGGTACCGTCGTGACCGGGACCCTCGCCACTGGCAAACTGACCGTGGGGGAGGAGATCATCATCCACACCCCGAACGGCCAGCAGGCCGCCACCATCCGTGGGCTGCAGTCGCGGAACCAGTCCGTGGCCTCGGTCGGCCCACACAATCGGGTTGCCGTGAACCTGCGCGGGGTCACCACCGACCAGGTCAGCCGGGGAGCAGCGCTGCTGCGCCGGGACGAATGGCTGCTGTGTAGCGTCTTCGACGCCCGCCAACTCTCCTTCGACCACCGCGACCCGTCCGAGCTGCTGTGCTTGGACGGGCTACCAGAGAAGGTCACGCTGCACTTGGGCACCGCCGCGGTGTCGGCGCACCTGCGTGCGTTCGACGCTGACCACGCCCGGTTCACCTTGGACTCCCCGCTGCCCTTGCAGGTGGGGGACAGGCTGATCTTGCGCGTACCCGGCAGCGACTTCCGCATCGGCGGCGTCGAGGTGCTGGAGATGGACCCGCCCGAGCTGAGCCGCCGCGGCGACGGCCGCGCGCGGCAACGTCAACTGCGCGCCATGCCGACCGGTGGGGACGCCCTGGCCCAGATCCACCGCCGCGGCCGGATCAGCATGACCGAACTGGCCAAACGCGGATTGCATATCCCAGACCCGTTGCCCGCCGATGTGGTGGTGATCGGGGAGGAACTGGTCTCCACCGGCGCGATCGACCGCTGGGCCGAGAACCTGTCCGAGACGCTCGAGGCGCAGGCCCAAGCCGACCCGCTCTCTCCATGGTTGAGCCGCAACCAGATCGAGCAGGTCACCGGGCTGCTGCCCGGACCGCTGCTGGACCAGGTTATCACCCGCAGCGGAGCCACGATCGATCGGGGCCGGTTGCTGAGCCCAAACGCCAAGCCGTCCCTAGGGGCAGCGGAGCCAGCCGTCGCGAGATTGGAAGAACGCCTCGCGGCGGATCCGTTCGCCGCGCCGGAGGCAGCGGAGCTCGACGAGCTTCACCTCGGCACCAAGGAGCTGGCAGCCGCCGAGCGGCAGGGCCGGATCCTGCGCCTAGCGGCCGGCATCGTGTTGCTGCCCAAGGCCCCGGCCTTGGCGATGCGTGAGCTAGCCCGATTGGAGCAGCCGTTCACCACCAGCTCCGCTCGCCAAGCGCTGGGAACCACCCGCCGGGTGGCCATACCCCTGCTGGAGTACCTAGATTCGCGCGGTTGGACCAAGCAAATCGAACCCGGCAAACGCGTAGTCGCGCGCTAGACCCAATCGCTACCAACAGGGAACGACGCTGAGCGAGCGAGAAGGGCGAAGTTGCTACGTGCTTGATCTGAATTCAACGTTCGAGAAGCTTGTCAGTCACGTGGGTGAGGACGCTTTGGTCGGACTTCAACCCTACTCACCCGACGGCACCATCTATTTGTGGTGGCACAGCAACGGCAGGGTCTTCGCCTTCGAGGATCCCTTCAGGACTGTCTTCGAGCAGATCCGCCGGACCGAAGGCACGAGCTTATGGCCTGACATGGATCCGTTGACCGCAGACTTCTCCCTCTTTTCCGTGCACCTGATGGAGACGATCGAGCTAGCCCCTGATACCTACTGTCTCCTTCGGTGGGGAACCCATGACTTGACGCTGCAGCCGCCCCGCCTGCCTCCAGCCATAACCGTCGCCGGTCGGGAAAAACTTTTCCGCCAAGGGGGAATAACCTCCCCAGAGGGCCAGTTGAGTTAAATAGACTCAAGTTTAGAAACTACCTTTTTCAACCCTTACAAACTTTGTCGGAAATGGAGTTGTTGTCTAGATGGACGCAAAATTCACCAACAAGAGCCAAGAGGCTCTCTCCGCTGCCGCAATGAATGCTTCAACAGCGGGCAACCCGCAAATCGAACCCGCCCACCTACTCAAGGCCCTACTTGATCAGCGCGAGGGCGTGGCCGTCGCCGTGCTCAAGGCCGCCGGCGTGGACATCGACGCGCTGAGCACCAAGGCCTCCGGCGCGATCAAGGCCCTGCCATCCACCTCCGGCAGTTCGGTGGCCCAAGCCCAGCTTTCCCGTCCCGGATTGCAGGTCATTCAGGCTGCCCAAACTCAGGCAGAACAGCTCGGGGACGACTACGTCTCTACCGAGCACCTGCTGCTGGGGCTGGCCGGTGACCAAGGCGCAGCCGGTCAGGCGCTGCGTGACTCCGGTGCGAGCATCGAGGCGCTCAAGGCAGCGCTGAATGGGGTGCGCGGGGACCGCAAGGTGACCAACCCGGACCCGGAAAACACCTTCCAAGCGCTGGAGAAGTTCGGCACCGATCTGACCGAGGTCGCCCGCTCCGGCAAGCTGGACCCGGTGATCGGCCGCGACGCGGAGATCCGCCGCGTCGTCCAAGTGCTCTCCCGCCGCACCAAGAACAACCCGGTGCTGATCGGCGAACCCGGTGTCGGTAAGACCGCCGTCGTGGAGGGCCTAGCCCAGCGCATGGTGGCCGGCGACGTGCCCGAGTCCCTGCGCGGCAAGACCTTGATCTCCCTGGATCTGGGCGCCATGGTTGCCGGGGCCAAGTACCGCGGCGAATTCGAGGAACGGCTGAAGGCCGTGCTGGAGGAGATCAAGGCCTCCGACGGTCAGATCGTCACTTTCATCGACGAGATCCACACCGTCGTCGGCGCCGGCGCCTCCGAGGGTTCGATGGATGCGGGCAACATGCTCAAGCCCATGCTGGCCCGCGGCGAGCTGCGTCTCATCGGCGCCACCACGCTGGACGAGTACCGCGAGAACATCGAGAAGGACCCGGCGCT
>CAYZBX010000115.1:0-3017 GCA_964476735.1 uncultured Micrococcaceae bacterium
CGGCCCGTACGCCGGTTTCTCCACCAACTTCCTGAAGTCCGGCTCGCTGCTGGATCTGCCACTGTCGGTCCGCCCGCACAACCTGCTTCCGATGCTCGGGGTCGCCAAGGACAACGTGTCCTTGGTCACCTACCTGGTCTCGGAGCTGACCAAGTCCAAGGGCAAGAAGTTCGAGTCGCTGACCGAGTTCTTCCCGGAGGCCAACCCGGAGTCCTGGGAGATGATCACCGCCGGCCAACGCGTCCAGGTCATCAAGAAGGGCACCGACTCCGCCGGCGTGCTGCAGTTCGGCACGGAGGTCATCACCAGCGCCGACGGCAGCATCGGCGCGCTGCTGGGAGCCTCCCCCGGCGCCTCCACCGCGGCCCCGATCATGATCGAACTGCTCAAGCGCTGCTTCCCGGCGCAGGCCGCCGGCTGGGCGCCGAAGCTGACCGAGATCATCCCGTCCTACGGTCAGAAGCTGAACGAAAACCAGTCGCTACGCGAAGAGATCATCGCGGAGACTGACGCCACCCTGAAACTGAACTAAGGCGCCGCCGCCATGCAACAGCTGACCAAATATTCGTTGGCTAACCGGGCGCTGATCGCCCTGATCACGATCTTCATCGCGATCTTCGGTTACCTCTCTCTTGGTCAGCTGAAGCAGGAGCTGGTCCCCTCCATCGAGTTCCCGCAGATCGCGGTGACCACCACACTGCCGGGCGCTAGCCCGGAGGTGGTCAACAAGCAGGTTGCCGAGCCGCTGGAGCGGGGCCTGCAGGCGGTGGAGAATCTGGAGTCCAGCACCGCGACCTCCCGCCCCGGGGTGGCGGTCTTCTCGCTCACCTTCCAGTACGGGACGGACCTGAACCGGGCCCGCGCCCAGGTTGACCGGGTGATCTCCAACACGGAGTCGGCCCTGCCCGAGGAGGCCGAGACGGTGTCCTTCGCCGGCTCGGTCAACGACTTCCCCATCGTGTTCATGGCCGTCTCCAAACCGGGGAACCTGAACGCGCTGCAGAGCGAGGTCGAACGGCTGGTCCAACCCGAGCTGGAGAAGATCCCCGGCGTACGCACCGCCGAGGTGGCCGGCGGCTCCGGCCAGTACGTCTCCATCGTCCCGGACGAGGACAAGATGGCCGCCGAGGGGCTGAGCAATCAGGACATCCGGGACGCGCTGGAATCCAACGCGGGGCTCTTCCCCATCGGCCTGCTGGACGATGAGGAGCTGGCCCTGCCGGTGCAGGCCGGCGCACCGGTGGACAAGCTCGCCGACCTGAAGAAGATCATGCTCACCGGTGAGGCCGAGGGCGCCCAACCGGTCTCGCTGGGCTCGCTGGCAACCATCGGGATGAAGGACCAGATCCAACGCTCCATCACCCGCACCGACGGCGAGCCGACGCTCTCCCTCTCGGTTACCAAGACCCCGGACGCGGACACCGTCAAACTCTCCCACGCCATCCAGGACCTGCTGCCGGAACTGGAGCGAAAGCTCGGCGCCGACGCCCGCATCACGGTGGTGCTTGATCAGGCGCCGTTCATCGAACAGTCTATCGAGACGCTGGCCACCGAGGGCATGCTGGGCCTGGTCTTCGCGGTGCTGGTCATCCTGCTGTTCCTGTTCTCCATCCGCTCCACGCTGGTCACCGCCATCTCCATCCCGCTGTCCCTGCTGGTCAGCTTCATCGGTCTGCAGGCCTTCGGTTACTCGCTGAACATGCTGACGCTGGGCGCGCTGACCATCGCAATCGGCCGGGTGGTGGACGACTCCATCGTGGTCATCGAGAACATCCAGCGGCACATCTCGGCGGCGGATCCGCAGCAGCTGGCCGAGCCGCGCTTCCGAGCCACGTTGATCCGGGCGGCAACCGGCGAGGTCGCCACCGCGATCACCGCCTCCACCCTGACCACGGTGGCGGTGTTCCTACCCGTCGCCTTCGTCACCGGGATGGCCGGCGAACTGTTCCGCCCGTTCGCCATCACCTCCTCCGTGGCGCTGCTGGGATCACTGCTGGTCGCCCTGACCATCGTGCCGGTGCTGGCGTTCTGGTTCTTGGCCCGACGCCGCCGCGCGGCGGCGCAGGAGCCAGCCGAGGAGGAGATCCACCAGCGCAGCGCCGCCGAGCCGGCCGCAGCGGACGCCCCGGACCGCTTGCAGCGGGCCTACCTGCCGGTGCTGCGCGCCACCCAGCGGCACCCGGTGATCACCCTGCTGGCCAGCGTGCTCATCCTGGCCGGCACCTTCGCGATGGTGCCGCTGCTGCAGACCAACCTGTTCGGGGACACCGGCCAAAACTCTTTCCGCGCCACCTTGCAGATGGCCCCCGGCACCTCGCTGAGCGCCACCGAGAAGGAGGCCGACAAGCTCTCCGCCGCGCTCCAAGAGATCCCCGGGGTCACGCACGTGCAATACACCTCCGGCGGGTCCATGACCATGATGTCCTTCGGCGGCGGCACCAGCGACCGCGCCACCTTCAACGTGCTCACCGACGCCGCGGAGGACCAACCGCGCATCCTCACCGAGGCCCGCGAGAAGGCCGAGTCCCTCGCTCTGGAGGGCGAGGTGACGGTGCATAGCCAGTCCACCGGCTTCGGTTCCTCCAGCGTGGACATCACCGTCCAAGCGCCCAGCCCCGAGCTGCTGACGGAGGCCGCCGAGGCCGTCGCCGACCGGATGAAGCGGCTGGACACCGCGGGTGCGGTCACCTCCAACCTGGCCGCCAGCTATCCGACCGTTGCGGTCAACGTGGACCGCAAGAAGGCCGCCGAGCTGGGGCTGAGCGAGGAGCAGATCGCCGGGTTGACCGCCGCTACCCTGAACCCGGCCCCGGCCGGCAGCATCCGGCTGGGCTTCGTGGACTACCCGGTGAACATCGGCGACCCCGACCCGGCGCAGAACGTTGCCGAGCTGAAGAAGGTCAAGCTACCGCTAGGCCCGAGCTCGATCAAGCTCACCGACGTGGCCGAGGTCAAGGAAGTCAAGACCCTCTCGGCCATCACCAGTCAGAACACCCAGCGCACCGCGACCATCGAGG
>CAYZBX010000115.1:3027-6701 GCA_964476735.1 uncultured Micrococcaceae bacterium
AAGGACGACAACCTCGGCGCCACCATCGCAGAGGTCAACGACGCGCTGGCCGAGCTGGAGCTGCCGGACGGTGCCAGCGCCGAGATCGGCGGCGCCGCCCAGCAACAGGCCGACTCCTTCCGCGACCTGTTCCTAGCCCTGGCTGCGGCGGTCGCGATCGTCTACGTGATCATGGTGGCCACCTTCCGCTCGCTGATTCAGCCGCTGATCCTGCTGGTGTCCATCCCGTTCGCCGCTACCGGGGCGATCGCCCTGCTGCTGGTCACCGGGATCCCGCTGGGGCTGCCCTCGCTGATCGGCATGCTCATGCTGGTGGGCATCGTGGTCACCAACGCGATTGTGCTGCTGGATCTGATCAACAAGTATCGGCGCGGGGACACCGTCCACGGCGAGCGCTACGGGCTGGCCCAAGCTATCGAGGAGGGCGCCCGGCACCGCCTGCGGCCCATCCTGATGACCGCGCTGGCCACGATCCTGGCGCTGACCCCGATGTCTCTGGGTATCACCGGCCAGGGTGGGTTCATCTCCCAGCCGCTTGCGGTGGTGGTGATCGGCGGGTTGATCTCCTCCACCCTGCTGACGCTGATCCTCGTCCCGGTGCTGTACCGGTTAGTAGAGGGCCTGCGGAAGTAGTTAAGCTACCGGCTAGCTCCGCCGAAAACCCTTGACACATTCAACGAAACACGACAGAGTTTTGAACGTCATAAAAGTTCATAATGCATCGTAAAAGTTGGGGATTTTGATCATGAATACACACCATCGTGTGCTCATCATTGGTGGCGGATCGGCCGGAATCAGCGTCGCTTCACGGCTGCGGAACAAGAAGATTGAGGACATCGCGGTCCTCGAACCCGCCACCACGCACTACTATCAGCCGCTGTGGACCCTGGTCGGCGGCGGGCTGGCGCCGGTGACCGCCAGCAAGAAGCCGATGAGCGATGTGATGCCGCGCGGTGTGACGTGGATCCCACGCGCCGCCAAAAGCGTCGATCCGGCCAACAACACCGTCACCTGCGCTGACGGCAGCACCGTCAGCTACGACTTCTTGGTGGTGGCCGCCGGCATCCAGCTGGACTGGGACTCGGTTCCGGGCATGCGCGAGGCCATCACCTCCCCGCGCGCCTCCAGCAACTACGGCTACGATCTGGCGCCGCACACCTGGGAGATCATCAAGAACACCCGCTCCGGCACCGCGGTGTTCACCATGCCCTCCGGTCCCATCAAGTGCGCCGGTGCGCCGCAGAAGATCGCCTACTTGGCCTGCGACTATTGGCGCCAGCAGGGCGTGCTGGAGAACATCCGGGTGGTCATGGTGCTGCCGACCCCGGGCATGTTCGGCGTGAAGGAGTTCGCCGACGAGCTGGAGAAGGTGGTGCGCCGCTACGGCATCGAGGTCCGGTTCAGCTCCGAGGTGACCGAGATCGACTCCGTGAACCAGACGGTCACGATCACCTCCATGGACGACAGCGCGGTCAGCGAGAAGCTGGACTACGACATGCTGCACACCGTGCCGCGGCAGTCCGCCCCGGACTGGATCAAGGCCAGCGAGCTGGCCGTGCCGGACACCCCGACCGGGTACGTGGACATCGATCAGCACACCATGCAGCACGTGCGTTTCCCGAACGTGTTTGCCCTAGGCGATTGCGGTTCCTCGCCGAACTCCAAGACCGGTGCCGCGATCCGCGCGCAGGCTCCGGTGGTGGCCGCGAACCTGCAGGCGGCGATGGCCGGGCAGCCGCTGCCGGCCAGCTACGACGGCTACGCCTCCTGCCCGCTGACCACCGCTCGGGACAAGATCCTGATCGCCGAGTTCGACTACACCATGCGCCCGCATCCGACGCTGCCGCTGGTCAACACGCTGCACGAGGTGCGCGACTTCGGCCAGTTCAAGCGCCGCTTGCTGCCGAACATGTACTGGCACCTGATGCTGCGCGGACTCGCCTAAGCCCCAGCTGCCACCACGGCCGACCGGATCGGCGTGGTTCCGGCCCTGCCCGGGTGCCTCAGCGCGCCGGGGGCGCCGGGACCACGTCGATCAGCGCGTCGAGCAGCCGTTGGGCGTCCGCGTCCGAGAAGTCTAGGCCCACCGAGATCCGCAGACCCGTCTTGGCCTCCTCCTCGCCCAGCCCTAGGGCCAACAGCACGTGGGAGGGGTCGGTTTGGCCGGCGTGGCAGGCCGATCCGGTCGCCACGTAGATGCCGCGTTGGGCCAGGTCCACCAGCACCGTCTCCCCGTACACCCAGGGAAAGCGCAGCGCCAGCGTGGTGGGCAGGTGCGGTGCGGTGCCGCCGGTGTGCACCATGCCCGGGAAGGCCTGCTGCAGCTCGGCGACCAGCCGCTGCATGCGTTCCGCCAGCTGTTGCTTGCGTTGGCTGTCCGCGGCCTCTTCTTGGGCCAGCAGCAGGGCGGTCGCCAGCCCGACGGCCCCGACCAGGTTTTGGGTTCCGGCACGGCGTGCCCACTGTTGCCCGCCGCCGACCTGCTGGGCCTCCAGCGGCAGCGCCGCGTCCACGATGAGCGCGCCGACCCCCACTTGGGCGCCGATCTTGTGCCCGGTCAGGCTCAGTGCGTCCACCGCGGCCCAGATCGGTGCCAGCTCGAGGCAGCCTGCCGCCTGCACTGCGTCGGTGTGGAACAGCGCGTCCACCCGGTGGGCGGCCGCGGCCAGCTCGGCGATCGGTTGGACGGTGCCGATCTCGTTGTTCACGGTCATGATGGAGGCCAGCGTGGTGTCTGGGCGCAGCAGCCGCTCGAACGCGGCCACATCGACCACCCCGTCGGCGCTGACCGGCGCGTAGTCCACCTCGAAGCCGTGCCAGCTCTTGAGCTGTTCCAGCGGCTCGTGGACGGCCGGGTGTTCGAACGTCGAGGTGACGATGTGTTTGCCGCGCGGGTTCGCCAACGCCAGCCCCTTGATGGCGAGGTTGTTCGCCTCCGTGCCGCCGGAGGTCAGCAGCACGTCTTCGGGCAGGCAAGGCTTCGGCCCAGCCAGCACGTTGGCGATCAGCGTGCGGGCCTGCTCCAGCACGGCCGCGGATTCCTCGCCGGCCGGGTGCATGGCGGCCGGGTTTCCGACCAGTCGGGACAGCCACGGGGCGATCGCCTGGGTCACCTCCGGCCGGATGGGCGCGGTGGCGGCGTAGTCACAGTACAGTGTCTCGGACACGGTCTCGGGGCTCCTCTGCTGGGGGTGGGGCGGGCGGCGCTTCGGCGCCGGGCCGGGGCAAGGTTAGGCGGCGGTGACGTCGATGTCCAGGCCCAGATCCAGCGACCGGACGCTGTGCGTGAGGGCGCCCGAGGAGATGACGTCCACCCCGGTGGCGGCGACCTCGGCGATGCTCTCGAGGGTGATCCCGCCGCTGGCCTCAACATAGGCCCTGCCGGCGATCCGTTCAACCCCGGCGCGCAGGTCCGCCAGCGAGAAGTTGTCCAGCATGATGGTGTCCACGCCGGCGGCCAGCACCGCATCCAGCTGGTCTAGGGAGTCGATCTCCACCTCGAAGTGCACCGTGTGGCCCAGCCGGTCCTTGGCGGCGCGCAGCCGTTCGGTCAGCTCTGCCCCGCTGCCGAGCAGGCTGAGGTGGTTGTCCTTGGCCATCACCGCCGCGGAGAGGTCGTTGCGGTGGTTGAAGCCGCCGCCGCAACGCACCGCGTAGCGTTCCAGCACGCGCAG